>FR902884.1:22171-28604 GCA_000438155.1 Firmicutes bacterium CAG:95
GAACCGCTTGTACCATCAGTTCAATTTCTACTCCAATATCAAAAAAAGCATCATTTGTCGCTTTTGTATATCCAAAACCTCCACCTGATCCCAACACGGTTGCAGAAATATTCACTCCCGTGGTTTTATCTACAGAACCATAGCCTTCCTTTACAAGCATTGCTGCTATCTGTCCCAGTATATCTCTGGTTGGATTTACATCAAAGACAAGCCAATCCTTATATTTGCTTTGATTAATTTTCAATTCCTCCTCTACTTTCGCCAGAATAACTGTTTTTCCAGATCCTCTGACTCCGGTTATCTTGTAAACAGACTCTGATGGATTATCATATGAAAAATTCTCTAATATCTCATCAATCATATTAGTATGGATATATGTGGATTCCGGTGTTTTACTGAATGTAGTTGTAAATGGATTTTGCATGTGATTACCTCATTTATAATTATTTATACTTTTTCTATCTCTTTATACATTTTTATACTTTTTCTTTTATTTTATACTTTTTTATATTTTTTTCAAGTAGGTTTCCAACGAATATTTTTTTCTACTTTCTTACATACTAGTACACCGAATAATAAATAACTGACACCTTGACTTGTCTGATTTTCTCAAATACCTGATCTTTATCGTCCTGATCACCCAAGATTTTTTTGTAAAGTTCTTCATCTACATTTTTATAACTTTATATCTATTCCACTTCCAAATATGTTATACTTTAATTAATTATGCTATAAATAGCATTCTTGTCCATTTTACCCATAATGGAACAAAACCACTGTACTCACCCAAATGTCAAGGAGTTAAACATTATTTTATGAACACCAAAGTTTTACACACCCTGGAATACGACAAAATCATTCAATTACTCATAGACAAAGCAACCTCTGCTCCTGGACGGGAGCTGTGCCGCAGGCTCATTCCTTCCACGGATTTATCTGCGATTGAGAAAGCCCAGCAGGAAACGGGCGATGCGCTCTCCATGCTGCTTACGAAGGGCTCTACTTCCTTTGGCGGCAACAAGGATCTGCAGTTTGCCATCAAGAGTCTGGAGATCGGCTCCGCCCTCTCCATCCCGGAGCTTCTCGGCATCGCAGGTCTTCTCCAGAATACCGCCCGCATCAAATCCTATGGACGCAAAGCCCGCGAGGAGGATGCCGATACCTCGTTAACACCCTATTTTGCAGCGTTGGAACCGCTTACCAGAGTATCGGAGGAAATCAGCCGCTGTATTCTGTCCGAAGAGGAAATTGCAGACGATGCCAGTCCGAAGCTGAAATCCATCCGCCGTTCCATTGTCTTAACCGGAGACAAAATTCACTCCCAGCTGAACAGCATGGTGAACGGCTCCTACCGAACCTACCTGCAGGACAACGTTATTACGATGCGTAACGACCGCTACTGTATTCCTGTCAAGGCAGAATATAAGGGACAGGTCAGAGGTATGGTACATGATCAGTCCTCGACCGGTTCTACCTTTTTCATCGAACCGGAAGCCATCGTCAATCTCAACAATCAATTGAAAGAGCTTTCCATTCAGGAAAAGGAAGAGATCGAAGCCATTCTCTTTTCCTTAAGTCAGCTCTGCGCCGAACACACGGAAGAGCTGGCGCGCAACCAACAGCTGATGACACAGCTTGACTTTATTTTTGCCAAGGCTTCCCTTGCACTTGACTTAAATGCAACAAAGCCGGTTTTTAATACCGATCACTATATCCAGATCCGGAAAGGACGTCATCCTCTCCTTCCTTCGAAAAAGGTAGTTCCGATTGATATCCATCTCGGAAAGGATTTTGACCTTCTGGTCATCACCGGCCCCAATACCGGTGGTAAAACCGTAAGCTTAAAAACCATCGGACTGTTTACCCTCATGGGACAGGCTGGTCTTCATATTCCTGCGCTCGACCGCAGCGAGCTATCTATTTTTACAGAAGTATTTGCAGATATCGGTGACGAGCAGAGCATTGAGCAGAGTCTCAGTACCTTCTCCTCCCATATGACCAGCATTGTTTCTATCCTCCAGAAAGCCGATGCCGATTCACTGTGCCTGTTTGATGAACTGGGTGCAGGAACCGATCCGACCGAAGGTGCCGCCCTTGCAATTGCAGTTCTGAACTACCTGCATGAGCGCGGAATCCGCACGGTTGCCACTACCCATTACAGTGAGCTTAAGGTCTATGCACTTTCTACCGGTTTTGTGGAGAACGCCTGCTGTGAATTTAACGTAGATACCCTTTCTCCGACCTACCGCCTGTTAATCGGCGTTCCCGGAAAAAGTAATGCCTTCGCGATTTCCAAAAAGCTCGGGCTTCCCGATCATATCATCGAAGCTGCCACCGCACAGATCGGTACACAGGATAAAAGCTTTGAAGACCTGCTCTCCGATCTTGAGGAAAGCAGGATCACCATTGAGAAGGAACGCCGCGAGATTGCTTCTTATAAGGAAGAAATCAAAGCACTCCGCGAAAAGCTGCAGCAGAAGAACGAAAAAATTGATATGGCAAAGGACCGCATCTTACGTGAAGCCAATGAGCAGGCCCGTGAGATCCTGCAGGATGCCAAGGAAACGGCCGATGAAACCATCCGGATTTTCCAGAAAGCCGGTCCCAATGTTTCTCTGAAAACGCTAGAAAAGGAGCGTGAAAAGCTCCGAGGTGAAATCGGTAAGAAGAACGACAAACTGGCACTGAAAACGGCTCCCACCAGATCCGGGAAAAAGGTCAGGGCTGAGGACCTCAAACTCGGTGACACCGTGAAAATCCTCTCCATGGGACTTGTCGGAACCGTCAGCACGCTTCCGGATCACAAAGGAAATCTGTTCGTACAGTGCGGTATCATGCGCTCCCAGACAAATATCAAGGATCTTGCATACGGAGAAACCAAAGCAGCGCCCGAGAAGCCGGTTTTACAAAGAAGTCATACCGGAAGTGTGAAGATGTCCAAATCCATGCACGTTTCCGCTGAAATCAATCTTCTTGGCAAAACCGTGGACGAAGCGCTTGCCGAGCTTGATAAATATCTGGACGATGCCTACCTTGCACATCTTCCTTCCGTCCGTGTCGTACACGGCAAAGGAACCGGTGCTCTCCGCAGTGCCGTGCAGAACCATTTGAAGCGCATTAAATATGTGAAGAGCTATCGGCTTGGGGAATATGGAGAAGGCGACGCCGGTGTTACCATCGTCACCTTTAAGGAATAACTTTAATAATACGAAAATTTCAACGATTTATTTTAATGATCTGTCAGAAGTTTTGAAATGGTAACTATTCAGGAAAGGTAGAATAATATATGGCTGCTAAACAGAAAATTTTAATTGTAGATGATGACAACAATATTGCAGAACTGATTTCGCTTTATCTTACAAAGGAATGCTTTGAAACCATGATCGCCGGCGATGGCGAGACTGCACTTACACTCGCGGACAGCTTTGCCCCCAACCTGATCCTGCTTGATCTCATGCTTCCGGGCATTGACGGCTACCAGGTCTGCCGGGAAATCCGTGCCAAGTCATCCATTCCGATCATCATGCTCTCTGCCAAGGGCGAGATTTTTGATAAGGTTCTGGGATTGGAGCTCGGTGCCGACGACTATATGGAAAAACCGTTTGACTCCAAAGAACTGGTGGCACGTGTCAAGGCAGTTCTGCGCCGTTACAAACCGGCTGCTGCCGCACCGGAGGCTGCCGATATCCGATGTGTGGAATATCCGGATCTGATTATTAATCAGACCAACTACTCTGTCCTCTATATGGGACGCACGATTGAAATGCCGCCAAAGGAGCTGGAGCTTCTGTATTTCCTTGCCTCTTCCCCGAACCATGTATTTACCCGTGAACAGCTTCTTGACCAGATCTGGGGATATGAATACATTGGTGATACCCGTACCGTTGACGTACATATTAAGCGTCTGCGTGAGAAAATCAACGATCATGAACACTGGAGGATTGCCACCATCTGGGGTATCGGCTACAAGTTTGAGACGAAATAATTCATGAATGCTTATCGATGATAAGCAGCGAGGCTTTTATGAAGAAAACACTTTATCTGAAATTTATTCTGGCTTATATCATCTTCGGATTTTTTGGTTTCATGGTTGTTGCTACCTTTGTAAGCAGTATGACCATGGAGCATCTGAAGCGTGAAAAAGCAGATGCCTTGTATAAGGAAGCAACACTGATTGCCAACACCTACGCTTCCGACCTTTACAACAATGAAACCACTCTGGAAAGTGTGAAAAACCAGCTGGATGCACTGGATACCTACCTTTCAGCTACCCTGTGGATCATTAACCCGTCCGGACGTCTGGTGCTCTGTTCCAATGAACCCATCAACGTGGAAAATGAAATTGTCATCGACAATTTTGACCCGACCATTACGGAAGGCTCCTACTACACCGTCGGGAATTTCTTTGATACCTTTACAGAGGAACAGTTGAGTGTCTTTGCTCCGATCACCTCCGATTTCAAGGTACGTGGATATGTAGTCATCCATTATCCGATGAGTAACCTCACCGCATCCTGTAACAGTCTGCTGAACATTTCCTATATTATGCTCGTCATTCTGTTTTTACTGTCATTGATTATCCTGATCTTTTTTACTGAGCTGGTTTATCTTCCTTTACGCAAAATCACGCAGGCAACCGAGCAGTATGCATCCGGCAACATGCACTATGAATTTCAGATCGACAGTGAAGATGAAATCGGATACCTTGGTGCAACCATTTCTTACATGGCAGGTGAAATTGCACGTTCCGAAGACGATCAGAAGAAGTTCGTGGCAAATGTTTCCCACGACTTCCGCTCACCCTTAACCTCCATCAAGGGTTATCTGGAAGCAATGCTCGATGGCACAATTCCTCCGGAGCTTTACGAAAAATATCTGAACATTGTATTGAACGAAACCGAACGGCTCCGTAAGCTGACAAACAGTCTGCTGACCTTAAATAACCTGAATACGAAGGGAATGCTCCTGGATATCAGCCGCTTTAACATCAACGCCGTCATCCGTAACACGGCTGCCTCCTTTGAAGGCACCTGCAGGCAGAAGATGATTGCCATTGAACTCATCCTCACCGGTGACGAGCTTTATGTCAAAGCCGATGTCGGGAAAATCCAGCAGGTATTGTACAACCTTCTCGACAATGCCATCAAATTCAGCCACGAGGATTCCATTATCAGGATTGAAACCACGGAAAAGCACAATAAGGTATTTGTCTCTGTAAAGGACAGTGGAATCGGTATTCCGAAGGACGAACTGAAGCAGATCTGGGAACGCTTTTACAAATCTGATCTGTCCCGTGGCAGGGACAAGAAGGGAACCGGCTTAGGACTTTCCATTACCCGGGAAATCATCCGTTCCCATGGTGAAAACATTAACGTCATCAGTACAGAAGGCGTTGGCTCTGAATTTATTTTTTCACTTCCGGTTGCCGCAGACGAAGAGGATGAATACTAATTTCTCCGGCCAGATCAGAAGATACCACATTTATCATTCATTACAGAAAGAAGGAACAAACATGCATATCATCTTACATCAGCCGGAGATTCCGGCAAATACGGGAAATATTGGAAGAACCTGTGTCGCCACTGGCACAGATCTTCATTTAATTGAGCCGCTTGGCTTCCAGCTTAACGAAAAGTCCATTAAACGTGCCGGCATGGATTACTGGGAGCATCTGAATGTCACTCGTTATATCAATTTTGAGGATTTCAAATCCCGACATCCCGGCGCCAGAATCTGGATGGCCACCACCAAGGCGCAGCATGTCTATACGGACGTTTCCTTTGGACCGGACGATTATATTATGTTTGGAAAAGAAAGTGCTGGTATTCCGGAGGAAATTCTGATAGAATATTCAGACACGTGCATCAGAATCCCGATGTTGCCCACGATCCGGTCCTTAAACTTATCGAATTCGGTATCGATCGTTTTATACGAAGCACTCCGTCAGCAGAATTTCGAAAGTATGCAGCTTACCGGAGAGCTCCATCGTCTTCACTGGCCGGATTCCACTATGAAAACAGAATAAATGCACGAATATGAAACAATTGGAGTACCTTATGAGTCAGACTGGAATTTTAACCAAAGCAAAGAAAAAATTTATTGGAGATAAAGCCTTTTACCGTTATCTGATTTTTCTG
Organism: Firmicutes bacterium CAG:95; assembly: GCA_000438155.1. Classification (GTDB taxonomy): domain Bacteria; phylum Bacillota; class Clostridia; order Lachnospirales; family Lachnospiraceae; genus Suilimivivens. The sequence continues at coordinate 28,309 of FR902884.1, forward strand.
GCCTTTCCGATGATTGTCCAAAACGGAATCACAAGCTTTGTCAGTTTCCTGGATAATATTATGGTCGGACAGATCGGAACAGAACCCATGTCCGGCGTTGCCATTGTAAATCAGTTATTTTTTGTATTTAATATCTGCATCTTTGGAGGCGTCTCCGGTGCAGGTATTTTCAGTGCGCAGTTTTTCGGAAAAGGAGACTTTGAGGGACAGAAATATACCTTCCGTTTCAAATTGTACGCCTGTCTGCTGATCACTGCGATTGCCTGTGTGCTGTTTCATTTCCTGGATGAACCGCT
>FR902884.1:28622-43349 GCA_000438155.1 Firmicutes bacterium CAG:95
TGAACCGCTCATTTCCCTCTACTTAAATGACGGAGGTTCTGTCGGTAATACCCGGCTTGCCCTGTCCTATGGCAAAGAATATCTCGCCATCATGATCTTTGGTCTGCTCCCCTTTGCTGTTTCCCAGACCTACGTAAGCACGATCCGTGAAACCGGACAGACCTTCGTGCCGATGGTTTCCGGTATTGTTGCGGTGATTACCAACCTGGTCCTTGATTATGTACTGATTTTCGGTGCCTTCGGAGCACCGGAGCTTGGTGTAGCCGGAGCTGCCATTGCCACTGTAATCGCCCGTTACACGGAATGCCTGATTGTTGTTGTCTGGGCTCACCGCCACCTTTATAAGAATCCTTATCTTATTGGTGTGTATAAAGGATTACGCATCCCCGGATCCATTCTTGTCGATATTTTCCGTAAGGGACTGCCCTTAATGTTTAATGAAATGCTGTGGGCGGTTGGCATGGCCGTCATCGTACAATGCTATGCTGTACGGGGTCTTGAGGTGGTTGCTGCGCAGAATATTTCCTCCACAATTTCCAATCTGTTTAATATTGTTTATCTGCAGCTTGGAAACTGTATTTCAATTGTGGTTGGTCAGAAATTGGGAGCCGGTCAGCTCGAGGAAGCAAAGGATGCCGATAATAAGATCATCTTCTTTGATGTGGCGTGTTGTGCCTGTATCTCTGTCATTATGATCCTGCTCGGCGGTCTTTTCCCTGAAATCTATAAGACAGAACCCGGCATCAAGGCTCTTGCCAAAAACTTCATTATTATTTCTGCAATGGCGATGCCTCTGTGTGCCTTCTCCCACTGCAGCTATTTTACCCTGCGTTCCGGCGGCAAAACCATCGTCACTTTCCTGTTTGACAGTGTTTATACCTGGGTGGTCATGATTCCCTATGCCTTCGTTCTATCACGCTTTACCACGCTTTCCATCACGATGGTATTTTTCCTTGTCAGCTTTACAGAAATCATCAAGGTCATCATCGGCTTCTTTATGATTAAGAGTAATGTCTGGCTGCAGAACATTGTGAATTCTTATTGACCGGATAATAAATCCTCATTCAGATTCTTCTGCTGCTCCTGTTCTTTACGGAGTTCCTTTTCTGCCTTGTTGCGGATACGGAGCTCTTTAAAGAACTGTGTCAGCATATGGGAGCATTCTTCTTCCAAAATTCCCCTTGTCACCTTCACCTGATGATTAAACTCAGGCATTTCCAGAATATTTAAGATGGATCCTCCGCAGCCTGCCTTCGGATTCATACTGGCCATAACCACTTCATCGATTCTTGCCTGTACAATCGCCCCGGCGCACATCTGACAAGGCTCCAGCGTCACATACAGCGTACATCCCTCAAGCCTCCAGTCACCTAATTTCCTGCTTGCCTTATTGATTGCGGTAATTTCCGCATGCGCCAATGTATTTTTATCCGTATTCCGACGGTTATATCCTCTCCCGATAATTTTTCCTTCATGCACGATCACGCAGCCAATCGGTACCTCACCCAATGCATAGGCCTTCTTCGCCTGCCGTAATGCTTCCTTCATGTACTTTTCCTGGTCGGTTAGTTGTGTTGTTTTCACCAGAACCTCCTGGTCATAGCTATAGTTTGCTTATTTCCCGTTCATTCCTCGCAAATGCACCTTTCCTTCCATCCCCGGAATATGGTTCAGATGCTCCGCAATTCTTTTGATCTCTGCTTCTTCATAAGCATGAAAAATCATACCCTTATCCACAGATCCTTCCATTTTTGCAATCAGTTGTCCACTATCCTCAAACTGTTGTAAATAATAGGCAGGGCTTCCGGCAATCCATATACAGATCTCCTGAAGCACCTGTTGTGTATGAAATTCTTTTACAACCGTTGTCCGGAATTCATAAGGAATACCGGATTTTTTCAGCAGCTCCACAGACTGCTGCACATCCTTCACAGGAAAAGCATTATCAGATGCTTCTGCATACGCTCCTTCTTCTGCAAGTCCCGTTGTCTCCTGATATTTCCCGGGTACATTCTTGATGTCCATTGCCACATAATCAATCTGCTTCTTTCCGATCAATTCCTCCAGCATATGTGGATGAGAACCGTTCGTATCCAGTTTTACTGCCAGCCCCAATTCTTTAATTTTCCGAATGAAGTCCGGAAGATCCTGTTGAATGGTCGGTTCTCCACCGGTAATGCAGACGCCGGACAGAATATGTTTACGCTTTTTAAGAAAACCAAGGATATCCTCTTCCGTGTAATGCTCCTGTGTCAGCGGGCTTAATACCAGTCCCCCGTTATGACAGAACGGACAACGAAAATTGCAGCCTCCGGTAAATACCGTTGCTGCAACTCTTCCAGGATAATCCAATAATGTTGTTTTATTTAAACCACTGATTAACATTGTATAACTCCCATTGACAACGAATAAAAAAACACATATACTAAATAAGTCTGAACCGTGCAGCTCTTGTTTGTAAGGAGCTGCTATGGCTGCCCGGAGTAAGTGGCGTTAACGATTGGGTCTTACGCAATGGAGACTGCGAACCGTGTCAGGTTGGGAACAAAGCAGCACTAAGCAGAACCTGCCATGTGCCGTAAGGGTGCCTGATCTCAGTTAACTGCTTTGGTAACGCGTAGCAGTTCCTTATGGACAAAGTCCACGGTTCTTTTAATACATCAATCACTTACCTTCAATGTCCATATTGCCTTATTGGGCATGCTTTTGAATGGTGGTATAGTTATTTAGAAACCGTTATACCAGTCAATCCCTGCGTGCCGCTTTCTTAGCCTTCTTCATTTTATACATTTCCTGGTCTGCGGCCTCAATAATTTCCTCAATATCCAGATCCGGTGCCGGCTCTACAATGGTATACCCCATACTTGCTTCCAGTGTATACTCATGGTTCGAATTTGCATTATAATTCTCGATTCCTGTCTGAATCTGGGAAATATAGTTCTTCGCATCTGCATCTGTGTAACCTTTGGACAGAATAACAAATTCATCTCCACCATACCGCATCAGCAGCTCACCATGCTTACGCACCTGATTCAATACATTGGCCATTGCCTTAATATATGCGTCACCTTCGTCATGTCCATACTGATCATTGACCTTCTTCAGACCATCCAGATCAAGAAACAACACAAATAACGGCTTACCTCGTTCCTGTGCCTCTTTTACAATTGCAGAAGAGAACTTGAAGAATCCGGCACGGTTAAAGATACCGGTCAATGTATCATATACCCACATGCGGTTCAGTCTCTCAACCATCGCATTCATAACTTCCTGCTTCCGCACGCTCTCTAAGGCATTATTAATATTCATAATAAACAAATGAAACCAGGAGCTGTCAATCAGGAGACGGCTCTTTCCCAGTACACAGTATCCGTAGGTTCTTTCCTGATAATGTACCGGAACGATGGTATAAAGCATACTTCCGTCATGTTCCTTGTATTTCTCAGGAAGCAATTCGTTTACATGAAAACGTCCGTAGGTCTCAAAATGTCCATTCCGGTAAGCAATCGGAACTGTCGCATCCTTCGGATACGTCAGTAAATCCATATTTCCGGCCTCGGTATTCAGATGAGACATAATATCGGTATTAATGGAATTCGTGTTATATCCCAGGCAAAGGTAAAACTCCTCCGGATCTAACATGGCAATATATTTACGAATCTTCTCAAACAGATCCTTCTGTGTCTCCACCCCTACAAAGTCTGCAGAGGAAGCTTTAATAATCTCCGTATAGGTGGTAGTCTCAATTCGATCCTGTGCCAGCTTCCTGCGGAGTTCTGCAAAGTCTTCCTTCGTATCGCACCTGCATCCACAGCTTTCGGCAAACACCGGCCAGGAAAGAAGCTGCTCACTGCCGATCTTAGGCTTACCGGCGATCTCATCCATCAGATAGGTATATGCCTTACGTCCCAGCTCCTCCTCCGGACGCTGTACACTCGTAATACGGGGAGCATGGTTCTGTGCCTCATAAATATTATCATATCCGGTAATCATGATATCCTCCGGTATACGATACCCACGCCTTTCAAGTTCGTACAGGGCTCCGAGTGCCATCTCATCATTTGCTGCCATAATAGCATCCGGCATATCCAGTCCGGAATCTGCAAAAAATTCCACAGCCTCCATTCCACTCTTAGGATGGTAATCACCAAAATAAATCCGGTGATCCTCAATCTCCATTCCATGCTCTTCCAATGCCTTCTTATAGGCATTCAACCGTCCTTCTCCATCAGAATTTCCCTCCGGACCGGAAATAAGGTTGATGGTTTTCGCACCATGCTTTTCAACAAGATGATTGATCAACAGTGTAATCCCATTGTCATTCTCCATACTAAGATTCGCCATACCCTCAACTTCCAGTGTCAGATTAACACAGGGTACTCCGGCATCATGCACATTCTGAACAATATTTGCAATCGTCTCAGCATTATATAACGTATCACCATGAATAATGACACCATCATAGTTCGTAAAATCGGGGAGCTTATAGATTTCCATCTCTCCGGTAATAAACTGTGTTGTTGAATAAGACCACACGTCACAACTAAATACATAGATGTCTGCCTGATCCTCTTTCGCCTTCTCTATAATTCCATTCAGAATCCGTTTCTGGCTGTCAAAACGGATTCCCCCCATAATAACCGCAATTTTCATAGTAAACCCTCTACCGTAAGCTAGTTCTTTCTTACTATTTTCATTATACAATTCTATGACACGATTCGCAAGTAATAACCAAATTTTCCATTATCTGACCTGCCATCACACCAGAATTGCGGAAAGCCAAACATCTCTGCGACAAGCTTCTCCTTCTCGTAATATACACCCGGAACCCCCACTCCAAACTGTCCCGCCTTTTCATCCACACGGAATAATAATAAATATCCATAATTCATCAGGCCATGCACTAAAAAGCTGTTCTGCAGGATATGTTTCATTGATTCCGGGAGTACTGCAAAATTTCCCTTATTAACACGATAGACTTCTCCAAGCTCCCTGCAATTCTCCACCTTGTGACAGGAACTGCGTATCTGCTCCCATTCCTGATCGATCTGATGGCCCCTGTCTTCTCCGCCTGTCCGGATCTGTAGTTTCCTTTGCTGTTCCTCCCTTTCCTGTTTATCCTCTTCCTGCTTATCTTCTTCCTGCTTATCTTCTTCCTGTTTGTCCTCTTTCCGTATATTTTCTGTAGCAGTAACAGCTAACTCCTGCTCTTCTGTTTTATCCGCATTGGTATCTGCTGCATCCTCTGCATCTTCTTCTATATATTTTTCTGTATTTTCACTCAATTCCTGTTCTTGGTGTTTCCCTGTATTTACAGATATTTTCTTCTCCTCATTATAAATTCCTGCCAGACTTCCCGCTTCATTCTGTTCTCCAACCGGTTTCCTCTGATCCTGATCCTCTCTCAAGTCCCGCTTTTTACACCTAAGAATTATTTCTTTTTCCTTGATCTGGAGTTGTAATTCTTCTTCCTCCGCTTTTGAAACCAACGCTGCTGCATCATTTTCGTCCTTCCACTGGATTTCCATTGTCCACTGCTCTTCGATCCGTGTGAGCCTTACGCTTCCCAGCAGTTTCTTTTTTTCATTCTGTTTTTCCGCATTTTCTGCATAAAGATAATAATTTTTTCTTACAAACATAAAAACTCCATACAATGAATATAGTCTGTACTACTATATTCATTGTATGGAGAAATCTATACCTGTTCTTAATAAAATACAGACCTTAAATCCCATTCTGTGCCTCAAGATAGCACATGTAATCATATACCATCATGGCAATCTTAAAGGTCAGCGCATCATCAAAGGTACGCACATCCAGTCCGGTTGCCTTTTGCAGCTTTTCAACACGATACACCAATGTATTCCGATGAATAAATAACTGTCTGGAGGTTTCTGATACATTCAGATTATTCTCAAAAAATTTATATGCTGTGGATACAATCTCATCATCCAGGCTGCCCGGATCGGTATCTCCAAAGATCTCTTCCATGAAGATCTTACAAAGATTGGTCGGAAGCTGGTAAATCAGTCTTCCAATGCCAAGTGTCGCATAGGAATTTACACGCTTCTCCGCATAAAAGATCTTGCCGACATCAATCGCCATCATTGCTTCCTTATAGGACTTGGAAACATCCTTCAATTCCTGCACAATGGTTCCATATGACACACGGACATTCGTCATAGCCTCCGCACTGATTGTATCCACTATGCTCTGCGCCACCTGATGAATCTCTTCATACCCCTCTTCAGGCTCCAGGCTCTTAATCAGAATAACGTTGTTCTCATCTACCGCAGTAACAAAATCTCCCGATTGTGAAGAAAACATACCGCGAAGCAGTTCTGCTATCGTGCTGTCCTTTTCCTTATCCGCTTCAACCAGAAGTACAACACGTGGTACTGCAACCTCTACATGAAGCTTCTTCGCCCGGTTGTACACATCAACCAACAGCAGATTATCCATTAACAGATTCTGGAAAAAGTTATTCCGGTCAAAACGCTCCTTATAAGCACTCTGCAGCTGCAGCAACTGGCTGACCGCAATTTTACCAACCATGTAGCTTTCATCACCACTTCCACGTGCGACTAACGCATACAGTAATTCTCCTTCTTCCGATACTTTCAAAAGATGATGAATTCCAATCACCTGACTGTCCGCAGGAGAAGCAATGAAATACCGGATCATGTCTCCCGTAACCTCTTCATTGTCAAAGGTAGAAACTACCTCGATTCCATCTGCATCATAAACGCAAAGATCTACTTTGGTAATATTATGAAGTTCCTCAATACAGTTTGCCAAAACCTGAGTAGATATCATCTCTTTACTCCTTTACATTTTTCGGGCCGCCTTCGGCTCGCTTTCGCTAAGTGCTCTACACAAAAGGGATGCCTTTTGGCATCCCTCTCATATACATCATACTAGTTTGTAATAACCTGTTCTGTTTCCTTATCGAATACATGAATCTTTTCAACATCGAAAGCGAACTTAACAGTATCGCCAGGTCTAGCTGTTGTACGGGAATCAACTCTTGCCGTGATCGGGAACTCAGCCAGATCAAAGTATAAGTAAACTTCAGCACCAAGTAATTCATATACCTTAATTGTAGATTCAAATACACACTTGGATGTCTCGATGAACATTTCGGAATCATATACATCTTCAGGACGAATACCAAATGTAACTGTCTTTCCAGCGTAACCGCCTTCAATCAGCTTCTTGGACTTAGCCGGAGGAAGCGGAATGCTGCTTCCTGCAACCTTAAGGCTTGCAGTGTCACCATTTACTTCTACGGTAGCATCTAAGAAGTTCATCTGAGGTGATCCCATGAATCCTGCTACGAATAAGTTGGTCGGCTTCTCATATAAGTTCTGAGGAGTATCAACCTGCTGGATTACACCATCCTTCATAACGACGATTCTATCACCAAGGGTCATAGCTTCTGTCTGGTCATGTGTTACGTAGATGATTGTTGTACCTAATCTCTGATGTAATTTAGCGATCTCGATACGCATCTGTACACGTAACTTGGCATCCAGGTTGGAAAGAGGTTCGTCCATAAGGAATACCTTAGGATTACGAACGATTGCACGTCCCATGGCAACACGCTGTCTCTGACCACCGGAAAGAGCCTTCGGCTTACGATCAAGAAGAGGTGTTAAATCAAGGACCTTAGCTGCTTCCTTAACCATCTTATCAATTTCATCCTTCGGTACTTTTCTTAACTTAAGACCGAAAGCCATATTGTCATATACAGACATATGAGGATACAGAGCGTAGTTCTGGAATACCATTGCGATATCTCTGTCCTTAGGCTCTACATCGTTAACTACTCTGTCACCGATCTTCAGTTCACCGGAGGAAATATCTTCCAGACCTGCAATCATACGAAGTGTAGTAGACTTACCACATCCTGAAGGTCCTACGAAGATGATAAACTCCTGATCCTTGATTTCAAGGTTGAAATCCTTAACAGCTTCGAATCCGTTAGGATAAACCTTGCAAATATTCTTTAATGATAAACTTGACATTTTATTTGCCTCCTTAAAAAATAGTTACGTCTTTAAAATCTATGATTAGTATACATGAGATTGTACTTTTTGACTATGCCACTATTCCACAAATTTTTTCCCCCACATTGTAAAAAGTGTTGAAATTCAAAGGACTTTTCCTCTTGCAATGGCAACCTGACTAAAAAAGTACTTTTTTCATAGGCAGATTGTACATGTACTATTTACGGTCACGGTCATCGAAGAATGCAAGCTGGTTTTTGCCTCGTTTCTTTGCCTTGTAAAGTGCAGCATCGGCTGCCTTATACAACGTTTCAAAATCAGATCCGTCTGCCGGAAATACTGCTGCACCGATACTGGCTGTAGCAGAATACTTCACGTAATCGCCAACCTGGAAATGCCTGAAAAAATATTCCAGCTTCTGCGCCTCACGGATCGTATTGCTGTCATCCTTGAGATTTTTCAGGAAGATTGTAAATTCGTCACCGCCGGTCCGGCCGATAATATCAGTCACACGGAAATTCACTCCGATCTGTCTTCCCAGCTCCCGTAATACCTCATCGCCGAAGGCATGCCCCATCGTATCATTGATCTTCTTGAAATTATCAATATCCAGTACGAACATGACTGCCAGTGAATCGGGATAATCCGCCATGTATTCCTTGATCCGGCGTTCAGTGGCAAGCTTATTTCCAAGACCGGTAAGCAGATCGCTGTCTGCCTTTTCCTCAAGCTGCTTATTGCTCTTTGCCGCAGTAATACGGGCCATAAAGTTAATTATTACAATCAGTAGAACTCCGAGGATGATGGTAATAATAATCCAACCCAGTTTCATCATCAGCTTCTTCGCCTGATGCTGTTCCATATAGTTCACATAGCTCTGATGCACACCTGCAGCCAGACACCATTTATAAACCGGCGCATAAACAACGGTTCTTTCTTCTCCATCCACAGTAAATGCAAGACATCCGGTCTGTCCATCGCCTGCCTTCTGGCCGGCAACAGTTGCCCTTGCCAGATACGGCTTATCCGCATTATTCCAGAAATCCCGGGTTTTAAAAAACGAAGAGGTTTCATCCGTTGTAACAATCACGCGGCCTTTTTCATCTAAGAGCGTTATAAATGTGGCATTGCCAAACGCATCCTTCATATTGATCATGCTGCGGATCTTCTGAACGGGATAATACATCACAATCTTCTGTCCCTGTCCCTCCGCAGGAACAATCATTAAAACTGCCTCTGTTCCGGTAATCCCGTCATTGCTCACATAACGGTAAGAGAACTGTGTTGCCTCGCTTACCCACTCATAGTAGTTAGCATCATTAAGCAGTAAGACTCTGCCGTCATGAAGAATGGCGCTGCCATCGGGCCGGAACACCAGTGCTTCGTAAACTTCAGTCTGTTCCACTGCAAGATTCAGTAATTCCTTTACCTCTCCGGGCTGTCCGGTACCGGAGGATACCATTGAACAGATCATTTTCCCAACTGTATGGATTTTTTCAAATTCCTGCCCGAGCTTTGTGGCACAAAGTTCTACCTGATACTCCATATTCCTCTCGAAATTGCTGGCAATGCCCTCATTTAAGGATTTGGAAAATCTCGAAAACAATAGAACCAATATAAAAAACAACACAATTATCGGACAGACCCATTGGAGCAAAACCTTCTTCCATTCGCTTTTCATAGTCTTCTCCCTATACAACGGATTCATCACTTTATGATTTCTTTCTATTCCTCAGCGGAGTTTCCTTCCGCTGCTTTATCCTTCTCCTGCATATCTGTCTCATCTGTTTCTTCCAAAGCCTCTGCATCTTCCTCTACCGGTATACTCCAGTCATCCGCATCCTTCACATCCTGTTCCGGCTCAAACTTCTTAAAGGTCTTATTATACAGAAATGCATTCAACAGTGCCGGACCGGACATTCCGAAGCAGAAGGTAACCGGCATGATCTGTGGCACCCAGAAAATAATAATCAACGGCAGTGCCCAGCACGCTACCATTAAAATGGTCTTGGGAAGGATCATAATCCCCATCAGTGCAGAGTTCTTAAGTGTCATCTTCACGCTGTTATCAAATTTTGCAAGTAACGGAAAAGCCAGTGTCAGAGCAAGTACTGCCAGAATGGCTACACCGATTAGCAGAAGGCTCATCCAGGACGGAAGACTGTTTTGTGCATTCCGGATTATCCAGAAATCCGCTGCAAAAATAATAATCAGTAGCACTTCAATCAGCCAGATTACAGTTGCCTGTCTGAAATTCTCTTTAAAAGATTTAAAAAAGCTTTTTACAATGTAGCATTCTTCATCACGTACAATCTTAAGTACCACATAATGCAGGGCTGTCATCGATGCACCGACCGTAATAATCGGCAGACAGCAGAAAAATGCCAGAAGATTCACAATAATCAGATCGGCCATTTTGGTTAAAGCAACCATGACCGGACTGTCTAAATTAAAAAAACGTCCCATTTTTACTTCCTTTACAAGTTTAGTCTCATTGGGGTATAGATGATGCCGCTGCTATGTGTCTGCAGTCCAACATCGTGAAACCCGATTTTGTGGTAAAATCCGACCGCATACGGTGATGCATTCACTGACACGGCAATCTTACCAAGTTCCTGTTTTACATAATCGGCCATTGCCATAACAAGGCTCCGTCCGATTCCCCGATAATGATACTCTTTATCTACAAATAGCAGCGAAATATGACTCTCATTCCGGAGAGCAATCATACCGACCATATGCTCTCCGTCATAAGCTCCCATCACCTGATACATTCCTCTGTCAAACATTCTTTTCAGATTTGTATCGGTGATAAAGTCCTTAAAATTCGCTATTCCCTCTTCAGAATAATCAGCGGCCTCAAACTTCAAAAATGTTTTCCATGCCAGTGCCATAGCGTCATCCCATTCGTTCTGCCCGATAAAACGGGTCTCATAGGATGTATCATTTTCCCTGATCATATTATAGTCCTTTTTCCGCCGGGTGTCTAGTCCTTTGGTACTATTTCCCTCGTTTGAAGTAACAACTATTTACTCCCGTTTAAAAATTCCCTGTAAGGTATCCGTCACCGACTCCTTCAGATAATCCGCAAAGCTCTCTGCCGCATTTGCAGCAGCAGCCTTTACTGCATTCGTCACGGCTTCGTTCACATGATCCACACAGTCTTCCCCGTACTTTTCATAAAGGCTCTTTGCCTCATCAATCACGGTGTCCGGAGAGAAACCGAACTGCTCAAGCTGATCCACCGTATCCACAATTTTCTGTGCATCCGCTTCACTGATTTCCACACCGAACTGCTCCTTGCCTTCCTGCAGCGCATCCTTCAGACCTTCCCGTGAATCGAGTGCTCCGCTGTCAAGCTTGTCCCTCACAAAATCAAGCACCTGGTTCGCCGTATCCGCATCCACATTTTTCACAAGCTGTCCAAACTGCCCCGTCATTTCTCCTACTGCCGCAGAATAATCCACGGAAGCGCTTTCCTTCCAGGCTGTATAACGCTGCCCGAGCACGACCATATACCCCGCTGTTCCCAGCATCAGGACAAATAATAAACATAAGAAAAACTTTTTCACTAATACTCCTCTACGCACTCCATAACCCATGCATAGATGTCGTCAAAAATCTGCTGTTTTATGGGCTCATTCAAGATTTCGTGTCTGCAGCCTTCGTACAGCCTCAGGGATGTCCGCTTCATTCCGACTCTCTTAAAGTCCTCCTGAGCTTTACGTACTCCCTCACCGTAATTTCCAACCGGATCATCCGTTCCTGCAATGAACAGAACCGGCAGATCCTTCGGCATCTCCTTGAGGTTTTCATCCTTATTCAGGCGGTCCAACAGGGTAAACAAAGTCCGGAAGCCATTTAATGTAAAGGTGAAACCACACATCGGTTCATCCAGATACTTCTGAACTTCCTTTTCATCCGTACAAAGCCAGTCAAATGCCGTTGCCGCTTCCACGATTTTCTTATTATAATTGCCAAATGCCAGCTTATCGATTCCCTTCGCCACATGACCGGCTCCGAGGAAAAGACGCTGTACACGTTCGATCATCAGACAAAGCTTCACCAGAGCCTTCGGCTGGGAACCGGTACCACAGATAATCGCTCCCTGAATTCCTGTCCCGTAACGGAACAGATAGTTTCTGGTGATAAAGGAACCCATACTGTGTCCTAAGATCACATACGGGATTCCCGGGTACTCCTCCTGATTCATCTTCTTCAGGCGGTGTACATCCCGCACGACAACCGTTGCCGGATCCTGTTCACAGAAGAACCCGTATTTCCCATTTTCGCCGACACTTTTTCCATGTCCGAGATGATCCTCTCCGGTAACCATGATCCCCTTCTCTCCCAGATACATGGCCATCGGCTCATAGCGCTCCACGAACTCCGCCATTCCGTGGACAACCTGCAGAATACAACAGATTTTGCCCTCCGGAACCCAGCGTACCGCGTGGATCCTGGATTTTCCATCCCTTGAATCAAATAAAAACTCTTCTTTTTTAACCATAAGTGCCCCCGCAACCTGATGTTTTAGCTGATTTCTGCTCCTGCCGGCATTTCCTTCTCCGGTGTCAGAAGTGCCAGATTCCCCTCTGCATCCTCTGCACAAAGCAGCATTCCTTCTGAAAGAACTCCTGCAAGCTTTGCAGGCTTTAAGTTCACCAGAACCATCACCTTCTTACCGACCATCTCCTCTGCACTGTAGTGCTGCTTAATGCCGGAAACAATCTGCTTTATCTGACTGCCGATCCTCACCTGTGAGCATAAAAGCTTCTTGGACTTCGGAACTTCCTCACACTTGATAATTTCTCCTATCTGGAACTGCATTTTAGCAAAATCATCAAAGGTAATTTCTTCCTTCGGTTCGATATCAATCACATTTTCTTCTACTGCTTCCCCATTTTCCCCTGCGGCCTGTGCCTTGCGTTCTGCATACATGGCGTTGACCTTTTCCATCACTTCTTCGACCTTCAGTCTTGCAAAAAGAATTTCCGGTTCTGCAGTTACCTTATTTCCGCTTTCATAAAGGCCGAACTTCTCACAGTCTTCAAAGCTTCTGACGGAAGTATTGAGCTGCTGTACGATCTTCTTTGCGGTAGAAGGCATGAACGGCTCAAGTAAGGAAGCGCCGGTTGCAATACTCTCTACCAGATTGTATAAAACGGTGGAAAGACGATCCATGTTGGCCTCATCCTTGGCAAGTACCCACGGCTCTGTTTCATCAATATATTTGTTGCAGCGTTTGAACAGTGCAAAAATCTCCGTGATGGCATCTGCCACACGCAGCTCGTCCATCTTCGCAGATACTCTCTTATAGGTACCTGTTACGACTGCCTTAAGGTCTTCATCCATCTCACCGGTAACCTTCTTGTCTGCTACTATACCGCCAAAATATTTATTGCTCATGGAAATTGTACGATTCACCAGATTACCGAGTGTATTGGCAAGCTCGGCATTGGTACGCTCCGTTACAAGCTCCCATGTAATGTTCCCATCGTTATCAAACGGCATCTCATGCAGTACATAGTAACGGACAGCATCGACACCAAAGAAGTCTACCAGGTCATCAGCATAAATCACATTTCCCTTGGACTTACTCATCTTATCGTTATTCATCAATAACCAGGGATGACCAAATACCTGCTTCGGCAGAGGCTCTCCCAATGCCATCAGGAAGATCGGCCAGTAAATGGTATGGAAACGGATAATATCCTTACCTATCAGATGAAGGTCTGCGGGCCAGAGCTTCTTATACTGCTCAGAGCTGTTGCCCTCACAATCATAGCCGATACCGGTAATATAGTTCGTCAGTGCATCCAGCCATACATAAATAACATGCTTGTCATCAAAGTCTACCGGAATTCCCCACTTAAAGGAGGTTCTCGATACACACAGATCCTGCAGTCCCGGTAATAAGAAGTTGTTCATCATTTCATTCTTACGGGATACCGGCTGGATAAATTCCGGATGGGTATTGATATGCTCAATCAGCCGATCTGCATATTTGCTCATCTTAAAGAAATATGCCTCTTCCTTCGCCGGCTTTACTTCTCTTCCACAGTCCGGACACTTGCCATCCTTTAACTGGGATTCGGTCCAGAAGGATTCACACGGTGTACAATACATTCCTTCATAGGAGCCCTTATAGATATCTCCCTGATTATACAGTCTCTTGAAAATCTTCTGTACCTGCTTCTCATGCGGTTCGTCCGTAGTACGGATAAATTTGTCATAAGAGGTGTCCATCAGATCCCACAAGCTGCGGATCGTTGCGGCTGTCCGGTCAACAAATTCCTTCGGTGTAATTCCGGCTTCCTGTGCCTTGATTTCAATCTTCTGGCCATGCTCGTCGGTTCCTGTCTGGAAGAACACATCATAGCCGTCTTTTCTCTTAAATCTGGCGATACTGTCTGCCAGAACGATTTCATAACTGTTTCCTATATGCGGCTTCCCCGAAGTATACGCAATCGCAGTCGTAATATAATACTTTCCTTTATTGCCCATAACATTCCTTTCCTGTGTATTCTTATACACATTACGTAACTATGAAAATGGAAAGATGCATGCATTTGCAAAACAATTAAGGGTTTGCAAAAACAATTTGCATGATTCTGCATAGTTATTTTAATATTATCGAAAATGCTCTGTAATGTCAATTCTTCAGCGCCTCCAAATTCAAAAAATGGGTAACAGTTCAGCCATGCAGAAATGATTG
>FR902885.1 GCA_000438155.1 Firmicutes bacterium CAG:95
CTTCACCAGCTAAAAAAAGCGTAGCTCCCCCTCCGGGACAGTCTGGCTATGAAGGTACAATATATCAGTACAATTATTGTCAAACATCCAACTAATCCCATAAACCAAGGTATTATAAAAGACAGAAAATTTGCCTTATTTTTTCGAAGCAGAATAATTGCGGTTATCATTATGACTAACCATGCGAACATCATAATATATCCAAATGGTACAAAAAAACATATCCTCTTCATAATCTTTTGCACCGGGAGAAGTTTCAGGAAATGCAAACGCCCACCCCAGTAATGCTAAGTAACTACCAAGAGTTCCTTGCAGAAATCCTAATATTGCCAATAATATTTTTTTGATTGCATTATTCAAAATAAACACCTCCAAGCAAAAGAGCTTGGTCAATTCCGATTTATTTAATGAATGTTCCTATGTGCTTGTCCAATCTCCATTGTGGTGCCGCACTATCATCGGCATAATACTCATCTATTGCTATGATTTTATCATTTTTCATTTGAATAAAGGACGTTACATGAAAAGAAATACTTTTATCTTTAGGATAGATTTGTGTAACAGTAATAATCAAATCATTTATCATTTCTATCCGCTCAACAATTCCATCCCACTCCCCAGGGTACTCACAATTTGCAATAATATATTCATCTATCGTAAAACGTTCATTAGTACAATGCCAATTCACATAGGCATCTTTATGAAAGTATTTTCTGATTTCTTTCTCATCTTGTGCAAGAACGGCTTTCCAAAATTGTTTTACATTCATGTTGCCATGATTCTCCTTACTGTTCCAGCGTCTGAAAATTTGAATTTACATATTTTGTTCTACTTCAATCTATTTAGCCTGATGTTTTCCGTACATTTTTAATTACTCGTCCCAATAATCTATGGACTCTTGTGATATTGTCGAAATACCAAACAACTTATACATAAAATCTTCCCTATCATCGAACATTTCTGCAATGATAATCTTATCTGCCTCAATTCTATAAAACAAATAATTATGTCCCACATAGAGGTATCTGTAATCACATTCAATATCATACATTGCTGATACAGCTACACCCCGTTCTGCAAATTTTTCAAGGCTTCTAGCTGCATCAGTAATCTGTTTCAAAGATTTCCTAGATACTTCCGAACCAAATTCACTTGTCAAACGCCCTCTTAATACTTTAAGTTTACGCCTTACGATTTGTGAGTATTCAACTTTCTTCAATCTGCTACCCCCAATTCTGCTTCTAACTCATCTGCCGAAATGGTTCCCTCCTCACGAATGGAAATTTCTGCTTCATTCAATTTGCTCATAAGCTGATAGAGAGCTTTCTGCTTATCCAATTCATCTAGTTCTTTCATATCAATGATTGCACATTGTCCATGTCCATTACGGGTTAAATAAACTCGTTTTCCGTATGCAACCTCGCTGATTACTGCTGTATAATTTCTTAAATCCGAAATAGGTTTAATATTTGGCATATCAATTCCTCCGTTTCATAAAATTAGCTTGCTTTGTTCTCTGCTAACTATATTATACACATTTGCTACAAATCATTCAACTTATTTGCCTGTATATTTACAGCATTTTATTCTCTATTCTGCCATATTCTTAACGTATTCTTAATTGCAATATAGCGAATAATATAGCAGTCAAGAAAACAGTTGTCCACATTTTGTAGACAACTGTTTTTATCTTTAGTTGCCATGCATATGAGAAAATGATCCAGTTGATCATTTTTGAGTAAAAATAATTTTAAAATTAATTTTTATGCATACTTTTAATTTAAATGTAAAAATACAATCATTGCACACTCGCATGATACAGGTCCATAAAATAAGAATCTGTACGCAATAGTTCTTCAAAAGTCCCTTGTCCCACGATCTTTCCTTCTCTAAAGAGAATAATTCTGTCAAAACCGGAAATGGAATTTAACCTATGTGCAATGGCAATGACTGTTTTGTCTTTCAATTTACTCATAATAGATTTCATTACATTTTCTCCGGTTAAATTATCCATTGCAGATGTTGCTTCATCCAAAATGACAAGTTCAGGAGTTTGAAACCACAAGCGAGCCAATGCAAGTCTCTGTTTTTCTCCACCGGATAGACAAGTCCCTTTCTCACCAATCTCGGTGCTCAAGCCTTCTGCAAGATTCTCAACCAGATCAGATAGCTGCACTTCTCTCAATGCATCCCGTATTCGTTCTTCCGGCACCATTCTGTCAAATACCAGATTTTCTTTTATTGTTCCATCAAAAACAGGGGCATCCTGTGATAGGAAACTGACCCGGTCATACAGATTATCAAGACAGATTCCTCTTAACTCCATGTCTCCTAAGCGGACTTTTCCCTGACTGTATTTCAGTAATCCCAATAATATTTTAATCAGGGTCGATTTTCCGGAACCACTTTCTCCTACAAAAGCGATCTTTTCTCCCTTTTTTATGGACAGGCTCAAATCATCAATAATTTTTCGTTCCTCATATTGAAATGATAAATTCTTAATTGCTATTTCACCGATATCCATATGGATTGCATCGCCTTTTGTTAATTGAACATCATCCTTTAAATCCAGAAATTCTTCAAATCTCTTATAGGATGCCTTATCCAATTTATATTGAACATAAAGTACATTAAAAATTGCAATCGGCGTATAAGCATTTTCAATCAGTGTAATTAGTGCAACTACCGAACCCACTGTAAGATTTTGCGTTTTCCATGCGTAAAAAAGAATCCCGATATCCAGCATGGCCACAAGCAGCGCAAATATTGTAAAAAATGCCTCATGGATCATATTCATTTTTACTTTTGATGAAACAATATCCTCTTTGGCCTTATTCGTTTTC
>FR902886.1 GCA_000438155.1 Firmicutes bacterium CAG:95
TTTTCACTTCCATTTCATGTCTTCCTTCTCTGAGTACCCTGTCTTTTGGATATTTTCCTGCTTTTCCTTCAATGATATATCCAATTTTCCACCGTTCTCCAACCATTCAGCTTCCCATTATTATCAATTATTATCAAATTTGGATATATTGCTATCAGAAGTGCTCTTTATGTCCAATCCATCTCCGTGAATATATAAATTGTGCCCTTAAGAAAAATATCTGGAAGCACACATAAGTTCTATCCACCAAAAAATGGTTGGAAACACATAAATTCTGTCCCCTAAAAAATATCTGGAATCACATAAATTCTATCCACCTCAAAAAGATAATATCAGGAAACACATAAATTCTATCCACCTCAAAAAGAAAATATCTGGAATCACATAAGTTCTGTCCCCCAAAAAGAAAACATCTGGAAACACATAAATTCTGTCCCCTAAAAAATATCTGGAATCACATAAGTTCTGTCCCCCTAAAAGAAAATATCTGGAAACACATAAGTTCTGTCCACCCAAAAAGAAAAACCGAAAACACATAGAATTGCCCATTCCATATGCTTCCGGTTTAATTCATCAGATAATCTTATGCTCCATTCCATCCGGATCAGTAGCAAACTGGATCGCCATTTCACGATCGATCACTCCGCTGTAATAAAGCTGCATGATGGCTTCATCCATAATCATCATGCCCTGCTTACGGTTCGTCTGCATCACACTCATCAGCTGGTAGGCCTTCCCCTCACGGATCAGATTGCGGACGGCATGGTTGGAATGCAGTACCTCAAAGGCTGCCACACGTCCGGATCCATCTGCCTTAGGAATCAACTGCTGGGAAACAACTGCCTCTAATACATTGGCAAGCTGTACGCGGATCTGCTGCTGCTGGTGTGGCGGGAATACGTCAATCACACGGTCTACGGTGCTTGCCGCCCCGATGGTATGCAGGGTAGAAAGCACCAGGTGTCCGGTTTCGGCTGCAGTAATTGCAACACTGATGGTTTCAAAGTCACGCATCTCTCCGACAAGAATCACATCTGGATCTTCACGGAGGGCCGCACGAAGTGCATTGGCATAAGACTGGGAATCCAGACCGATTTCTCTCTGGTTTACCATGGACTTCTTATGCTGATGCAGATATTCAATCGGATCCTCCAACGTAATTACATGGCATTCCCTGTTGTTATTAATTTTATCGATAATCGCCGCCAGTGTGGTAGACTTACCGCTTCCGGTAGGTCCCGTTACCAGAATCAGACCTTTCTTACGCTGATACAGGTCAATGACTGACTCCGGCACACCAAGCACCTCAGGTGATGGAACCTGGGTTCCGACAAGCCGCAGTGCAATTGCCACAGAGCCTCTCTGACGGTACGCATTGACACGGTATCTTCCCAGATTCGGAATAGAAAAAGACATATCATGTTCGCCATCCCGATCAAACATGGCCCTCTGCCGCTCATCCATAAACTGATCCAGCATCTGCAGGGTATCCGGCGGCAGAAGCCGGTCATAGTTCATCGTGATTAACTGCCCGTTTACACGCATTTTCGGTGGAATACCAACTGTGATATGTACGTCGGAAGCTCCCGCACGCTTTGCATCCCGGAGCAGTTCCTCTATTGTAGGGATATTTGACATTTATTATTTCCTCCTATCCGTATGCTTTCATAACTGCTCAGGAACTTCCACAGTTATAAGTTTTTAATCCTTCTCTCAGCTTTAATAACGCTCGTTTTTCTATCCTGGAAACATAACTTCGTGAGATCCCGAAGCGTTCTCCGACCTCCCGCTGTGTTACCTCTGTCCCTGTCTGTAGACCATATCTCAATTCGATAATTTCACGTTCCCGATGTGTAAGCACCTGCTGCATCAGTATTTTCAACCTCCGGATGCTCTCCCTTTCATACATCCGTTCCACAACATCTTCCTGCACCTGCTCAATCACATCCAGGAGACTGATTTCATTTCCCTCTTTGTCTGTCCCAATCGGTTCAAAAAGAGAAACCTCACGGGAATTTTTCTTTTTGCTGCGCAGCAGCATCAGAAATTCATTATCAATACATCGTGATGCATAAGTACTCAGCTTTCCTTTTCCTGCATCAAAGGACTCTATCGCTTTAATCAATCCGATGGTTCCTATGGAAATCAGATCCTCCATATTTTCATCCACATTCTGATATTTCTTTGCAATATGTGCCACCAGACGTAAATTTTTCTCAATCAGAATCTCACGCGCCCTGGCTGCCTGTACCGGATCATCCGCATGCAAAAGCTGTATATATTGTGCCTCCTGTTCCGTAGATAAAGGTTGTTGAAAGGTTTTCAAAGGGCACCACCAAAGTCTTTTTTATTATTCTATGACCTGCGGTGTCTTCAAGTGCCTTTCCCACTAATTTAATTATCTGCCGGACGGTGCGAACAGTAACCTTTCCACCACCTTTGATTATACTGATATAAGAGATACTTGGCAACTAAAAATCCGGTTCCTACAACATCTCCAATAAGCAAAAATATTTTCACAGCATAAAGTCCACAAAAACCTGATTGCTGACATCAATTCCATGTGATGTCAGTTTCAGATGAACGAACTCTTCTCCTGTCACTTCAAGTAATCCCAACTTCTCATGCTTCTCAATCACCCCCGGAAATACCTCTTCAAAACGTCTCCCAAAGTTTTCAAAAAAACTGCGTTCTGAAACTCCTTCCATCATCCGCAGTCCCAAAAACATGAATTCCTCCATCTGTTCCTCAATTGGAAGCTCCTGTACGTCCTCTCTTAATTTTTTCACCCTTCCAATCATGTTTTTATCTGGGCGGGCTGCATTCCCACTTTGTATGTTATTTTTTTCTGTATTACCTTCTTCCGCAGAATTCTTTTCAATATTATCTTTTTTCACATTCTCTATTTCAGCATTAACCTTTTCCACTTGTTCTTTTTCAGCAGTAAGTTTTCCCACCTGCTCTTTTTCGGCATTTTCTTTTTTCAGATCGTTCTTTCCAGCATTGTTTTTTTTCAGACATTCTTTTTCAGTATTGCTATTTTTCAGACAGTCCTTTTCAGCCTGAAACTTTTCTCCACACTCTTTACTTGCATTTTCAATCTCATTTTCAATCTCATTTCCAGTCGAATTTTCACCCAGCATCAAGTTTACATAACTCGAAACATCTGTCACATTATGGAACCGGACATTCTGAATCAGAGAGGCACTGCCGATTCCAAGGCCGAGATAATTGCCTCTCTGCCAGTACACCTTATTGTGAACGCATTCCTTTCCTGCTTTGGCATAATTGGAAATTTCATAGCGGTGATACCCGGCATTTCTTAAAATATCATCCGTTATTTCATACATTCTGCGTTCCGTCTCCTCGTCCGGCAGATTCAGCTCCTGTTCATAAAAGGGGGTGCCCTCTTCCACGATCAGGCTATAGGCAGAAATATGTACCGGCTGTGGCTGCAGCGCCAATACCTTCTGCAGGGTTTCCTGATAGGACTTAAGTGTCTGCTCCGGAATGGCAGACATCAGATCCACATTGATATTGGTAAAGCCCGCTTCCACTGCCATTTCATAGGCCTTCAGAAAATCCGCACAGGTATGGATCCTGCCAAGGGCTTTCAGTTCTCCATCGTTGGCCGA
Source organism: Firmicutes bacterium CAG:95 (assembly GCA_000438155.1). Classification (GTDB taxonomy): domain Bacteria; phylum Bacillota; class Clostridia; order Lachnospirales; family Lachnospiraceae; genus Suilimivivens. Next base: position 3,636 of record FR902886.1, read on the forward strand.
CTGCAGGCCGATACTGATCCGGTTAATTCCACAGGCACGGTAAGCATTCATCTTTTCCGGTGTCACCGTTCCCGGGTTCATCTCCATGCTGATCTCGCAGGTATCCGTAAGGGTAAAGCAGCTTTTCAACGTTTCCATAATGCGTATTGTCTGTTCGGGCAGAAGTACCGAAGGGGTTCCACCGCCAATAAAAACAGACACCACCTGATACTCCCGGTATTCAGGCGATGTCTCCTGTATTTCACGGCACAGTGCCTCTACATACTGCTCCTGCACGCCCGCACTCTGCGGCCCGGACAGGAAATCACAGTAGAGACATTTCCGTACACAAAATGGTATATGAAGATACAAGCTCAAATTTTGTTCCATTTATTTATCATCCAGCTTTAATACACTCATAAATGCTTTCTGCGGAATTTCCACGTTACCAATCTGACGCATACGTTTCTTTCCTTCCTTCTGCTTTTCCAGAAGCTTTTTCTTACGGGTAATATCACCACCGTAACACTTCGCAAGCACATCCTTACGATAAGCCTTGACGGTTTCTCTCGCGATGACCTTACCTCCAATCGCTGCCTGGATCGGAACCTCAAACATGTGACGCGGGATCTCGTCCTTTAGCTTCTCACACATCTTCCGTCCACGTTCATAGGCACTGTCTGCGTGCACGATAAAGGAAAGCGCATCAACCTCTTCCTTGTTAATCAGAATATCCAGCTTCACAAGCTCCGCCCGCTCATAGCCCTTTAACTCATAGTCAAAGGAAGCATAGCCTCTGGAGCGGGACTTCAGTGCATCAAAGAAATCGTAAATAATCTCATTTAACGGCAGTTCGTATTTCAGCAGTGCTCTGGTAGATTCAATATACTCCATGCCAAGATATTTACCCCGGCGTTCCTGACAAAGCTCCATGATCGAGCCGATAAACTCGGTTGTTACCATGATCTCTGCGGAAACCACCGGTTCTTCCATATAATCAATTTCTGTCGGATCCGGCAGATTGGACGGATTCGTCAGTTCAATCATTTCCCCGTTCAGCTTGTGCACATGATAAATAACACCCGGTGCGGTTGTTACGAGATCCAGATTGTACTCCCGCTCTAAACGCTCCTGAATAATCTCCAGATGAAGCAGTCCCAAAAATCCGCATCGGAAGCCAAAGCCAAGGGCAATTGAGGTTTCCGGCTCATAGCTTAAGGAAGCATCGTTTAACTGCAGCTTTTCTAATGCATCCCGCAGATCCGGGTACTTTGCACCGTCTGCCGGATACATTCCGCAATACACCATGGAATTTACCTTCTTATATCCGGGAAGCGGCTCTGCACAGGGATTGTTAAGATCTGTCACGGTATCTCCGACCGCCGTATCCTTTACATTCTTAATTGAAGCAGTAATATAGCCTACCATACCGGCTTCGAGTTCATCACAGGGAATGAACTGACCTGCTCCGAAATAGCCAACCTCTACAACCTCTGCGGTTGCGCCGGTTGCCATCATCTTAATGCTTGTCCCTTTAGAAACCCTGCCATCCCTCAGACGGCAGAAAATAATGACCCCCTTATAGGAATCGTATACGGAATCAAAAATCAACGCTTTAAGCGGCTGATCGGGGTCTCCATCGGGTGCCGGAATCTTATGTACAATTGCTTCGAGCACTTCATCTATGCCGATTCCGTTCTTGGCTGAAATAAGCGGTGCATCCTGTGCCTCAATACCGATCACATCTTCAATTTCATTCTTTACACGCTCCGGCTCTGCACTTGGCAGATCGATTTTATTAATGACCGGGAACACCTCAAGGTCATGATCCAGTGCCAGATAAACGTTTGCAAGGGTCTGTGCCTCAATTCCCTGTGCCGCATCCACGACGAGAATGGCACCATCACATGCAGCAAGACTTCTGCTGACCTCGTAGTTGAAGTCCACATGTCCCGGAGTGTCAATCAGGTTGAAAATATATTCCTCACCATCCTGCGCTTTATAAATCGTCCGGACGGACTGTGCCTTAATCGTGATTCCACGTTCTCTTTCCAGATCCATGTTGTCAAGTACCTGTGCCTGCATTTCACGGCTGGTCAAAAGCCCCGTCTTTTCTATGATACGGTCTGCAAGCGTAGACTTACCATGATCAATATGCGCTACAATGCAGAAATTCCGGATTTTGCTCTGATCAATATGTGACATAAATTCTAAACCTTTCCTGATTATACTGATAACTATTCAGAACCGCATTCGTAAAACCGCTGTTTCACAGCGTAGTTTACCTCATGTGGTTACTTCGCCATACACATATAAAATGATGTCGGGGTCAAAAGTCCCAGTTCTGAATAGTTATCATTTTACCTCTTTTTGAGCACCATGGCAAGAACATGTGCTAATGGATCGCAGGCATTCATGATTTCTTCGACCGTATTATTCTGTGCCCCTAATTCGATCAGCATGCTTTTCGGGCATAAATGCATATTATAACGGTAGGCTTTGAGATAAATCTTGCGTGTCAGTCCCGGATAATATTCATTGGCAAGCACCTGCGCCTGAAAGGAAAACGCCAGATTATCAAGAATATAAGGGTTTTCCAGATAGGAGATCTCTCCCTGCCTGCGCAAATAGCTCAACCCGTTAAAGAACATAAAACGTGCTGTCGGTCGTCCCTGCAAATCCATGACAAGTCTCCGGTCATTTGCCATTTCATCCCGGTGCAGATCAATCACCACTTCGATACCCGGATTCTCCTTCAAAATCTGCTCTACCGACGGAAGTGCCTTTTCATAGGCACTGTCCCGTTCCTGATCATAGACACCCGTATCATGCAGTACGCGGAAGCCATATTCTTCGAGTAGCTCCGTCAGGCGCTCACCGGCTCCGACAATCGTTGTCGATGGGTCACCCGGAACAGAATCCACGAAATCTTCACTTGCATGCGTATGATAAATCAGGATCTGTGGACCCTGCGTTTCGTCTTCATTGTTTATTATTAAATCTTCATTTAATAATCGTTCTGCATTCAAATATTCTTCCTTCATACTGGTGGAGCCATCCACTGCAAAGAATTCGGAGCGCAAATCGTCCTGTGTCCATTGCTTCGTCCAATCATATGTATAAGCGGGCACCGCCGCCAGTTCAAATCCGGAAGAAGAGGCTCCCTGTGAGAAACTTTCGTTTTCTTCCTCCCCCTGACCGGGCTCTTCATTCTGTCCCGATTCGCTTTCAGTTAAATTGTTGTCAACGTCTTCCATTCCGTTCTCCCTAAGCATCTGCTTAAAATACTCCTCTTGTGGAATCTCTGTACTTTTATTCCCTGAACGATTCTGCTCCTTCAACATCCCTTCCTGAATCTCCGGCTGAATCTGTATCCCTGCCGGAGTTCCCTGTTCATCCGAATCAACAATTTGAATCCGCATTTCTTCCAGGGCTTCAGTCTGTGCATCCTGCACACCTTCTGCTTCCAAATCTGCCAGTTCAGCCCGTTCTGTCAGTTCTGAGCCCCCTGCATCCTCTGTCTCTGCTCCTTCTGTTTGCGTGATCTCCGCTCCTGCGGCACCCACTTCTGTTTTAGCTGCTTCCGTTTCTGTTTTCTCCGCTCCTGCGGTATCCACTGCTGTTTTAGCTGCTTCCGTTTCTGATTCCACCGCTCCTGCTACGCCTGCGTCTGTTTTAGATTCTTCTGTTTTAGCAGCTTGCGTTCCTGCGTCTTTTACTCCTACTGCCACCGCTTCCGAGTCTGCCGTCAAATATGCTCCATAATAGTAATAGGCAGATTCCATGGCAATGGCGCGTTCGGTCAAAGACAGCTCCGCGGCCCTGCTGTCCATCTGCCGCAGATATCCCGCCACCGGAAGATATGCCCATTCCACCTGACTAATCAATACCAGTGCTGCAAATTGTATGATACCCTTCCGGGCCAGATGACTGTTCCATAATCTATACAAGCTTTCACACCCCACTAGGGTATTTTATGCTTGCTTTGTCTTAAACATTCAATTTCATGCGTTTTACAGCTCCAGTGCCAGGTGAATGGCATTACAGATGATATGACTGATCTGCCGGATCTCGTAATCCACATCCTTTCCTGTGACATACATATTGTAAAGCTCATCCATAGCGCCTGTTATCTTTTCTTTCCGGTCAAGAAAATCCTGATCCTCCATACCACAGTCCTTAAAAACAGCGTCCTGTACGATGGTTGCAGCGTCCACCACCGTGGGCACGCCGAGGGCAATGACCGGTACACCCAGATTTTCCTCCTGAATGGCATTCCGGTAATTTCCGACTCCGGAACCGGGATTAATTCCGGCATTGGAAATCTGAATGGTACGGTTCAGTCTTTTGATTGAACGGGCAGCCAGTGCATCAATTACAAGTACGAGATCCGGATGGGTCTGTGTCACCACACCACTGATGATTTCCTGCGATTCCATCCCGGTCTTCGCCATGACGCCCGGAACCAGGCTGCTGGTAAGAGGTAGCTTACGGCCTTCATAGGCCGCATTTCCGAATTCCATCACCATATGCCTGGTAATGGTCAGGTTATCCACCACACGCGGTCCCAACGAATCTGCCGTTACCTCCCGGTTTCCAAGACCGACAATGAGAATACTCAGCTGTTCCTTTTTCTTCGGAAGCAGGGATTTAATCTGATCCGCCAGTTCCCTGGCAATCTCCTCATGGTAATCCTCGTCAGGATGTGCCATATTAGGAGCCTCCAGTGTCACATAGGTTCCCATTGCCTTTCCCAGAAGGCGTGCCCCATTCTTACTCCCGATCGTTACCCGTGTAATCCTGATTTCACTTTCTTCCTTATATTCTTCCTCCACCTGCACCCCATGAAGATGTTCCTCCTTCTCTGAGACACTCTCCCGTGCTTCTAAAGCCAAATCCGTCCGGATCTGTACCTGCTCCATTTTCCTGCCCTCCGAAATTTTTTCATGATTATTTTGTTACAGTTCAGCCATGCAGAAAGGATTGTGCATGGCTGAACTGTAACAATATTTTTCCAAAATTATCATATTTTATTCGTTTTGTTATTGACATATTTGCAGGATACGGCTACAATAATATGCGTGTGTTTACATTAAGACGTCCGTGTCCGGCTTTAATGAAACATCTCAGTAACTTACGATTTTTAATAGGAGGTGTACATCGTGGCTAACATTAAATCTGCAAAGAAGAGAATTTTAGTTAATCAAACAAGAGCTGAAAGAAATAAGGCAATCAAGTCCGGAGTTAAGACAGCCGTTAAGAAGGTTGTTGTTGCTATTGAAGCAAATGACAAGGCTGCTGCACAGGAAGCTTTAGTTGCTGCTACTACAGTAATTGATAAGGCTGCCAGCAAGGGCGTTTACCATAAGAACACAGCTTCCAGAAAAGTATCCCGTTTAGCTCAGGCTGTTAACAAGATGGCTTAATTACCGGAAGACCTGATTTTTAACGAAAATATAAGACCTCAACTCATACCGTCATGTGAGTTGAGGTTTTTTGTTTGTCAAAAATAACGATTCAGTTTTGTCTGGTTCTGAATCGTTATTATAAAAAATAAGATAACTATTCAGAACCCCATTCGTAAAACCG
>FR902887.1 GCA_000438155.1 Firmicutes bacterium CAG:95
CTAAATTATCTGTATTGGAAGTTTTTGAGACGCGGGTAATTGACAGCTTTTTGAGATGCAGATAATTGACAGCTTTTTGAGATAAGAAATTGATAAAATCGAGATTGTGTTTATGAATAAAAATATTGACTGGGAAAAAATTATTGATAATTTTAATGGTTTTGAGAAGTTAGCTGTACGATTTATAAAATCAAAGCACAAAAATATCAAATGGGAAAAGACTTCTCAAACACGGGATGGAAATGCTGATGCAATAGCTATTGTTATGGGGTTTCAAGCCAACGAAACTCAACCAACTCAGTGGTGGATGGAAGCCAAATATTCTACTCGCGTCAAGAGATTAACACGTTACCGTATCGATTCTACCATAGTTAGTGCTATTCATGACGGTATGGTTGAAAGGGTCGTATTTGTAACCAACGTCATGATAGATGCAAAGACTATTTCGGATATAACTGAGACATTGCGATGTTCGTCACGATGTCAGGAAGTTGAATTTTATACAAAGAATTCATTGGAGTATTGGCTTTTAACCAATCCGGATATATATACTGACTTTTTTCAACATGAGGATGGTTTTCAGCCGATTTTATCTGATGATTTTATTGTTTCACAAGAAATCACATATTACGATGCAGTATCTAATCTCATGATATTTAAAGAACCGCAAAGAGAACTTATTATAGGAAAAACGTATGATGCTTACATAGGTATTTGGGCTGCCAAAGATATTCATAATTTATCCATAAATATTTGTAGCAATTTCAAAGGTGTCAGGTTTTTATCTAAGAAAAAAGGAATTCGTCTTTCACAGGGAGAAAATATATTAAGATTTCAATTTATACTAAAAGAAAACTACGGCTATAAGAACAATAAAAATAAAAAGCTACCCATGCCAGTTTTTGAACTAAATGGTGTAAAGCTGCAATCATGTCGATATATCGAAGTTTTGGAACAAAAAACAAATATTCTTAAACTCATGTCTCAAGAGAATATTTTGAAACAGCTTCATGATAGATATAAAGGCTATATCCAAAGTACTGAACCGTGTATTGTTACACTGAAAGGCAAATCAGATGTAGGGAAAACTACGATTCTTATTAAATTTTTAGGCGAATGTTCCGCACACAAATATGTAATTTTTTTTCGTGAATTCACTGAATCCGTTAAAGAAAATGCTCAAATTCTAATGTATTTAGTGATTTATATTTTATTCCCATATGTTTCTCCTGAAACAATTGATGAATCATATCTGAACAATATAAATATTGTGGGAATAAAAAGTTTATTATTGGATTTTATTAAGTACAAAAATGACTGTGAAAACATCTTGTCATATATAGAAAGCCTATTAAAAAAACCAGCGCTTTTCCCTAATAATATGTCTATCAATAAGAGGATTATCGTGTTAGACAATATGCAGTTATTAAGTGAAAAGGGTGCTTTTTTGGTATCTAAAATCATATGTGAAATATATGAGAAGCAATTACCTGTTTTTTTTATAGTTTGTGGTCAACCGTATTACTTTGATTTCGGTTCCTACAAATATTTACTTGAGCATTGCGTGACCTTTCCATTAAATTTGGAACTTAGTACGGATGATATACTTTCAAATTGTGATATTGTACCGGAGGAAAAATATAATCTGGCTGAAATGAAATTCTTTGACTTAAATGCCACAAGCCTTTTGTTATTTCAAAGATATTTATTTGGTGAAAAAACGAAAATATCAAGTATGCAGGATTTACTAATTTCCTTAAGACTTTTCTGGGTGAGTGATATTATAGAACGTCATATTTTGGACTGTTTTAAAACAGTTTTCTTGCAAGGACCATCATATCGTATACTTTTAGATAAAATATATTGGTCATGTCAGCCGATAAGTTTTAGTGAAGTTTCTGAATATGAATCTGAAATTAGTAACCTCTTAAAAGATTCTTTGATAAGATATAATACCAATGGAGATATAATAGCTAACTATTCTGTTTACCAGATGTGTTATCGAAAACATTTTTCGCCAGACATACAAAGCTTAAATTATAGTCCGGGTAGTCCGGAGGATTTGCGTATCAAATTTCTAACCTCTATAGATTTAGAGGTGCTTTTTGAGTGCTTGTATAAAATAGAAAGCTTATTCCATGCTGGTTCCTATTTTGAATTGGAATATATTTTGAAAGATGTATTTATTTCGGAAAAGCATATTGTGATAAAAAATATTTTCAAACCACATGAATACTATCGGTTATATTATATTTTTGCATACGCGATACATCAAAACGGTGAAACCACAAAAAGCCAAGCTGCATTTATGAAAATACAGCAAGAGACAGAAAAATATTATCAAGCGAATTTGTTACAGCTTTCACTAAGATGCTTATGGGAATTGGGTGTAATTTCATATGAAAATATGGAATACGAGAGCGTTCTTGAACAAAAAAAGGAAGCAGAAAAACTTATTCGGAAAATCAGTGCCATTACGCACGAAAATATGGATGTAAAACACTATATAAATTACCATGATTTCAGAGTTTTAGAAACTTTGATACAGAAAGAATGCCAATTCCAACAAGCAGAAGAATTATATAATGAATATTCAGTAGATATGGAAACCTATGGTTTTCATTATCGAGCTTTGAGTTTTTCTGCACGCTATGCATTGACGTTATGCGGTACAGATGCAGCTTTGTGTATCGAGTTGCTTTATACTACAGGGAAAACAATACTAACAGAATATGGGGAACACGATAAACATTATTTATGGTGCATGTTCTACTATTATTTTTATAAAATGATAGTAGAAGATAATCGCTCTTACTTTGAAAAAGTTTCTTATTTTCACGAGCAAATGCGCATAAATCAATATGGAAATTATCGAAAGAAGCTTTATGCGCTAGCTGCATATTTTTACAGTATAGGTGATATTTCTATGGGAAATCATTATTTGTTTCAAGATACAATTTTCCCGTATGAATCAAGAAATAGGTATCAAGCCTTTTATTATGAAACACTTGCCTTGCATGAAACACTAAAAGGAAACTTAAACGAAGCTATAGGATATTTAGATACTGCCATTGATTATTTAAATAATGTAAGAAGTTATTTGCTGGCTCCGATTCATAACAAAAAATTGCTGGCCGAAAATAAATTTTCTGCCAGCAAAATACGCTTTTTATTAAATGAAGAATTGGATGAGTTTACTTATTATGTTGATCCAAAATGCGCGTGGTAACCTAATATAGTACATCAAAGGTATTATCTATATGCGGTTGGATATGATGACGTAGTTGTTCGGCGGTTATATATTTATAATAATCGTCGAAATTTACTACGCTTTTTATTGCATTAATAATTTCAATAAGATATGCTTTTTTGTCCTTTTCGTTTGGAATGTATTCGAAAAGTTCGGCTACCAAAACATTGATATAATGTTCGCAAATTCTGTAGTATTCAAAAGCATATTCTTCATATTTCCCTAAATTTTCAAAATAGGCTCTCATCCGTGTAAAGCATTCGACAAAATCGTTAATATGCTTCTGGTCAAAGGATTGCGTTATAGAATTTATTCTTAAATAATGATGATATGTTGTATCAGGAATACATATAATTTTTTGAGCTCTTAAAAATGTATAAACGGAATATAATATTCCTTGAAAATAAATATCTTGCTCAAAGCGAGAATTTGTATTAAAAATAAATTCTCGCCTATAAACTTTATTAATACATGCCGGAACAATTTTTATCCCCATATCGTAGCTTCCGGATAATATTTTTAAAGCTGCGGATGAAGTTAATGTATAAAGGCGGTCATAATAACATTTGTAAATAGGTTTTGTGGAATAATCATCATTTCGCATCATAGATGTCATTCCAATATCCGCTCTGGTGGAATCCATATATTTAATAATTTGTTCAAAGTAATTTAAATCAACCCAATCATCGCTATCGCAAAAAGTTATATATCTTCCATGCGCTACATCAATTCCACGGTTTCTGGCACCACCTGGTCGCATAGGAGCTTCATTCCGCAAAAATATAATATTTTGATAGTTTTTATATTTCTCATAAAGAAGCGACTTTAAAGCTGGTTCGGATGCATCATCTACAATAATGATTTCTACATTAGATGCAGTCTGATTTACCATCGAATCTAAACACTTCTTTAAATAAGAAGCCGTATTATGTGCTGGTATAATAACACTTATATCAATATTACTCATTTTTTATATCCTTCCTTATAAAATTATATTCATGGAATACGTTTTTTATGTACAAATCATTACGATGTTGTTTTTTGTTTATTATATGTAAACCACATTGTTGTGTATTACCGATAATTGGTGGATGTTGTTTTTCTTGTTGAATAGCTACTACCGGTGTTCCTTTTAGTAATTGCATTACTTTAAGCCATATATCATCTCCATATAAACAGAGCCGTTGTATTTTTTCCTTATCAAATAAGCGCTTATCCATACAATGAGGAGGATACAGTATTCCACCAACTCCGGTTGCCAGTAAATCCATGGATGGTTTATTATACAGTGCTGCTTCTTTTTCCCATGTATCATAAGGCATAATATACCCATTGGCATCAAAACGCATTTTGTGCACTCGACCGGCTGAAACAGCAAATGGATATTTCCGGTAGGTCTGGAGCAAATTGCTTATGAGGTTGTTTGGATATAGTACATCATCATCAAGTGTAATTAGGATGTCATCTGGATATCGCTGAATAGCATAAAAATATTTATTGTGAGATTTCAAATCTGTTTCGGCAATACAAATCTCCATTCCTTTTTCTTGAAATTCCAAAATCTGATGAGGAATAGTTTTATAAGAATGGTCTAAATACAACAAAAATTTGTCAGGTTTAATAGATTGATTTATTATGGTTTTCAAACATAAATGTAAAGTAGGGAAACGTTTTTCATAACTGGCCAGCGAAACAATGATATTCATGTTAACCTCATAACTTATAGCAAGAAACAGCTACTTACCTGCATCTCAAAAACTTCCAATACAGATAATTTAGAATTATCCTGTATCTATATAACTGATGGATAACTAAAAATTATCATTCAATTTATATAATTAGAATCTGAAATTTTTTCGAGGATGCTTGGTTGTAAGGATGTCTTTCTGCTTCGACAGGGCAACATGTGTATAAATTTCCGTTACCGTAATAGAGCTATGTCCAAGCATTTCCTGAATATAGCGGATATCAACGTCAGCTTCTAATAGGCATGTTGCAAAGGTATGACGGAACATATGCGGGGTTATGTGCAGGTCGATGGCAGCAAGAGAGCAGTATTTGTTAATCATACGTCGGATAGATTGATCAGACACCGGACTGGCATTGGGACACACAAAAAAATAGCCGCTCTCATCAATCTCTGATTGAAAATTATCTTTGTATTGTTTTAGCAGATGAAGAACATCATCATTCCCAATTTGAATAATCCGCTCTTTAGATCCTTTTCCATAGATACGAATGGAAGCGTCCTGCAAATTCACATTGCTATTTCTTAAACTGCATAATTCGGAGATTCGCATACCGGTGGAGAATAAGGTTTCAATAATTGCTGCGTCTAATAAAGTTCGTCTTTGGCGATATGCGGTGTGCGCCAGAGAATTTTCGGTGTATATAGCCTGGAGGAATGCTTCAACGCTATATAAAGGTATTGTTTTGGGAAGTAATAGGGGTTCTCGTAATTTAGTTCTTATTTTATTAAAGGGATTTGTTTCAATGATGGCTTTATATTCAAGGTGACGAAAAAAAGTTTTTAAAGAAGCCAGTTTTCGCTTTACAGTTTTTGCCTTGTAATTTTCATTAAGATATCCGATAAAGCATTCAATATCAGAAGAGGACAACGCATTGATGTTTAAGCTTTCAGAAAAGTCAGAAAACTGTGTCAGATCAATACGGTATGCTTTAATAGTTTTGGGATCCAGTCTTTTCTGGGTCTTACAATAGTTAAGATAATCTTCTATGATAGACGGTATATGGTTGCTCATAAGTGCTTCTCCTTTGTATAATAGTGATATAGCCGATTGAGACGGCATGGTTAATAAGTTTCTGTAGATAAATATAAGGTATAATCATACTGCTTGGGTGAGATGCGTGCATATTTTCAAATTCCAATCAAGGAGAGGGGCAACATTGTATATATGGTATTTGAATGATATAATTTATTCAAAAGTGATTAGTTAGTAAACTGGCATTAACATCAAACATGAAAGATGAATGGTGACATGAATGGCAAGAAATAGAAAAGCAGATAGGAGATTTAGAAGTGCTCTGGATATAATCAAAGAAAACAGTCAGACTATTGCAGAAAATGCGAGACATACGAATGAAAAGCTTGATGCTATGAAAAGTGATATTGGTGAAATCAAGACAAGCAGTACATCCAAGTTGCCTATAATTATAGCTATTATCACATTGCTGGTTGCAGTTAGTGGGGTATCGGTCATCGGAATTTGGGACAGGTGGAAAGCAAAAATGGACCCCGAAGTGAAAATTGTTGATGACAAATCTGAATCCGAATATAAAATATACTTGTATCCAGAGTACAGTACTTTCTATATAGGTATGCAAATTGATATGACCGCTTCAGTGAATTTTGAAACGGACGCTGTTATTATAACAGCATACCTTGCCTCTGGCAGAGAAGATACAGTGTCATTAGAGCGAAAAAACACAACAGAATGGCAGAAAAAGGTTGAATTTACAGAAACAGGTGTTCATGAGATTGTTGTTACTGCAACAGCACCAAATGGTGAAGTGATAGAAAACAGTATAGAAGTAAAAGTTATTCCTGTCGGTATAGATATGGACTATATTAATCATTATTTTAACCTATGAATTATTGTTTGATGTGGTAATGTCAGTAGCTGTTACGAATAGGAATATGACAAAAAGGGGAGAAAAACTGACAAAATAGTAGATTTGAAAGTTGCAGATTTGTATAATCATCTTATACTTATATTTTATTAATAATGAGTTGCCCGACAAATGAACACTATAAGTACCTTGAAAATTTAATACATTACCTTGTGAATATGTAGTACAATAGAGATGGATGGAACTGGATATGCAGTATACGGATGAAGAGGAAATGAAAATTCTGAAAAAATATGGAGCGGTAGATCAGACGATATCGAGAGATATTCTGGTTCCAGGAGATATTCATTACATGCTCTGAATTATGCAATATTGAGAATGTTCGGCTGGCAGAACGGACATTTGTATAATTTCAGTCTGCCGGATGATGTTTTCAATCAATTGACGAACAACGATTTTATGACGTGGTCAAAAATGGCAGGTGTCTATTTCCGATTCCCGACCGAGAATTATCAGGATATTTATTGGGATGATGATTACAAAGAGGGAGAGAGTGTGAGATCCTGGATGAGGAAAAAGTATACAGGACCATATTGCTATAAGGGAAATGGAGAACATTATCTCATCAATCAGATTAAGGTGGAGGAGATGCTTGCGAGATGGGAGGAGATAACCGTCCATGAATTTGACTTTTATGCAAAAAAGCAGCCGGAGCCTTATAAGGTAAAGCTGAGAGAAGCTACTATAGATCAGGTTATGCATGCATTTGCAGATATTGTGTGCTATGAGTTGCTTGAGAGAGTGCCTGTATCCGATATCCTTTATGCTAAGAATAATGATAAGCCGGATTTTGAAGCCGTGAGGAAATATATAGACTCAGCAATACATAAAATTGACATAAGGAATGCTGTGAATGAATATCAAAGCAGGAGGTTTGGAAGCAATAAGCAGGAACGGAGAGGCGGACGATATTTTGACCGGTTTGCTGGAAGAAACAGTTATTGGACATCGGCCGGTATGTATCCGGAAGGACGGCATAGAGCTTGTGGATGATGTCGGAGGTATCAGAGGCTTTTGTGATATGCTGAGAACTATTTATGAGGCAGACCCGGATGATGAAGAGGCAGCAGATGAAAGGGATGTCATGTTTAACTGAGCTGAAATGATGGGGTGGACAGGACGAAGAATCAGTCCGCAACGGACATTATAAAATATCCCATATGATTTTTAAAAGATAGTGCATGAATATTATTGTGATTGGGGTATGGAATGGTTATAATGTCCATATGGAGGAATGCACATGATACTATACCATGGATCAAAGAGTGGAATTAAAGGTGATATTGCACCTAAGAGCCGTGATGCCTGCGACTTTGGGCAGGGATTCTATATGGGGGATCTGCCGGATCAGCCTAAGGGTTTAATTGCTGAATTCCCTGACAATAGATTTTATGAACTGGATTGTGATTTTGCTGGCTTAAAGATTAAAACCTTTGAAGAAGATGCCAATGATCAGATTGATTGGGCATTGTTTATTGCTTATAACCGGGGACTTTTGGAAGAAAAATATAGGAATCTTTGTGAGAAATATCGGGCATATAATGAAAACTATGATGTTATCATAGGAATCATTGCAGATGATAAGATGACGCAGGCATTACAGAGATTTTTCATGGGGGAGTTATGTGATGCAGCACTGATTGAAGCAATGCAAAAGGTGAGCCTCGGAAAGCAATATGTTGCCAAAACAAAAGAAGCCTGATGAAATTATAATTTCATCAGGCTTTCGTATTCCTTCTGCCGTTTGGGAGAGGTCTCAGCGGCTTTAAAATCCGGATTATTATATTCCGGAGACAATTCCTCAGGAAGAATGATTCCGGGATGGAAAAGCAGCTCCAAGGTGTCGGGATCCTGTCCGTATTTCTGAAACTTATCCATCAACCGGTTGATCCGGTCGGCATCCATGGAACCGCCCATAATCAGTCCCCATAAATAATAGTTCCCCTTCATGGGAATAATGGGATGTCTATTGGTATACCATGTGCAAAATTGAATGATGACATTTTTAATCAGATTTACCGGCGGATAGGTATGGTATAAGGCAGGAGTGCTCAGGTAAGGAGCTAAGGGCTCTCTGGAAATGCGGATATACTGTACCGGGTAATGATTCCAAAGTACGACATCACGCAGTGCATCCCAGACAACCGGAATCATATGGGAATGCTGATGACTGTCAAGACATAGTACATAATTGGAAGGCATCGCATGATATAGCTTTTGAATCTGTGCCTGAATTTCCGTAGAAAGCTGTTTGCGCAGTTCATTTCTCACAGAAGTGTATGAGCTTTTAAAGAAATACATCCAGCTGCACTTAAAATATCCGTTTTCATCAATCAGAAGCGGGATTTCCGAAGGATCTGCACAGCAGTGTCCCTCGAAAAAGTTAAGGTGCAGTGCAACCGTCAGAGCCGGACGTTCTTTCATTACAGGAAGAAGCAGATCTATACAGTCTGCAAAGCAGCTCATATTGGGAATGACACTGATTCCTGACAGCTTTCCCTGTTGGACGAGAGATAATATTTCTTTTGAAGCATTTATGGAAATGCCGTAGTCATCGGCATGATATATAATCATGATCTTGCTCCTTATGAATGAAATTCTGTATTTCAGTAATGAGTCTGTATAGGAATCGATCTGGAATATGATTCCATCCTATTCTAACTTTATATTATATTGTATTACCCTGAGACTTAAAGGTCTTTTTCTGGGGCGGTGCCGGCATCCTTTTCATACCCGCATCTCCGGCTGATCAGATATCTCGGGCGTGCCTTAATCTCATCATAAATTCTGGAAATGTAATGTCCGATGATGCCGAGACTGATCATCAGAATACTTCCAATCCAGCAAAGTAGAACAATAACAGTCGTGAAGCCCTCCACAGCGGTTCCGGAAAAATAACGGAACAATGCCTCAATCGTAAAGCCCAAAGCTGGAATAAACATAAACCACCCTAAAATGGTAACCACCTGCATCGGTGCACCGGAAAAGGAGGTAATGTTACGGAGTGCGTATTTCACCAGACTCCAAAAGCTCCATTTGGAGGTGCCGATTTCCCGGTCCTGTACTTCAAACGGGATCTGGATTGTTTTAAAGCCTACCCAGGAGGATAAGGCGCGGAAAAACGGTGTCCGTTCCGGCATCAGGAGAAGGGCATCAATTGCTTTCCGGTCCAGAAGCTTATAATCGGAGGCATTTTTCATGTCAATTTTCGTAAGCTGACTGATAATTCCATAAAATCCATTGGCGCACATGCGATGGAAAACACTTTCCCGGCCACGATTGGACTTCACGGCTTCTACCACCTCATATCCGTTCTTCCATAATTCGTACATTTGCGGAAGAAGTGCAGGAGGATGCTGTAAATCGCAGTCCATAATGACGGCACATTCTCCGGCAGCAGCTTCAAGTCCTGCGAAAATCGCCGCTTCTTTGCCAAAATTACGGGAAAAAGAAAGTCCTTTGACGTTGGCTTTTGTCTGGGCAAGCCGGACGATATTTACGTAGGTATTATCCATGGAACCATCGTCTACGAAGATGATTTCAAAATCAATTCCGGACTGCTTTAAAATCTCTTCGATCGTTTCATAAGTCCGGAAAATATTATCCTGTTCATTATAGGAGGGAATCACTAGAGAAATCATATCCTGGATCACTTTCTGTTTATTACATCGATTTTATTCACTATTACTGTGGTTGCTTGTGGAAATACATTTTATGAGATAAACTATTGTTTATTATAACGGTTTGTTCTTAAAACTTCAATCAGGTATTTAGGAAACCACGTGGATTTATCAGTCAATTATTTACAAAATAGTAATCATCCGGCACAGTATCTTGGAGAGGAGAATTATGCAGCAGTTACTGAATTGTCCGTAAAAAATAAAAATATTCTGTCACATGTCTTAACATAGGACATGCAGGGACGATGTATATAATACAATATTTGTGTCAAAAATAAGCGGGGATAAAGTATGGCACGAATTATTGATTATGAGGCTCAAAACATCATAGGCGGTAAGCTGCGTGAGTACAGACTGGAAAGGCATCTGAGTCAGAAGGAATTGGCTGAACGACTTGAAACCTATGCCATATATGTCTGTCGCGGTTCCATTTCAAGAATTGAAAACCATGAACGCACAGTTACGGACTTTGAACTGCGTGCTCTGGCAGAGGTTTTGGAGGTTGATGTTGTAGATCTTTTTGAAAAATAGAAATTACAAATATACAAAAGCACTGATTTTGCGTTATGATGCAAGATGAGTGCTTTTGTGTTACACCTGATGGGAAGGAAGGCAGCTTCCGTCAGGATATGGAATGGCAGACGGATAATTGCTTGCAGGCAGGAAAAATTTATGAGTGGGACAGAACAGGGAAATACAAGGGTAAAAAATATTTTGATTCTGGAGGATGAACCGGCAGCCTTGAGATATCTGGTAAAGATCGTGGAGGATTGCAGTCCGTTGGAATATTGTGTATTCGGTTATACCGGTCTGAAAGAAGCTTATGAATGTATGAAGCACAGGACAATCTCCTTATTTATGGTGGATATCATGTTGGATCAGAAGAAATGCAACCGGGAGGGCTATCGTTTTATCGAGGAAATCCGTAAAAGTGAAGAATACCGTCATGTACCGGTGATTTTTGTGACAGGACTGGAGGAACCGAGAGCACAGGCTTATAAGGATCTGCATTGTTTTGGGTATATCCAAAAGCCTTATGATGTCAATGAGATTCACAGAATGGTGAAGAAATGTCTGACTTATAATCCGGTGGAAGCAAAAGCAAGGCTTCATCTGAAGAACGATGGAATACACGTTCTCTTTGACACGGATCAGGTTGTGTATGTGCGCATTACAGGAAAGAACCTGTCTGTCAAGGTTCATGGCAAGCCATTGGCTCAGTATGCATATCTTACCATGAAAGAAATTATGGAACAGCTTAAGTCAGAGCCAATGATAATGTGTGGAAAAGGCCTTCTTGTAAATGGAAAATATATGGATTATCTGGATCAGAAGGAGAGAAAGCTTTATCTGAAGGATGAGGCAGAACCCTTGAAATTAACGAGAGCAGGATTGAAGGAGAATATCCATAGTATTACTGATGGTTTGTCACGGTGAAACTGTGGGTGAAACGAAAAGAAACGCTGAAAACAAACAGTATAACTGTATTAAGAGGAATGTGCATCATGGATATAATGAAATAAAAAGCAGAGGAGTCCGTGATGACAGAAGAGTTTTCGATTAATAATGAACAAATGGGGAAGAGAATACGGGAGCTGCGTGAGAAAGAGGGACTCACTCAGGATGCCTTATCAGAAATTCTTTCCGTAGGACCGAATGTAATCGGGTGTTATGAACGAGGAGAATATGGTCCTTCCAAGAAGACCCTCAGACTGATCTGTCAGCATTTTGGTGTATCTACGGATTATCTTCTGTATGGAGAAACGGAAAATGTGGAAGACATCATGGAGCAGGTAGATCATTTCTCGGATGCGGATAAGTTGAAAGTATTAGTACGCCTGATGCATTACTTCATCAAAGGCAACGTACTTACGAAAGAAGATAAAGCGTGCAGGGATCATATGAAAGTGATCATTGATCAGTTATTTGAATCTGAGGAATAAGGGGACGAAATACATAGGATGAAAACAATTTTAATTTTGGAAGATAATGCCCGTGAGATGGAGCGGCTGGTTAAAATTGTTCGTGAACAGGGCACGCAGAATGAAGTAATATGTGCGGTTAACCTGGAACAGGCATATCATATGGCAATGGAGAAATCCATTGATCTTTTTCTGTTAGATATTATTCTGGATCCCCGGACTTCTGGGGACGCTTCCGGTATGAAATTTGCAGATCATATCCGTGAAGTGGAACGCTATCATTTTACTCCCATTATTTTTATTACCGGACTGGAAGATCCCAGTCTGTATGCATACAGTGATGTCCAATGCTACAGCTATATCGAGAAACCCTATGATACAAAGCAATTGTCTGAGCTTATAAAGGAAACCCTTATGATCCCGACCGATTCTTCGGCTTCAGACAGAGTATATTACAGAAGAGATGGAATACTATTAAAACTTTGCAAGGAGGACATTGTCTATATTGAAAATGGACGTTCCGGAAGAGTGATCCACACAACAGCCGATGAGCGTTACCTGCCATATAAACCAGTAAAGGAGATCCTTAAAGAATTAGATTCCGATGATTTCGTCCAGTGTAACCGTTTCGTGATCGTTAACCGGAATTATGTCGAAACCATAGATTCCGTCAACAGATACGTTACTTTTAAAAACCGAACGGATTCGGTAGAAATTGGATTGACATATAAGAAGAATTTTTTGAGGAGGGTGTTTAATGGTTAGGAACTTATTACCGTTATTTGAAATACTGGCATATGTTTACTGCTTGGCTGCCATATATGGAAACAAGGTTAAATATAACATTTATACTGTGATATTAATTGTTACAGAAATGATTTTGATGTTAGGAATAAATGAGTATGAATTGCCGACTTATTTGATATCGATTTCCTATGTTTTGTTATTTATATATTGCTTTTTAAATTACAGGCTTGATATTAAACAAACATTAGTTAATTTATTACTTGCCATAGTTACAGTTGGAATATTGCAGTTAATTATATATTTTATTTTAGTCACGATCAGTAGAAATGATAATATAGATAATATTAGTTGGGAAGTTATAGCTAATTGGACAGTGTG
>FR902888.1:0-20202 GCA_000438155.1 Firmicutes bacterium CAG:95
AGTTACGATTTTATTATAAACAGCTCTTCTTATTCATCCCAGTTATGATATACTGCCTGTACATCATCATCTTCATCCAACAGATCCAACGTTCTCTGCAGATTCTTCACAGCGGTTTCATCGGTGAGTTCTACATAGTTCTGTGGAATCATGGTTACTTCGGAAGATGCCATTTCAATTCCGGCATCCTGCAATGCCTTTAATACGGCATCAAAATCATCCGGGGATGTAAGAATTTCAAAGCTGTCCTCTTCTTCTGCAAAATCCTCTGCGCCTGCATCTAAAGCAAGCATCATCAGCTCATCTGCATCTCCATCGTATTCTTCCTTATCAATGATGATCTGCCCCTTCTTGTCAAACATAAAGGAAACACATCCCGGTGTACCCACATTACCATTGCCTTTGGTAAATGCATTACGTACATTGGCTGCAGTACGGTTCTGGTTATCGGTAAGTGCATCCACGATGATGGCAATTCCGTTCGGTCCGTATCCTTCATATGTGACGTATTTGTAGTTAACACTTCCGTCATCTCCGGCTGCTTTCTTAATACCACGGTCAATGGTATCGTTCGGCATATTGTTAGCCTTTGCTTTCGCGATAACCTGTGCAAGCTTGGAATTGTTCGCCGGGTCCGGTCCGCCTTCCTTTACAGCAACTGCAATTTCCCTGCCGATAATGGTAAAAACCTTCCCCTTTGCTGCGTCATTCTTCTCCTTCTTATGCTTAATGTTTGCAAATTTTGAATGTCCTGACATACCTGTACTCCTCTTTTCATCTATTCGTTTTTTATAGTGATATTTTGCTGCAGCTCCTGTTTCTTTTTCGTAACAAGAACACTCTTTATCATCTTATGCTCTACAGACAGAATTTTGAAATTATATCCATCCACATCTACGGAAAAGTCTTCGTTTTCCTCCGGAATCTTATCCATCTTAGAGATCATAAAGCCATTTAATGTTTCAAATTCCTCCTCATGGAAGGAAATGTGGAATCGTTCCTCCAGTTCCTTAAGCGGCGTAATTCCATCAATAATATATTCATCCTTATTGCCGGTTTCTTCAATATACTGTTCATCCTCGTCATATTCATCCTGAATATTGCCCACGATTTCTTCCAGAATATCTTCCATGGCAAGAACACCCTTGGTCTGTCCATATTCATCCACGACAATCACCATCTGGGTTTTGGTCTTCTGCATCATCCGGAACAGATCAGCAATATTCTTAGTCTCCGGAATCACCATTGCTTCACGCAGAAGTCCTTCGATGCTTCCGACACACTTCCCTGCATTTTCTTCCTTGCGGTCTGCTACAATGGCATCACGGAAATGCAGGATTCCGACAATTTCATCAATATTTTCATGATAAACCGGGAATCGGCTTTTCCCAGCATCCAGCATCTGGGTTATGGCGTCCTCCAACCGGGTATCCTGCTCAATGGCAAGAATGTTCTTACGGTTCGTCATGATATCCTTTGCCTCTTTATCTCCGAACTCAAAAATGTTCGTAATCATTTCTGCTTCCGTCGCCTGAAAAACACCCTGCTCATGTCCTTCGTTCACCATGGAAATAATTTCCTCAGTTACATGATCCGAATTATCACTGCCAAGCTTTTTCAGGTGATGCCAGAAATTCTTTACGGAATTTGCCGAAGATGCATCATCGTCCATTTTTTCATCTCCTTTGTAAAGTATAAAACATCAAAATAAACTATACCATTTCCTCTTTGTATCGTCAAGCAGACTGCACTTATGTACCCAGCTCCAGGCTGATCATCAGTCCTTTGTTTACCTGACGCATCATATCTTCATCCAAATGACACACACGGTCCTTCAGCCTTCTTTTATCAACGGTCCGTAATTGTTCTAATAAAATCACTGAATCACGTTCCATATCATACCGTTTTGCACTCAGCTCGATGTGCGTTGGAAGCTTTGCTTTATTCTGTTTTGAGGTGATAGCTGCAACAATGATCGTCGGGCTGTGTTTATTCCCCACATCATTCTGCACAATCAGTACAGGACGGATTCCTCCCTGTTCCGAACCCACCACCGGTCTTAAGTCACAATAATATACATCTCCACGTCTCATAACTATCCCTTCGTTCCAAACTGGTTTCCTTTTTCAGTAGTAAGTATAGCCGGATTGTCCGAAAGGTATACTTTGAATTTATTCAAGATATGTCCACAGATTTTCAATGAGATCGGAAGCAATCATACCATGCTTTCCTTTCTTTAATGCTGCTTCATCTCCCGCAAGTCCATGAAGGAAAACACCCTTTGAGGCTGCTTCAAAAGCCGGAAGCCCCTGTGCCAGAAGGCTTCCGATCACCCCGGTCAGTACATCACCGCTCCCTGCCGTTGCCATTCCATCATTGCCAGTGGAATTCAGATACAGGGCTGCCCCATCCGTAACCACTGTACAGGCATCCTTGGAAACCAGAATGCAGTGGCTCTGTTCCTGAAAGGTGCGTATTGCCTTCTCACGCTCCTGCTCATAATCCGTCATGGTAAGTCCTGACAGCCGTAAAAACTCTCCCGGATGCGGGGTCAGTATCACCGACTGCTTTGATGCTTTTTCCCTCACAAGCTCCATTAGTTCCTGATCCTCTGCAAGCAGATTCAGTGCATCCGCATCCAGTACCGTTGGGAGATGTGACGCACGAAGCAGACCTGTAAGAGTTTCCTTTGCTTCTTCCGATGTTCCGATTCCGGGACCGGCCACCAGTACATCTGCCCATTCCAGATCCTTCACCGGATCCGTTGCTATCATAGCTTCCGGAAGTACCGTCCGCAGTAAGGTATGGTTTGTTTCTTCTGTCAGAACCTTCAGCATGCCCGCTCCGGAACAGAGAACCGCTCTTGCACAAAGAAGTGCCGCTCCACTCATTTCACGGCTTCCGGCATGTAACAGAACCTTTCCGAAGGTTCCCTTATGTCCGGATGTTTTTCTTTGCGGTAACAGATCCTTCGCTTCTTCCTTCTCATAGGTAAAAGCCGTTTCTGCACAGATGCCGTAATTTTCAATTCCCACATCCCGCAGATAAACCCTTCCGCAATACTCTTTTCCTGGATACAGGAGATGTGCCTTTTTCAGATACTGGAAGGTCACCGTCAGATCCGCTTTCACAGCTGCCCCGCATACGGCTCCCGTATTGGTATCAATTCCGCTCGGAAGATCCACGGCACAGATCACCGGAGCAGCTTTATTCAGACGTTCTGCACCAGTTATTTCACCGCCAAAAGAACTGCCCCTTTGGAAACTGCGTCTGTATTCATTCATCTTATGAATCATCTCACGGGTTTCCTCCCGTACCTCCCCGGTAATCCCGATTCCAAGCAAGGCATCTATAATGATATCATATTCTCCATCCGGCCATGTGTCACAGATGGAAAACCCCAAATGCAGCAGGATCTCCCTCTGCTTTCCGGCTTCTTCCGAATAATTCCCCTGTAGCTGGAAAAAGGTCACCTGCCGGCCTGCCTTTGCAAGGAGACGTCCGATAGCCAGTCCATCTCCTCCATTATTTCCTTTTCCTGCCACAATCAGTATCCGGTTCCGGTCAGGATAACGCTTGATAATCACCTCTGCAACAGCCAGTGCCGCTCTCTCCATTAATACCATGGATGGTATTCCTGTCTGCCTGGTCGTTCCATAATCACACGCTTTCATTTCTGCCGATGTTACTACATATTTCATTCTGCCACCTCACTTTCTGCTGCGGATGTAATTCTACAGATATAAGGCAGGCAGTGGTTTTCTTTCTTCCACTGCCTGTATATCTTATGTCTTATCTGTTTTCTTTTCTGACAATGACTCTTTCTTTTCCGATCCTTCTGCTTTGCTGTGATCCGGATTTTGCATTACTGAATCATTTTTTTACGGTCTCAGCAGTAAATGCTTCGGTCTGTACTGAATAGTTACCATATTTCATATCAAAGATCTCAATCACCTCAGCACCAAAGATATCGTGCATATAGGAATACAGCTCCTGATTCATCTGTTCCATTTCCTGCTTACGAATGAGACGTTTCTTTAATTCAACCCGGATCGCCGCTACCCATTTGGCCGTCTCTTCGATTTCTGTCTCATTGGTCTTTAAGGTATCATAACAGATATCCATGGTCTGCAGCATCAGCTCACGGTTCACCCGGTCAATCTCCCCGGGCAGTTCAATAAGCTGATCCTCATACATGGTAAGCCGCTCATTACATTCATTAATAAGCCGCTTGTTGTCTTCCATTTTTTTCAATGCCTTTTGATTATTACCCTCAGCAGTACCTTCGGCATTTTCTACGATTTCCTGCATCAGCTTTTTCTTAAGACGCTTGATATCCTTACTCTCTGTAGTCGCCTTTCCCTGCTTTTTCAGAAGATCATTGAGTTCTTCTTCAAGGCGCAGGATCGTCTTGTTCGGATTCGTCTGCGTAAACAGCCGGTGCCATTTATTATCCAGAGTCAGTATTGGTATTTTCTTTTCTTTTAATGCAGGAGAATAGATTTCATCCTTTCTCGACATACCATCACCATCCTCATTTATTCGTTACTGTTCCCCGTATCTCGTCCCGGCAGTCTCTATTCCTCTTTTTCGGTTTCGTAGCGGTTAATGTTATAGGTAAGCTTCATTAAGGAATCCGACAGATGAACATTCTCTACCTGAATCTCTTTCGAGAGATTTAAATCAATGTGGGCAAAGTTCCAGATTCCTTTGATATCCTGTCTGGCAAGCCGCTCTGCAACCTCTAATGCATTGTCCTTCGGAATGGTTAAAACAGCAATATCAATTTCATTTTCTTTGACAAAGGTTTCCAGCTCCTCCATGGGCTGTACCTCAAGATCACGGATCTTCTTTCCAAATAACGCCGGATTATTGTCAAAGATTCCACGGAAGAGGAAGCCTCGCCGCTCAAAATTCATGTAATTGGCAAGCGCCTGACCCAGGTTTCCGGCTCCGATAATAATCAGATTGTGTGTCTTATGAAGCCCTAAGATCTTGCCAATCTCTTCATACAGGTACTCCACCTTGTAACCATATCCCTGCTGTCCAAATCCTCCGAAATTATTAAAATCCTGCCGGATCTGGGATGCCGTCACCTTCATAATCGCACTCAGTTCCTGTGATGAAATCCGTTCAATTCCATCGTCCTTCAGTTCTCCCAGATAGCGAAAATATCTGGGCAGACGGCCGATTACCGCCTGTGAAATTTCTTTATTATCCAATGGAGTTCCCCCCTGATTGATTATTCATTCCCTCATGTTTAATTTTAGTACACTGTTAAAACCTTGTCAATGTACTGCCGTTAGCTGATTTTCATTCTTCTCCACTCAAAAATGATCCACCGGATCATTTTCTCATATGCATGGCAACATAAAAATGACGGGTAAGACACCCGCCATTTGGTGGACCCGGGTCTTTCGACCAGCCCAATGATTTAACGCGTTTCCACGCGACAGATTCCTATCTGCATTATCATGTATTGATGATGTTGGGGGCAAAAGCCCCAACTATGATGCCTACAGCAATTCCTCCAACGTCTCACGGATTGCCTTAATGAACTCGAGACTGTTTAAGATCACCGGATGCTCACATGTAGAGATCAGGGAAAGGCTTTTGGTCA
Source organism: Firmicutes bacterium CAG:95 (assembly GCA_000438155.1). GTDB lineage: Bacteria > Bacillota > Clostridia > Lachnospirales > Lachnospiraceae > Suilimivivens. Next base: position 5,621 of record FR902888.1, read on the forward strand.
TCTTACCGTCCTCGACGGTCTTAATGCAGGCCTTCTCCAGTTTGTCTGCGAATTCCATCAGTTCCCTGTTTCCATCCAGTTCTCCACGCTTACGCAGTGCGCCCGTCCATGCAAAAATGGTTGCGATGGAGTTTGTTGAGGTCTCTTCTCCCTTTAAATGCTTGTAGTAATGGCGCTGCACCGTGCCGTGCGCTGCCTCATACTCATATACGCCGCTCGGAGAAACAAGTACCGAGGTCATCATGGACAGATCCCCATAGGCAGTTGCCACCATATCAGACATCACATCGCCATCGTAGTTCTTGCAGGCCCAGATAAAGCCTCCTTCCGAACGAATGACTCTTGCTACCGCATCATCAATCAGGGTATAAAAATATTCAATTCCAAGCTCTTCGAATTTACTCTTGTATTCTGTGTCATAAATCTCCTCAAAAATATCCTTGAAATCATGGTCATATTTCTTGGAGATCGTATCCTTGGTTGCAAACCATAGATCCTGTTTCGTATCAATCGCATAGTTGAAGCAGGCTCTTGCAAAGCTGCTGATGGACTTATCCGTATTATGGATTCCCTGAATTACGCCCGACCCTTCAAAATTATGGATCGTTTCACGGATTTCCGTGCCGTCCTCTGCCGTATAAACAAGCTCTGCCTTTCCTTTGCCTGGAACCTTAATTTCAACGTTCTTATAAACATCCCCGTAAGCATGCCTTGCAATAGTAATCGGCTTTGTCCAGTTCTTTACATAAGGGACGATTCCCTTTACCAGAATCGGTGCGCGGAATACGGTTCCGTCTAAGATCGAACGGATCGTTCCGTTCGGACTCTTCCACATTTCCTTCAGATGATATTCTGTCATTCTGGCTGCATTCGGTGTGATGGTTGCACATTTTACGGCAACCCCGTATTTCTTCGTTGCTTCTGCACTGTCTACCGTCACCTGATCGCCGGTTTCATTACGATGTTCCAGACCAAGGTCATAATACTCGGTTTTCAGATCAATAAAGGGAAAAAGAAGCTCCTCCTTAATCATCTGCCATAAAATTCGTGTCATTTCATCCCCGTCCATCTCGACTAAGGGTGTGGTCATTTTAATCTTGTCCATGAATTTTGTCCTTTCCGGTTCTGTTTATTCATCCTGATAACGCTTTTCATTCGTTACTGAAAATTCTCGTATAATCCGTTCTTCACAATGTTGTCAAAAGCATTAATCATATGCTGTGTGGCATACTTCTCTGCTTCATCCGGCTTCTTTTCCTTGATTGCCTCCATAATCAGGCGGTGTTCTTCGTTGGATGCCATGCTTCTTTCCTTGGTAGACAAGGTTTTCCTGCGGATCCGGATGACATACTGGTGAAAATCCTGTAACAGATTTTCCAGCATCTTGGAATCACAGGAGGCATACAGGATATGATGGAAACGGTTATCTAACTCTGCCATCTGCTCCATATGTCCCTTGGAGGCATGGAAGCTTGCCAGGTATACATTCTCTTCCAGCTCCTCCATCTGCTCTTCCGTAATATGTTCTGTTGCAAGACGCGCACACATTCCCTCTAAGGAAGAACGAATCATGTAAATATCCTTGACATCCTTCGCAGTAATACCGGTTACATAAGCTCCTTTATTGGGCACAATCTGAATCAGTCCCTCTAATTCCAACTGCCGAAAGGCTTCTCTGACAGGAGTTCTGGATACACCAAGCTCCTCTCCTATGGCAACCTCCTTTAATTCTTCATTCTCCTTATATTTTCCATTCAGAATATCCTCACGAAGCTTGTGGAAGACTCTTCCCCGCAGGGAATATTTGTCTGTCACTTCCTGTTTCACATCATATCTGCTCATTGCTGTTCTTTCCTGCTTTCTATTGTCTGCCTTGCAGCCGATCTGTTTTCCTCAAGGCTCATTATACATGTATTTGGTCAGTCATACAATGAAATATTCAGTTTATCACAAACCTCACCAATTTTTGCAACCAGTTCGTTGTCTGTCATAACGGTCACACGACCATCCTCATACTGCTGATCCACCCAGATCTTCAATTCATGCACCAGAGGTGAAGATTTCTCAAGCTGTTTGTCTTCCGGAAGCTTGTAATAGGAATTAATCCAGTGTGCAATTCCTGCAAGCCCGGAGGTATTCGATACAGCACACAATACCGGACGGTTCAGGAATTTATCGGTATCAAAAATATTATAAATTTCTTCATTCTTTAGTAATCCATCCGCATGTACACCGGCTCTTGTTACATTAAAGTTTTTGCCAACAAACGGAGTTCTGGACGGAATATGGTATCCGATTTCCTTCTCATAATACTCTGCCAGTTCGGTAATCACGGTCGTATCCATGCCATTCAGGCCGCCCTTTAACTGCGCATATTCAAATACCATAGCCTCGAGCGGAGTATTTCCGGTACGCTCTCCGATACCAAACAAAGACGTATTCACTCCGGAGCAGCCATATAACCATGCCGTTGTCGAATTGACCACCGCCTTATAGAAGTCATTATGTCCATGCCATTCCAGCAGTTCATGAGGCACACCGGCATGTGTATGTAATGCATAAATAATACCCTGTACACTTCTCGGGATAACAGCACCGGGATAATTCACGCCATAGCCCATTGTATCACAGGCCCGGACCTTGATCGGAATCTTGTATTCCTCCATTAATTTCATCAGTTCCAGACAGAATGGTACAACATAGCCATAAATATCTGCTCTGGTAATATCCTCCAGATGGCATCTTACACTGATTCCCTCTTCGAGACAGTCTCTTACCACACTTAAATAATGCTCCATCGCCTGACGACGATTCATCTTTAATTTCAGGAAAATATGATAGTCGGAACAGCTGACCAGAATTCCGGTCTCCTTCATACCAATTTCTTTTACCAGTTTAAAATCTTCCTTACTCGCCCGAATCCAGCTTGTGACTTCCGGGAACTGATATCCCCGTTCCATACACTTATAAACCGCATCACGGTCCTTCTTGCTGTATAAGAAAAATTCGCTCTGACGGATCATTCCATTCGGTCCGCCCAGCCGATGCAGATAATCATAAATGGTTACAATCTGCTCCGTTGTATACGGTGCTCTGGACTGCTGTCCATCGCGGAATGTCGTATCCGTAATCCAGATGTCCTTCGGCATATTGTGAGGTACGATCCTGTCATTAAACGGGATCTTCGGGACCTCGGAATAAGGAAACATGTTACGGAATACGTTTGGCTTCTCCACATCATCCAGAATATACATATGCTCTTCAATTTCAAGCAGGTTATTCTTGGAATTCAATGTCACCGGTCTGTTAAGGAAATTGCTGTTATTATCGTCCACTACCATATCACCCTCCAATTATTGCAAATGCAATGAATTATTGTAATTTTCAACTGTGAAATTGTTAAACAATTACAATTTCTGCAGAATTATACAGTATACCTGCATAATTCTTACTATGCATAATTGTATACAATGATACGTATTGTGTCAAGACCTATATTTGTTACTGCTCACTCCTGAATCATGTTCTTGTTACAGTTCTTACCTGTTTACCAGTCGCTTCCCCAGTCACTGCTTCCGGAATCCCAGCTGTCGCTCGAACTCCAGTCATAGCTGCTGTCTGAACTGTCGGAACTGCTAGAATGATGATCCTCATAGGCCTGATCATAGGTGGAGGAATCAGTAAATCGTTCCACGCCGTAATCCCAGTCACTGGAGCTGTCATAATCCTCGCCAAGATTATAATCCCAAATATCCTGATATTGGTCGTAATCCTCGTCGGACTCTACCCATCCTCCTGTCAGCGTATCATCTACCGGATCGTAGCCGTAATCCTCATATTCATACCAGGTATTATAGTAGTGATAAAGCATTTTATCATCTACCTTATAATAACCTTCATGCCGGTTCGCTACGAGTGAACAGGATGAGATCCATGTGGCGATAGCAATCACAACTGCCGCGCCGCAGATTATATAAGAAGCTACCGTAAACGCCTGATCTGCCGCCTTTTTTACCTTTCCGACTGCCCCTTTGGACTTCGGGGAACCGTTCTTTTTAAGCTGGCTGTTGCGCTTCTGATTCAGGATTTCTTCTTTCAGCTTCATGTAAAGCTCATTCACCGCATAAGCTTCATCGGTTCCCTGATAGCGGATGGCACGCTGCCCGTTATCCTTATTCTTATAAACAATGAACTCACCTTTTTCATTCTGGTAAATACCAAAGGCACGTGGCTGCTGATAATTCCTTCCGATGAAAAAGCGTGTCGTTTCTTCCGGTGGCAGATTATGATTTACATACCACTGTTTCAGTTCTTCTATCGTTTTGGGTGTCTGATCGGTTGCCCGCTTATAGGCCTTGTTGACGCCCCCACAATTTGGACATTTCTCATCCGTATCATCAATCCAGCTATTGCAATACTCACACTGTACTTTCATACCCTCTCCCTTTTCTCCCGTCCTCTGTAAACGCTCTATACAAGCCGGAATTCGGCTTTCTGTTCAGTATCACTGCTTCCCCCGATATAAACTTCGAATCTGCCAGGTTCTGCCACATATTCCATATCAATATTATAAAACCGAAGCATCTCTTCTGTGATTTCAAAGGTTACCTCCCTGCTTTCTCCGGGCTGCATAGCAATTCTCTGAAAGCCTTTTAATTCCCGCACAGGTCTTGCTACACTGCCTGCCACATCCCGGATATAAAGCTGAACAACCTCAGTTCCTGCACGGTTTCCGGTATTCTGCACCATGATCTTAGCAGTAAGGTTCTCTTCCCTGGTCATGATTTCACTGCTCAATGAAACCTCGGAATAAGCAAAGCTTGTATAAGTCAGCCCATATCCAAAGGCATATAACGGGTGATTAGGTGCATCCAGGTAGCCGGATACGCCTCTCGGTGTAATTTCTCCCTCCGGGCGGCGGCGTCCGGTGTGTAACTCACTGTAATATACCGGAACCTGTCCTACGGTATAAGGGAAGCACATGGCAAGTCTTCCCCCCGGCTCCTGATCTCCGAATAACACATCAGCAATGGCGTTTCCGCCTTCGGTTCCCGGGAACCAGACATGTAAAACTGCCTTGGCCTTTTCCACTACATGGCGCAGGTCTAAAGGACGTCCGCTAAAGGTTACAACCACGATCTGCGGATTTACCTCATAAACCCGGTCCAGTAATTCCAACTGATGGGCCGGTAACTGGATTTCGGTCTGGGAAGCGCTTTCACCGCTTGCCTGATAGTGCTCACCAAGGAACAGAATGACAGTTTCTGCCTTCTTTGCCGTCTCTACCGCTTCCTGCATCATTGCTTCCAGCTCTTCTTTCGATTTTGTATTTTCAAATTCTACGCCAAAACCACAGATTTTCTGCTGATAATCCAGAATCTCACAGCCCTTTGCATAAGCCATGTTTTTATCCAGTTCTTTATTCCGGATTCCCTCTTCCACCGTAACCAGATCCGACTGCTTCCAGAATAATGACCAGGATCCGCAGATCTGCTTTTCTTTTACATAAGGACCAATAAGGGCAATTCCGGTATGCTGTGAATTTTCTGCTGCATCTGCCTTTTTCACAAGAGGAAGAATTCCATCGTTTTTAAGCAGTACAAAACTCTCGGCAGCAGCAACTCTTGCCAGTGCCCGATGCTCCTCTTCAATTTCTAAAGCTTCATCATACACTTCATCTGCATTCTTATAGGGATTTTCAAAAAGTCCAAGACGATTCTTAAGCCGGAGAATCCGGTACGCTGCCTCATCGATCAGCTTCTCTTCCACCTTTCCCTCTTCTACCAGCTTCTTCAGGTGGTTCGCATAGATCTCCGTCATCATATCAATATCGACACCGGCTTTCACAGCAAGCGCAGCCGCCTCATCTTCCTCCTCTGCGATTCCATGCTTTAAAAGTTCCCAGATGGCAGCCCAGTCGGAAATCACCACACCGTCAAAGCCCCATTCGTCACGCAGGATTCCACGCATCAGAGCTTTGTTTGCTGTAGAAGGAACACGTCCTAACGTATTAAAAGAGGTCATAATCATCTGGGCACCGGCGTCTACCCCCGCCTTGTAAGCCGGAAGATAATCCTCCCGCAAGGTTCTTTCGGAAAGCTCTACCTGATTGTAGTCACGTCCTCCCAACGGAGCCCCGTATGCAGCAAAATGCTTCACACAGGCAGCCACATGATCTTCCTTCAAAACATCCTCTCCCTGATAACCCTTTACCATGGCACTGGTCATACAGCAGTTCAGATAAGGATCCTCTCCCGTGGATTCCAGAACCCGTCCCCATCTGGCATCTCGTGCCAGATCGGACATCGGGGAAAAGGTCAGATGAAGTCCGGCACGTGCGGTTTCCCTTGCAGAAACAGATGCCATCTTCCTTACCAGTTCCGGATCAAAGGTACATCCCTGTGCCAGTGGCATCGGAAATATGGTCCGATACCCGTTAATCACATCTGCCATAAACAAAAGCGGAATGTGATGCGGTTGATGCTCCATATAAACCTTCTGAAACTTCTTAATCTTGGCTGCTCCCACGGTTCCAAGTACGGAACCTGCCTGCCAGACCTGATCTTTAGTTAATCCCATTTCCAGCATTGGTCCTGTGATGCTGTCCCCATTTTCCTCTATATCATAAAAATCAGCATTCAGCTGTACCATCTGATTAATCTTCTCGTCCAAAGACATATCCTTTAATAAGTCAAGTAATTCCTGCTCCTGCATGTAATATTTCCTCCTGTCTCATTTTCAAGTTCATTCTATTATAACGGAATTTTACGGATTTGTATATTGACAGATATTACAGAAGGGCTACGAAAATCATGTCACCTTAACTCAAAAACGATCCACTGGATCATTTTCTCATATGCATGGCAACTTGAAAAAAGCTCCGTATGGATTCATCCATACGGAGCTTCAAGTTTCAATCAGTCAGAATTATGAAATTATAACTGAGGACCTGCAGATACTAAAGCCTTACCTGCCGGATTTCCTTCATACTTAGCAAAGTTCTTGTTGAATCTGCCTGCTAAGTCTTTTGCTTTCTCTTCCCATGCAGAAGCATCTGCATAAGTATCACGAGGATCAAGAATTGCAGGATCTACTCCAGGAAGCTCGGTAGGAACTTCGAAGTTGAAGTAAGGGATCTTCTTGGTAGGAGCGCTTACGATTGCACCACTTAAGATTGCATCAATAATACCTCTGGTATCCTTAATGGAAATTCTCTTTCCGGTTCCGTTCCATCCGGTATTTACGAGGTAAGCCTTAGCTCCGCTCTTCTGCATCTTCTTAACAAGCTCTTCTGCGTACTTGGTCGGATGAAGCTCAAGGAAAGCCTGTCCGAAGCAAGCGGAGAAGGTAGGTGTAGGCTCGGTAATTCCTCTTTCGGTTCCTGCAAGCTTAGCAGTAAATCCGGAAAGGAAGTAGTACTGAGTCTGTTCCGGTGTAAGGATAGATACCGGAGGAAGTACTCCGAATGCATCTGCGGAAAGGAAGATTACATTCTTAGCTGCAGGTGCGGAAGAAATCGGACGTACAATGTTCTTAATATGGTTGATCGGATAAGATACACGGGTATTCTCGGTAACGCTCTTATCTGCGAAATCAATCTTACCAGCTTCATCTACGGTTACGTTCTCAAGAAGAGCATCTCTCTTGATTGCGTTGTAGATATCAGGCTCAGAATCCTTGTCAAGGTTGATAACCTTAGCGTAGCATCCACCTTCGAAGTTGAATACGCCATTGTCATCCCAGCCATGCTCGTCATCACCAATCAGGAGACGCTTAGGATCTGTGGAAAGTGTTGTCTTACCTGTTCCGGAAAGACCAAAGAAGATTGCGGTGTTCTCACCGTTCTTATCTGTATTTGCGGAGCAGTGCATAGAAGCAATCCCCTTAAGAGGAAGGTAATAGTTCATCATGGAGAACATACCCTTCTTCATTTCTCCGCCGTACCATGTATTAACAATTACCTGCTCACGGCTGGTAATGTTGAATGCTACACATGTTTCGGAATTTAATCCTAATTCCTTGAAGTTCTCAACTTTAGCCTTGGAAGCGTTGTAAACAACGAAGTCCGGTGTAAAGTCTTTCAGTTCTTCCTCAGAAGGCCGGATGAACATGTTCTTAATGAAATGTGCCTGCCAAGCTACTTCTACGATGAAACGAACTGCCATACGTGTATCTTTATTAGCACCACAGAATGCATCTACAACGAAAAGTCTCTTGTTGGAAAGTTCCTTCTTGGCAAGATCCTTAACGGATGCCCATGCTTCCTGAGACATCGGATGATTGTCGTTCTTGTACTCATCGGATGTCCACCATACAGTGTCCTTAGAGTTCTCATCCATAACGATGTACTTGTCTTTAGGAGAACGTCCGGTGTAAATACCGGTCATAACGTTAACAGCACCAAGTTCAGTAACTTTGCCGACTTCATATCCTTCAAGACCAGCTTTTGTTTCCTCTTCAAATAAAAGTTCATAAGAAGGGTTGTAAACAACTTCAGTTGTGCCAGTAATACCATACTGACTTAAATTAATGTCTGCCATTTCCAAAAACCTCTCTTCCTTATTGTTAAATATATAACTATTTCTATAGCCAAGTTAAAATATACCATATTTTTTTTCAGAAGTAAATATGCTTTTAACCACTTTCAGGTCAATATTTCAACCGGTATATATCTAATGCAGTCAATTATCCGACTGCATATTTCCGGAGGGATATTCCTGATAACAAAAAAGCCAAGCATCAGCACAATGAGGATATACAGCAGGACATTTTCCCACCTGCGATAAGTCATCTGCTGTCCCCTGATATAGGCAAGCACATTTTTCACTATAAAGTAATACAAAACAGGCTGCAGAATAAAAATCATCTGATTAGCTTCATAAGCAGACCGGAAATCAAGCTTCCATATGGAAAGCAGCATACGGGTAATACCGCATCCCGGACATTTCAGCCCTGTAATTTTATAAAATATGCAGGGTATGCCCACGTTAAACCGTAGCACAAACCCTGCATATATCATGCATAACAGGATACAACCTATAACCTTGTAAATTCTGTTCTTATAATACATTATGCAGCCTGATCATTAATAAAGCTCTGTGCAATGCAGTAATTTACAATTCCAAGACCAAAAATGGAAAGAATCAGAAACAAAACAGCATTACTGCCATTCTTCACACTATCAATCTTCTGTCCCATCCGATAGTTCCAATAGAATGAATAAATACCGCAAGTAAGCAATGAGAATAAAAATGCCATACCGCCTGAGGTCTGATAGGTATCGTCCGGAGTTGCCATATTCATTTCATTTGTCAGACAGATAAACCAGTAAATACCATAGATACCAAAGGTAATAATGGAAAAGATAATGCACAATGCAATGTTACGATTTTTCATTGCAAATCCCCCTCTCTGAAGTTTATTTACTTATATATATACAGGATGTTGTCGAAAAATGCAATATATATTTATAAAGACTATGTAAATATTAAATTTTTGTTAACAATTCTTTTTTTACTTGCCTGCTGTTTTTTTTCTGTGATATATTATTTATGTCAACTTTTCTACGTTATTCTATCAGCGTGTGGAATTACAATATCCCTTTTATAATTTATACTTTTTGAACCTGCCTGTTAACTGATCATATTGATTTCTTATTTGCAAATTAAAATAATCTTAGTAATAGAAAGGAGTACAGCAATGGCCGATACAAATATTTTTTCACAGATCACTCCAGACATCATCCGGCTGGCACAAAAAAGCGAATCCGCAGACATCATTGATACTGAATTATTTACCCGATATGATGTCAAACGCGGTCTGCGTGACCTGAACGGCAAGGGTGTTCTTGCCGGTTTGACCACAATCTCTGATGTACGTGCTACCGAAATCATTAACGGGGAATCCCATCCCTGCCACGGAAGGCTTTTTTATCGCGGTTATGATGTGAAGGATCTGGTAAACGGATTTACAGGAGACGGACGCTTTGGCTTTGAGGAGGTTGCTTACCTGCTCCTGTTTGATGAGCTTCCGAATGAAGAAGAGCTGACTATGTTCCGTTCCCTTCTGTCTACCTACCGCAGTCTTCCAACCGGCTTTGTACGGGATATTATCATGAAGGCACCCAGCCAGGATATGATGAACACTCTTGCAAGAAGCGTGCTTACCTTATATTCCTATGATGACCGTGCAGATGATGTATCTCTTCCAAATGTGTTACGGCAGTGTCTGCAGCTGATCAGTCTGTTCCCGCTGCTTTCGATCTACGGTTATCAGGCATATTGTCATTATCATGATGGTAAAAGCCTGTTCATTCACCGCCCGGATCCTGCTCTTTCCACTGCTGAGAACATCCTTCACCTGTTAAGACCTGACAGCCAGTACACCCCTCTGGAGGCTAAGCTTCTGGACATTGCCCTGGTTCTACATATGGAACATGGTGGTGGTAATAACTCTTCCTTCACGACCCATGTTGTAACCTCCTCTCTCACCGATACCTATTCCGTCATTGCCGCTGCAATCGGTTCCCTGAAAGGCCCCCGGCATGGTGGTGCGAATATTAAGGTTGTTAAAATGTTCGATGAAATGAAACGGGAAGTCAAAGACTGGACGAACGAAGATGAAGTCGCAGATTATCTTCGCAGACTTCTTCACAAGGATGCGTTTGATCATGCCGGTCTTATCTATGGTGTGGGGCATGCAATTTATTCCAAATCCGATCCAAGAGCGGTCATTTTCAAGTCCTTCGTGGAAAAGCTCTCCGTAGAAAAACATCTGGAAAAGGAATTTGCCCTGTATTCGCTTGTTGAAAATCTGGCTCCGAAGGTTATTGCCAATGAGCGTCAGATGTATAAAGGTGTAAGCATCAACGTTGACTTCTATTCCGGCTTCGTTTATCAGATGCTTGGACTTCCTTTAGAGCTCTATACACCGATCTTTGCCATTGCGCGTATTGTCGGCTGGAGTGCACACCGTATGGAGGAGCTTGCCAACAATGGAAAAATCATCCGTCCGGCTTATAAGCCAATCACAGAAGATCTTGCTTATGTAGAAATGAAAAAACGGTGCTGATGCACCGTTTTTCTTTGCTTTCATTGTTTCTCTTATTTTAATTTATAACCTGTTCCATAATCTGTTTTAGTACTCTTTTATCAGATCTTTCTTTCAAGGAAGCTTAATACCGTCTTTTCCATATCTTCCTTGTCACATTCGGTCTTATGTAATACCGGTGCGGTACGGATCTCCTGAATAGCGTTCGGTACCGGTACTCCGGAAAGCTTCTCCAATTCATCTACCAATGCAAAGTCCTCCATATTCGCATAGCCTTCATCAATGGCGGTCATGACGCTTCTGGTAAACTTATAAGGACTTGCTGTGGAAACCACAACGGTCTTCGTCTGATCTCCGGTCTCCTTCTTATATTTCTTATAAACGGAAGAAGCAACTGCGGTATGGGTATCAATGATGTATCCGGTATTCTCATATAAATCATGAATTTCTTTTGCTGTTTCCTGCTCACTTGCATAAGCACCGTAGAAATCCTTAAGCTCTGCTTTCATCTCTTCGCTGATCGTATAAACACCGGTCTGATTCAGGGATTCCATCAGTTCACGGTTACGGTCTGCATTGTCTCCTGCAATGTGATAAATCAGACGTTCCAGATTGCTGGAAATCAGAATATCCATGGAAGGAGAAGTGGTTAATACGAATTCACGGTTCTTATCATAGGTTCCGGTACGGAAGAAATCATATAAAACCTTGTTTTCGTTGGATGCGCAGATCAGCTTACCGATCGGCACGCCCATCTTCTTTGCATAATAAGCAGCTAAAATATTACCAAAGTTACCGGTCGGAACGACCATATTCACAAGCTCACCGTCTTCGATCTGCTCTTCTGCAAGGAGCTTTACATAAGCGTATACATAATAAGCAACCTGAGGAAGGAGACGCCCAATATTAATGGAGTTTGCGGAAGAAAGCTGGAATCCGCTTTCATTTAACTTCTTCTCAAGGTCACGGTCATTAAAGATCTTTTTCACTCCGGTCTGGGCATCATCAAAGTTACCATGAATGGCTACTACGAAGGTATTCTTTCCCTTCTGGGTAACCATCTGCTTCTCCTGGATTGGGCTGACGCCGTTCTTCGGATAAAATACAACAATTCTGGTACCCTCTACATCTGCGAATCCTGCAAGAGCTGCCTTACCGGTATCCCCTGAGGTTGCTGTCAGAATCACGATTTCATTCGTTACATGGTTCTTCTTCGCAGAAGTGGTCAGTAAATGAGGCAGAATGGATAATGCCATATCCTTGAATGCAATCGTTGCACCGTGGAACAGTTCCAGATAGTAAGCATCTTCTGCATGAACCAGAGGAGCGATCTCTTCGGTATCAAACTTCTCATCATAAGCCTTCTCAATACAGTTCTTAAGCTCTTCTTCCGTAAAATCGGTTAAATACAGCTTCATTACCTCATAGGCAACCTGCTGATACGTCATCTGCGAAAGCTCCTTTAAAGATTTGTCCAATGCCGGAATGGATTCCGGTACAAACAATCCTCCATCTTCAGATAAACCTCTTAAGATTGCTTCTGAAGCCTTCACCTGTTTTCCTGCCGTTCTCGTACTATTATATAACATGTCACTCAAGCTCCTTAATTCTTCCTGAATTTTATTTATTCTGATGCAACCATCCAGAACTTCATTTGCAAAACAACTGACAGGCAGCTTTTTGCTCATGTGGTTACATTCTAACATAAAAATACAGGTGAAGCAATTTTTTCTCCCAATTTTCCATAATGATTTTGTATAAGTAATTACTCAGCGGAAGAATTCATGCCCTCCATGTTCAAACAGCCTGTCCAGGTGATGATCAAACCATGCCATCTTATCACCTTCTGCATACTGTCTTGATGCAAAATAGAGAGCTCCTTCCGTCAGATCTTCTCCGTTAAGGACACGGTCCACGGCTTCTTTGGTTTCCTCAGATACCTTCACCTTCTGATAAGTTCCGTTTGCTACCGGTGAAAACTGATAGGTTCCTCCCTCTTTCTGCATCACCACCTCGGTCACACTGTCCGGAAAATGCTCGTCCGCGACACGGTTCAATACCACTCCGGCAACAAGCATCTTGCCCTCCATATCCTCACAGCCTGCCTCTGCCTGCACGATACGCAGAAGACACTGGTAATCCGCATCGGAAAGTTCCTTACAGGTCTCCTTCTCAAGTACTTTATAGTCTACCACGCGCTGCCCGGAGGCCACCAGCCCCTGCTTCCGGACCATCGTATCTTTTTCAAGAACATCATAAGCAAATACTTTAATAAAACAAAACAGCAGGGAAACATACGCTGCCAGATAAATAATCCACTTCTTATACATCACCTTTTTCCTTTCTCCTAATATTCTATACAGCACTTGTCCAAAATATTTCTAATTATTACTAATTCATGAAAAATATTGTAACAGTTCAGCCATGCAAAATGATTGTGCAAGATGACCGTGGGAGCCTGCTCACTAAGGGCAGCTTATACAATCATTTTGAATGGCTGAACTGTTACAATTTGCCGAAAATTTCTACAGATTTACTACAAGTTATGCTATACTTAGAAAGAAACCCTGATAAAGAAAGGAATGCTCATGTCGGTAAAGCTCCCCGGTGTTTATGAAACCACACAAAAAAACGGTACTGTAACGTACCGCTCATCACTTACTTATCAAAGTAAACATATCAGTCTTGGAAGCTATGCTACGAAAGAAGAAGCCCACGCTGCCTATTTACTGGCCCGTAAGCTCCTGTCTGATGATTGCCTTACCCTAACATCCTATTCCGAAACCGGTTCGGTAATTCCCTTTGAAAAATGGGTGATTCTTCTCAATTTCCGTGACAATGGCCTTTACTTTGCAACCCCCATTTATCTCCGCCAGAAATATTTTGAATATTATCTTGCTCCGCATACCATTCTGCGTTTCGACCGGGATGATCTGTTTTATTATTCCTCCCACAAGATCATGCAGCGTGGCCGGCACTTTTTCGTTGCAGACTACGGCATGCAGGTCAATATTGCAAACCGCTACGGCATTAAAAACTATGCGGTAGAAAACCGCGACTATCGTTTTATCAACGGTAATCCCTATGATTTCCGCTATGAAAATATCGAGATTCTGAACCGTTACCATGGTGTCCGTGTCCGCAATTTGAAAACGGGCATCCGTTATGCTGCAATCATCCACTTAAACGGCAACTTCACCATCGGTACCTACGAAAGCGACATTGAAGCTGCCATTGCCTATAACAAAGCCATTGATATTCTAATTAAAAAGGGCGTAAGCCGGAATTTCACTCCCAATTACATTGAGAGTCTGTCTCCTTCTGCCTACGCCGATATTTATTCTGAAGTTTCTGTTTCCCATAAAATTCTGGACTACCGTCCCATTTGATGATTCCTAAGCCTTACAATGCACGACTGTGTATGTACGAAATAAAGAGTTCGCTTACGCTACTTCATGGTATAATCCACAAAGCTGATGATATACGCCCCTCCATTCTCAATTCCGGCAAGCGAAATATCCGTGGCATACCGC
>FR902888.1:20209-36021 GCA_000438155.1 Firmicutes bacterium CAG:95
CAAAATATCCGTGGCATCCCGCCACATTTTAAACTCATACGGATACTCCGGAAGCGGATTCGTATCATTGAGCAATACATCATAATCCGTGAGCAGTCCATCCGGCCGGATCTTTTCCATCAGCCACTGCTCGTTTACATACAGAATGACATGATAACCGTCATACTGAATCGTCTGCAGAAAGGCTTCTGCAATCTGGCTTCTCTGATCTACGGAAAGAGTATCTGTTCTCGCGGTATCATTCGTTATTTCTTCCATAACAAGTGCCACCGGATAACGGATTGTATAGGACTGTAACTGATTCACCACAAAGTTGGCTTCCTCAACAGCCTCTGTCACGCTCACCGCCTGGGAATAAAAGCTGACTCCGATATCCAGATCCGCCTTTTTCGCTGCTTCGATATAGTCCGTAAACTGTTCATCCAGTGAAATAACACCACTTTCATAGCCTCTTCCACCGATCTTTAACATCACGAAATCAATTCCATTCCGTTTCAGCCAGTCAAAATCCACCTTACCGTTGCTCTTGGATAATTCCACACCAAGCTTAGAGGTTTTCTCGCTCTCCGGATAATATCCCATCTGATCATTTACAATCTTAATTTTCGTAAAATCAATGGCGTTCTTCTGTACATCCTCATAAGCCGGATCCTCTGTCGGTGTCGGCGATGGGGAAGGCTCTTCGGATGGGGATGGGGAAGGTGTCGGAGATTCCTCTACCACTTCGCCTGCATTCCGGTCTCCATACATATTCCAGAAGTCCAGATCCTCGGAACGCAGGCCTGTGTTCTCTCCTGCTTCTCCACTTTCTCCGTCTCTTAAATCCACTGCCTCTACAACCGGTGTCGGGGTAAGCCCTGCAGCTGTTTTCCGGTTACTGCTGCGCGTATTCTGGGAAACCACCACAAGAATTACGATGAGCACAATGCCCGCCATCGCAATCATCGTATAAATCACAGGAAGGCTTAAGCCTCTGTCGTTATCGTTATCGTCATCATCATAATTGGAGTATTTCATATGTACCTTCTTTTTACTGTTTCATATCAGCACAGGCACTTCTAAGCATTATCGCGACACTCCAGCACCTTCACCGTTACAATAACAGTTGCTCTTTATCTTAATTTCTTTTCTTGATTTTCTCTTTCGCACATTGTACCATAGATTCATGTTCCGATACAAACAGAAAAGAATAAAACTCTATATCGCTCTCCTTTTATCCGGTATGCTCCTTCTTGGAATAACCGGCTGCAAACCGCTGCCTGTACAGGTATCCGCAACAGGCTTTTATTTTGATACCTTTATTTCCGTTACCATCTACGATGCAGAGAATGAGGAACGGGGAAACGAGCTGTCAGAGGGCTGTATGTCTCTGGCTGAACACTATGAAAATCTGTACAGCAAAAGTATTCCCACAAGTGACATTTCCCGGATCAACGCACACCCCGGTGAGTATGTTACCGTTGATCCCGATACCATTACCTTATTACAGACTGCATGTGAATACGCATCCCTCTCGGATGGAGCCATTGACCCTTCCATCGGTGCGGTGTCATCCCTTTGGGATTTCCATGAAACAACCGATCCTTCTATCCCCCCGGATGACGTTCTTTCCGAAGCCTTAACGCATGTTGATTACCGTAAGATTTCCATAAAGGACCAGCAGGTAATGCTTACCGAAAAAGGAATGGCTCTTGATCTCGGTTTCATTGCGAAGGGTTATATTGCTGACCGTATAAAGGAATACCTGTCAGGTGAAGGGGTGAAAAGTGCCATCATCAGCCTTGGCGGTAACATCCTCGCCATTGGAGAAAAGCCTGACGGTTCTCCATTCCATGTGGGAATCCAGAAGCCCTTTGCCGATACCGGTACTGCCCTGCTTACCATTGAGGATTCGGATCGCAGCGTGGTTTCCTCCGGGAATTACGAACGCTACTTTGAAGTAGATGGTGTCCTGTATCATCATATTCTTTCTACCGAAAACGGTTATCCGGTAAACAGCGGCCTGTCCCAGGTCACCATTTTAAGTGATGACTCCGTTACCGGTGATGCCCTATCTACATTATGCTTCATCCTCGGCTATGAAAAAGCCACCACCCTGCTCGAAAATTATCCTGATGTTCAGGCAATCTTCGTTCTGGATGATGGCTCGGTTGTTTCTTACAATTACTAACCCAGAGTCCTGATCGTCACTAAAATTAACCGGTTATTAATTATTCTTTATCTTTCAGACGGTGTCGGAGCAAATTCCAACTTCAATTGTAATCCCAAGCCCCTCGCCAGCTTTTTGACCATACTTAAACTCGGGTTTCTGGTACCATTCTCAATCCTGCTGATATCTGCCTGCGTAATTCCGGTTCGTTCTGATAATTCCTTTTGTGTTATATTCTGGCTTACTCTGGCTTCAATCATCGCCTGTATAATATCATATTCCGGCTGCAATGCCTCATATTCAGCCTTCACTTCTGCATTCTGCAATGCCTTTTCCTTATACTCTTTATAACTGCTCATATCTGCATCTCCGTTCATAATCATTCTTATACTTCTTTGCAAGCTTCTTCTCTGACACAGGTAATTTCTGGGATTTCTTAACAAGTCCATTTGTTAAAATCACTTTTTTCACATTTCTGAATTCTGATCAACCACAACTCTGCAGTCCTTCTTAAAACATGCAATCCCATACCGGATGAAGTTCCTCATGCCATCCTGTTTCAGCCTGGCAATGTAATCCTTTTCCTCAATCTGCTCAAGGGCAGCTTTACAGGCAGCATCCATGTCTCCGTTCTCCGCGTATTTCAATTCTATTACAATTCCGGTTCTGTTATCCGGAACCTCGATCAGGATATCACTATAGCCGGTTCCCGATTCTGCATTTGACTTAATCAGCCAGTCAGATTTATAACCTAAAAGTCCAAGCAGAATGCCATGATAAAAGTTTTCCTTTCTTTCCCTGGCAGCCGCAGTATCCCGGATACTGATGGTGTTCCAGAGATAATCTCCGAAAATCTGCCCGATCTTTTCCGGTTCTTTATTTACCAATGCGCTGCAAAGCGTCTCAAGCGTCTTTCCATCATTTCTTGATACATCTGCAAACCATTCCCTGATTTTCCTTACAAAAAGATTTCTGACCTCTCTGTTTGGGATTACCAGACGGTATTTTCCACTTTCCGTGCAGCCCTTGTGTGTCAGATAACCCGTCGTAAAAAGCACACTCCACAGATTTTCTATACTTTTATCAATTTCATCATAGGTAAGCTCCGGCACGATATCCTTTTCAATCCATTCGCCCGCAATCAGTCCTTCTATTTCATTTCTGGTCGAAATATCCGCCTTATCTATAAATCTGCGTACAATGGCGTTTCCGCTGGAATTGGACCAGAAATCCTGCGGTCTGGTGGACGGATCATACCTGAGCTGATCTGTATAATTAATTACATCCCAAGGGCAGTAGATGTCCGAATTACCGAAATGGTAACCATCATACCATTCCTTTATCTCATCAAAATGCGAAGTCAGATCATAATCATCCAGAATTTTCTTTACCTCCGGATCCGTAAACCCAAACTGCTCATCAAATCTGGAATCCAGAACAGACAACACCTTAAAATTATTAAGCCCTGTAAAAATACTCTCTTTGGAAATACGCAGGCACCCTGTCAGAATGGCAAACTGTAAGCTGTCATTCGTTTTTAAAGCCATTCCAAAGAGTCCGCGGATCAGGGAAACCATCTCACGATAATAACCATTCTGGAAGGCCTTATCCAATGGGACATCATATTCATCGATGAGAATAACTGTCTTTTGTCCGTAATGCTTGTATAAGAACCGTGACATCAGATAGATACTCGATATCAGGATCTTTTCATCCATGGAATATCTGCCCTGCTGCAATGCAATAATCGCTTTATACTGTTCTTTTTCGTTATCCGAAAGTCTGTCACTTGATGCCAGAAATGAAAAGTGTTGTGCCTCTATGCCGATCAATTCTGTAATCCGGTATTTCGCGTCCTCATAAGTTAATCCCTCCACGTTCTTAAGAGAAAGAAACAGGACGGGATGTTTCCCCATATACTTATCGCAAAGTTCTTTTTTCTCCGATATATAGAGCCCATCAAACAACGACGCATCCGCATCTGTTTCGAAAAAGGATCGCAGCATGCTCATATTTAAAGTCTTTCCAAAACGTCTGGGGCGGGTAAAAAGTGTCACCTCACTCCCGTTTTCCACCAGCTGTTCAATAAGCTTTGTTTTATCAACATAATAATATCCATTCTTTCGTATCTTTTCAAAACTGTCAATTCCTACCGGTAATTTTAAGCCACTCCCCATTTAAGCCTCCTCCAGCATGACCTGGCAATCCAATGCCTGATCTCTGCATACAAAATCCGCTATACTGCTTCTTCAGTATAGCGGATTCCATATAAAATTTCAATTGATAGTCTGATCCTCTGCTCTATTTCGTTTGATGAAACGCAGCACTTAATGTTCTACAATCGACTTTCTCGGACACTTCGACATACAGACGCCACATCCAACACATTTCTCGTAGTCAATCGCTGCATGGAAATTACTGATCGTAACCGCATCCTGCGGACAGTTCTTCTTGCAGAGAGAACAGCCGATACAGCCGACCTCGCAATCCTTCATGGTAACCGGTCCCTTATCCTCGGAGCTGCAGGCTACCGTATACTTTGCATCATAGGGTATGAGGGAAATCAGGTGCTTCGGACAAACCTCCACACACTTACCACACGCCTTACATGCTTCCTTATCGACAACGGCTACTCCGTTTACGACATGAATGGCGTCAAACGGACACACGGATACACAGCTTCCAAACCCGAGACAACCGTTATTGCAGCTCTTCGCACCGCCATTCGGGACGAAGGAAAGCATCCGGCAGTCCTCAATTCCATGATATTCATAATCCAGTGTGGTTTTGTCACAGTCTCCCTGACAGGCTACAAATGCGACCTTCCGCTCGGTTTCTCCGGCTTCTACTCCCATGATCCCGGCGATGACCTTTCCAACAGCCTCTCCACCTACCGGGCAGGCATTGACCGGTGCTTCTCCCTTTGCGATTGCTGCAGCGAGCCCGCTGCAGCCGGGGAATCCGCATCCGCCACAGTTATTTCCGGGAAGGGCTGCAAGTACAGCCTCTTCCTTTTCATCTACTTCTACCTTAAACCGGATGGCGGCAATTCCGAGAAAGATACCAACAAAAAGACCGACTCCGCCAACAACTGCTATTGCTAAAATTACTGCACTCATTTTATCGGCTCCTTTCTACAACAGTCCTGAAAATCCACAGAAGGCAATTGCCATCAGTCCTGCAGTAATCAGGACAATCGGCATTCCCTTAAAGGATTCCGGAATATCATTATATGCCATCTTTTCACGGATACCGGCAAGAATCACGATGGCAATCGTAAATCCTGCAGCAGTTGCAAAACCATTCACAACGCCCTGAAGGATCCCATAATTCTTCTGCACATTCGTTAAGGCAATACCAAGTACGGCACAGTTGGTTGTAATCAGGGGCAGATATACACCAAGTGCCTGATACAGTGACTTCATGAATTTCTTCAGGAACATTTCCACGAACTGTACCAGAGCTGCAATGACCAGAATAAATACAATCGTCTGTAAATAAGTCAGATCAAGCGGAGTTAAAATGTACTGATAAATCAATCCTGTCACTGCGGAGGACAGGGTAATAACGAAGATAACTGCGGTTCCCATTCCCGCTGCGGTATTGGTCTTCTTGGATACACCAAGGAACGGACACAGTCCAAGGAACTGACTCAGTACCACGTTACTGATTAAGGAAGAGGAAACCAGAATAATAAGTAATTCTTTAATCATTGCTCTTTTCCTCCTTCTTCTCTTCTACTGATTCTTTATTTGCATTCTTCACATCAGCATTCTGCTTTGTTTCATCTGTTTCGTCTGTTACTTTTTTTATTGTATTTTTCACATCTTTGCCATTCTCTGCCGCATCTTCTATTACCGGCTCTGTCATGCGGCTTCCGCAGCCGGTTTCGCCACAATGCATACAGTCTGAATTACAGCCGGACTGGATCTTCGACATATCCTTACCCTTCTCCTGTCCTTTACGCTTGATGTAATTCTGAATTGCAGTAAGGGCAGCCAGTACGAAGAACGCACCCGGTGCCAGGACGAAAATGCTGCAGGGAACATAGGAATCCGGCATAACATGAAATCCGAAGATTTCACCTGCACCGATCAGTTCACGGACTGCTCCGATAATCGTAAGCGCAAGGGTAAATCCAAGTCCCATACCGACTCCGTCAAAGAAGGAAGGAAGTACCTTATTCTTGGAGGCATAGGCTTCCGCTCTTCCAAGAATGATACAGTTTACAACGATCAACGGAATATATAAGCCCAGTGCATCATACAGGAACGGAATGTAGGCCTTTAACAAAAGCTCCACAACTGTTACAAATGAAGCAATGATTACAATAAATGCCGGAATACGCACCTTATCCGGAATAATATTCCGCAGCATGGAAATAAACATATTGCTGAGTGCCAGAACCACCATAGTGGTAAGTCCCATACCAAGACCGTTGATGGCTGACGTTGTTACAGCCAGGGTCGGGCACATTCCCAGCATCAATACGAAGGTCGGATTTTCCAAAACAATACCGTTCACAAGACGCTCGGATACACTATTTTGCTTCATAGCTGACACCTCCTAACTTCGTCTGGAAATAATAAAGTCCTCCATTTACGGCTGTCGTCAATGCATTGGAGGTGATGGTCGCACCACTGATCGCATCAATCTGGCTGTCAGAGGTTGCCCCCTGCTTCGTTACCGTAAAGCTGCTTACCTTCTTTCCGGCATACTGCGGCTTTAAAACAGCCTCAGCCTTCATACCAAGACCCGCGGTTTCCGAAATACTTAAGATGGAAATTCCATTTACGGTTCCATCGTTTGCAATGCCGAGGGTAAAGGTAATATCTCCGCCATAGCCTGCATGGGAGGTCAATGTTAATACATATCCCAAACCATTTCCATCCGAGTCAACGGCTTCCAGAGCCTTATCCACATCCACATCGGAAAATCCGGCTTCTTCCCATTCGCTTATGTATGCACTGTCTTCTTCGATCGCAAGTTCATTAAAATCCGACGCATCCTGAAAGACCTCTGCATAGGCTTCCTTTGCTGCCTTTTCTTCGGCCTGTGCAATGGGTTCCTTCGTTACATTATAAACAAATCCGAGAACAAATCCGGCAATCAGCGTTATCGCAAAAAGGATTGCCGCATCCTTTATCATATTTTTCATGCGTGCTCCCCTCCTTTACCAAACGGCTTCGGCATGGTAATCTTCTCGATCAGAGGTACAAGAAGGTTGCCTAAAATAATGGCATAGGAAACTCCCTCTGCGGATGGTCCAAAGAGCCGGAAAACACCCGTCAGGATGCCTAGCAGCACACCATACAGATACTGTCCCTTCTTCGTGACAGGACGTGTCACATAATCTGTTGCCATGAAAAATGCACCCAACATCAGACCGCCGCCGGCTAAGTGTGCGCTGATGAACGCCGGATCAAATCCGCGTCCGCCAAACAGACACAGGAATACAATAAAGGTCACAATGTAGGTTCCCGGTACTCTTAAATCAATGACTCCAAGCAGAATCAGGAAGCAGGCTCCGATTACAATGGCGATCATGGAGGTTTCACCGATTGTACCTGCGGTTTTACCAATAACCATTTTCAGGATATCCACGTTCTCTCCTGCCTTTAACTGGGCAAGCGGAGTGGCACCGCTATAGGCATCTGTATTAAAATTACACATGATGGATGTGTAGGAAATCAGCAGAAAGCACCGGGCACCAAGTGCCGGGTTCATAAAGTTCTGCCCCAGACCGCCAAACAGCATCTTTACTACAAGGATTGCAAATATACCACCGACAACACCGATCCACCAGGGCGCGGTAGACGGCAGGTTTAATGCAAGCAATAGTCCCGTGACGACTGCGGAATAATCTCCGATCGTCACCGGTTTATGCATCAGTTTCTCATAAATGTATTCGGTAAGCACTGTTGTTGCCACCGTAACTAAAATTAAAATCAGAGCATCCAGTCCAAAATTGTAAATACCGAACCCGGCAGCCGGAAGTAATGCAATAATTACTGCCAGCATGATATTGCTTGTCGTAATATGGGAGCGGACATGGGGATTGGATGATACCTTCATTAATTGACTCATTTCCTTCTCTCCTCTACTTCTTTTTCTTGGCAAGCTGCATCCGGCGCATGGACTTGATGGTCTGCGTCAGAGGACGTTTGGCGGGGCAGATATAACTGCAGCAGCCGCACTCACAGCATTCCATGCCATTGTTCTTCACAAAGGCTTCTTCATCATAATGTTCTGCATATTCCGCAAGCTTTTTCGGAACCACCCTGCCCGGACAGACCTCCACACATTTACCGCAATTGATACATGCAGAAGGCTCCATGGCAGATACATCATCCTTCGTCATACAAAGAAGTGCCGAGGAGGTTTTGGTTGTTGGTACCTTCAGGTCAAAAATACCGAAGCCCATCATCGGTCCTCCGGAAATGATTTTTACAGGAGGCTCTTTAAATCCTCCGGCTTCCTCCACCAGTCCTTCATATAACGTACCGATTCTCACGCGGAAGTTCCTGGGATCTGCTATTGCATCTCCGGTCACCGTGACAATCCGGTACATTAACGGCTTCTGCTCCATTACCGCATTATAAATAGAAATTACGGTATCAACATTATTCACAATACATCCCACATCGGCCGGAAGCATTGAGGAATTGATCGCACGTCCTGTTGCAGCAAAAATCAGCTGACGTTCTGACCCTTGAGGATACTTCGTCTTTAATGCTTTCACCGTAATCTTCGTTTCATCCTTCGTCAAATGCTTTAATCTCGTAATACAGTCCGGCTTATTATCTTCAACAGCGAGGATTCCTCTTGCGTTATCAAAAAGACTCAGGGCAATTTTCAAACCGCCGATCAGTCTCTCCGGCTCCTCTAACATCTTCCGGTAATCGGATGTCAGATAAGGCTCGCATTCTGCACAGTTTACAATGACATACTCCATCTTCTCCGGCTCCTTCGGAGACAACTTCACTGCCGTCGGGAATCCGGCACCACCCATACCGACAATACCGGCCTTACGGATCCGTTCAAGCTTCTCTTCCCTCGTCATTGATGCATACTCTTCGGAATCAAAGTCTATGGCTGCCGGCCATTCCACCTCTTCATATGTCCCGTCATTCTCAATGACAATACTCATCACATTGTCACCGGTCACCACTCTGCGGGGCTCAATGTTCTTCACGATCCCTGATACCGAAGCATAAATCGGTGCTGAAACAAAGCCCCCTGCTTCTGCAATCAGCTGACCGGCAAGCACATGGTCTCCTTTGGCAACAACAGGCTTGGCAGGCGCCCCGATATGCTGGGATAACGGATAGACAAGCTCACCCTTTGGATCTACATCCTTAATCGGCTTCGACTTCGACATATCCTTGCCATCATAGGGGTGGATGCCCCCTGAAAATGTTAATCTTGCCATATCTTACCTTCTTTCTAAACATATTCATAACTGTTCTGTACCCTCTCAGTTATGATGTATACTTAATAAATATAAACCTGTTCTAACTATACTAAATTTTTCGATAAAATACTACAGTATTTTTGAAAAATGTGTTACACTATTCTTGGGTAATTTTAAAATTGCTAACTGTAAAAAGCACTCAGAAATTACTGAAATTCCCTACTAATATAATCGAATGAATGGATTGTTATTTTATGAAAACAGAAGAAATCATTTTAAATAATTTCCAACTGAAATACCCTTTGGAACGTCTTGCCCTGCTTTCAGATATTTTGTTTCTGGATATTGAAACTACCGGATTTTTAACCGGAAGTTCAAGCATCTATCTGATTGGCTGTGCCTACTATGAGGATGGCAACTGGAAGCTCCGCCAGTGGTTTGCACAGACGCCCGATGAAGAAAGTGAGATTCTATCTGCGTTCCTTGCCTTCGCAGAGCCTTATTCCTATTTAATCCACTACAACGGCAACACCTTTGATCTTCCTTTTCTTCGTAAGAAGGCAGATAAATACGGTATTTCCTATACCCTTTCATCCAAGAAAGGACTGGATATCTTCCGGAGAATTACTCCCTATAAGAATTTCTTAAAGCTCCCGGACTGCAAGCTCAAAACGATCGAAAGCTTTCTTGGGATCCACCGTGAAGACATCTATACCGGAGGGCAGCTTATCCAGGTTTATCACGACTATACCAGTTCCCATGATTATGATCTGTATCACACACTGATTCTTCATAATGCAGATGATATGAAAGGTATGCTGGAAACACTGCCGATCCTCTCCTACTACGACCTGTTTAACTGCAGCATCAAGGCAAGTAAGGCACAGACAAACTACTATAATGATATGCATGGTGTCCCGCGCAAAGAATTGATCATCCGGTTAATTTTCGTCTCTCCCCTGCCGGTTGCAATCAGCTTCATGGGAAAGGGATGTCATTTCAAAGCCGAAGGCTACGAAGGAACCCTGGTTATTCCGATTTATGAAGAAGAACTGAAATATTACTACGCCAACTACAAGGATTACTACTATCTTCCCTTAGAGGATACGGCACTTCATAAGTCTATCGCTTCTTTCGTGGATAAGGATTACCGGGAACAGGCCACTGCCCGGAACTGTTACACCCGCAAGATCTCCCTGTACCTTCCCCAGTGGAAGGTCATGGTAGAACCCTTTTTCAAACGGGACTACGACAGTAAGGATCTGTTCTTTGAATTGACCGATGACATCAAAAAAGACCGGCAGCTATTTTCCGATTATGCCAGTCATGTATTGAACGCCATTGCCTTTCAGGATTAAAGGACTTCTATATAGTAATAATTAAAAACATAGTAACTATTCAGACCCCATTCGTAAAACCGTTGCTAACGCAACGTAGTTTACCTCATGTGGTTACTTCGCCATATAAATTATGCCAAATGTCCTTACGAATGCGAGCATTCGACGTCCATATTGTCATAATTTGCATGGCTCTGAATAGTTACAAAACATACATGATAAAAGGAATGTGCTGTTATAACACATTCCTTTCTTTATCCATTCTCTTCTGAATAATAATCTGAATGATTTATTTCCCCGGCTTCTCATAAAAGAAGGAACTCTTCCGTTCATAACCAATCTCACGATAATTAATAATCTGCTCCGTGCTTCCGATAAACAGTAGGCCGCCCGGTGCAAGTGACTGATAGAACTTGCGGAACACTTCATCCTTCGCTTCTTCTGTAAAGTAAATCAATACATTACGACAGACGATGAGATGAAAGCCGGTCGCATAATCATTCTTTAACAGATTCTGCTCCCGGAATTCCACTCTGGATTTAATCTGATCCGAAATCTGATAAGAAGGACCGATCTGTGTAAAGTACTTCTTCTTCAGATCATCCGGCACAGCTGCAATACTCTTCTCATTATACAATCCGACCTTCGCCTTTGCTATAACCTGCTTGTCAATGTCCGTTGCAACAATCTTAATCTGATTGAGTGGCAGATGCCTTGATAAAGCCATTACAAGAGAATACGGCTCATCTCCTGTAGAGCATGCCGCGCTCCAGATCCTGAGATTCTTGCCAAATTTCTGAATCATCTCCGGAATAATCTGCTTATCCATGGCTTCCCACTGATCCGGATTCCGGTAAAACTCCGATACATTAATCGTAAGATAATTAACAAACTCCTCAAATTTTACTTTATCTGTTTTAAGAAGATGCACATAGGCTTCATAGTCATTGATTCCATTTTTGGAAATTAATGCATCAATACGCCGCTTCATTTGGCGTTCCTTATACGCATTTAAATCAATTCCTGTAAGTTGAAGCACTGCTGTCTTAAAACGCTCATAATCCCATGTCATATGCACTACCTCCTAATTGTTTATCTCATACTAACAGAGCCAATCACAAAAAACTAATACTTCATGATTGGCTCTTAAATGTTCAGATATTTTTATAAAATTCCAGATGAGATTATTCTTCTTTTGTATCCTCTGCTGCGATCACTGCATCAATATCTACTGAAACAACATCTGCATCATCATCCTTAGACGCTTCTTCCTTCTTCTCAGCCGGTTCCGGGGCAAGTAATGCACGGATACTTAAGCTGATCTTCTTATCTGCTTCGTTAAAGTCTACAATCTTGGCAGTAACCTCATCACCAACCTTTAATACATCTGACGGCTTCTCGATATGATCCTTGGAAATCTGGGAAACATGAAGCAGTGCATCTACACCCTTCTCAAGCTCTACAAATGCACCAAAGTCAGTCATTCTTGCAACCTTACCGGTTACTACATTGCCAACTGCAAACTTGGTTGCTGCATCCTTCCATGGATTCTCATCTTCAAATTTCATGCTGAGTGCAATTTTGGTTCCGGAAATATCCTTAATAAAGGCCTTAACCACATCACCGGGCTTAAATACCTTCTTAGGATTCTCAACTCTTCCCCAGGACATCTCAGAGATATGAAGAAGCCCGTCTGCACCACCGATATCAATAAATACACCAAAGTCTGTTACGTTCTTAACGGTTCCTTCAACAACGTCACCAACATGGATGCTCTCAAGAAGCTTCTGCTGCTTCTCCTGCTTTTCAGCTACAAGAAGCTGTCTGCGGTCACCGATATAACGTCTTCTCTTCGGATTGTATTCGCTGATTACAAATTCAATTTCCTGTCCTGCATACTTGGATAAATCCTTCTCATAGGAATCGGATACAAGGCTTGCAGGGATGAAGATACGAACTTCATCTACGATAACGCTTAAACCACCATCCAACACCTGGGATACTTTGGCTTTTAATACCTCCTTGTTATTAAAGGCTTCTTCAATTCTCTTATTGCCACGGTCAGCAGCAAGTCTCTTGTAAGTAAGGGTAACCTGTCCTTCACCGTCGTTTACTTTAAGAACCTTAACTTCCATGGTATCGCCAGCCTTGATGACCTTGGTCAGATCCACATTCGGCTCATTGGTGTATTCGTTTCTGGTTAATACACCATCGGACTTGTAACCGATGTTAAGAATTGCTTCTTCAGGCTTAACATCAATGACTGTACCTTCAACAACCTCTCCTGTATGTATTGTCTTTAATGATTCTTCCAACATTTGTTCAAAAGTTAATTCTGACATAATTTTGAACCTCCTCGATAATATTGTTTGGGGTGGAAGCCCCTGCGGTAATACCCACCAGAGAAGCAGCTTTAGGTAAATCTAAATGCAAATCATCCAGTGTCTGTATAAAATACGTGGCCGAACACTGTTCCCGACAAATTTCGTACAGTTTCCGTGTATTGGAGCTGTGCCGTCCACCTATTATTATCATAGCATCGACTTTTGAAGCAATATCTCTTGCTTCCGTCTGTCGCTCCTCCGTTGCGTTACATATAGTATTCACAACGATAATATTGTAACCTTTTTTTTCAAATATTTCAACTAATTCTTTAAATTTCTTATAGTTAAACGTTGTTTGCGACACAATACACAGTGTCGAATCCTGTTTTAACGGGATTTTTTCGATTTCTTCTGCGGATTCCACCACAAATGCAGGACCTTTGGCCCATCCCATAATTCCTTCCACTTCCGGATGCCCGGCATTTCCGATAATCACAATCTGCCGGCCTTCTTCACTTTCCTTTTGGACAATCTTATGAATCCGTTTCACAAAAGGGCAGGTCGCATCAACGCAGCTAAGTCCGTTTTCCTCAATCCGATCATAAATCCGCTTGGGAACGCCATGGGATCGGATCACCACCGTACCCTCCTTAAGACTTTGCAGTTCTTCTTCACTGTTGATTACCTGTACGCCTTTTTTCGCAAGGTCATTCACTACTTCTTCATTATGAATAATCGGTCCATAGGTATAGATCGGACCACCCTTTTCAATCTGCTCATACACCTGCTCGACAGCCCGCTTCACCCCGAAACAGAATCCTGCGCTTTTCGCAAGAAGTACTTCCATAGCTGTGCTCCTTTATTTACAAAGAGTAAGAATTGCCTGCACGACCTCATCAATGGTCATGTTGGAGGAATCTACAAGCACCGCATCCTCTGCCTGCTTTAACGGGGCGATTTCACGGTTCATATCCTGCTCGTCCCTCTTTGCAATATCCTCTTCGATCTGATGAATATCGCAGCTTACGCCCTTCGCAGTAAGCTCATCGTAACGGCGCTTTGCCCTCACTTCGACACTTGCGGTCAGATAGACCTTCACATCCGCATCCGGCAGCACGCATGTCCCGATATCACGTCCATCCATCACGACGTCATTCTGCCTGGCCAGTTCCTTCTGCAGCTGGGTAAGACGCTCCCGGACCTTCGGATTCTTACTGGTAAGGGACGCCATGTTTCCAACCTCCTCGGTACGAAGATACGGATTCACGTTCTCTCCGTTCAGAAGAACAACCTGCTCTCCACCCACATACTGAATGGTAATATGTGCTCCCCGGCATTCTCTGGAAACTGCTTCTTCATCCTTCGGATCTACCTGCTTTGAGAAAAGATAATATGCCATGGCGCGGTACATTGCTCCGGTATCCACATAAATAAATTCCTTTAACCGGGCGACCTTCTTTGCAATGGTACTCTTTCCTGCACCGGCCGGTCCGTCAATTGCGATCTGATAACTCATTGATCTGTCCTGCTTTCTTCTTTTGTATAGTTATATCATACCTTACTGCTCTATTTCAACCAGACTTTTCATTTTCACCTGCTGCATGCTTCCCTGCAAGGAAACCGGTAGACCATGCCACCTGAAGATTAAAGCCTCCGGTCAGGGCATCCACATCCAGAACCTCCCCTGCAAAGTACAGATTCTGAACCTTTCTCGATTCCATGGACGCTGGCAGGATTTCTTTGACATTCACGCCTCCCTGTGTCACAATGGCTTCCGAAAATCCTCTCGTCCCGGTAATCGTCAGTGTCAGATTCTTCAAAAGCTCCACAAGGCGGCTGCGTTCCTCACGGGTAATTTCATTCACCCGTTTTTCAACCGGAACTCCGGACAGACCTAAAATGACCGGAATCAACTTCGCCGGAAGCAGTTCATCCAGTGCATTTTTAAATTGTTTGTTGGTATTTTTATCAAAATCACGAAGAATTCTCGCATCGAGCTGCTCCTTTGTAAGTGCCGGCTTTAAATCAATGAAAAGCTGTACCTCTTCCCCACGATACTTCTTCACATAAAAGCTGCTTGCACTTAGCATGAGCGGTCCGCTCACTCCGAAATGCGTAAAAAGCATCTCGCCGAAGCCTTCATAAATTTTCTTCTTATCCTTTTTAATGAGGCAGGAAATATTCTTTAAGGAGAGTCCCTGTAACTGTCTGCACCACTCTTCCTGAATGACAAAGGGCACGAGCGCCGGCTTCACTTCCTTTATGGTATGTCCTGCCTGCATGGCAAGCCGGTAACCATCTCCTGTTGAGCCTGTCGCTTCATAGGACTGTCCTCCGGTTGCAACAATTACCGCATCTGCCTTTATGGTTGTCCCGTCCACAAGAAGTGCACCACTAACCTTCTGCTTCGCCGGATCCTTCGAGGCTTCTCTCTGCGCTTCTTCCGGAAGCTCTTCGAGTAAAAGCTCCCTCACTGACGTATGAAAAAGCACCTTCACCCGTTCCTTCTTCAATAGCCGGTTCAATGCGGCAATGACATCCGAGGAATGGTCTGACTGCGGAAAAATCCGTTTGCCCCGCTCTTCCTT
>FR902888.1:36059-49310 GCA_000438155.1 Firmicutes bacterium CAG:95
CAGCCGGCCTCCTTTAAAAGCTCCATCATACTCCGGTTATCAAACGCTGCATACGCACTGTATAAGAATTTACTGTTCGTTACAATATTTTCAAAGAACTCTTCGTGCTCACAGCCGTTTGTGACGTTGCAGCGCCCCTTTCCGGTAATAAAAATCTTCTTGCCGGTCTTTTCATTCTTCTCAATTAAAGTGACAGACGCCCCCGACTGTGCTGCGGTGATCGCAGCCATCATGCCGGCAGCACCTGCCCCAATCACAACTACCTTTTTCATTCTGTTTCCTGTCCGGACTCATCCGCAGAGTCCTTTCTGATTAAGGAATAATTAAGCATCGGTTCCTCATCTACGAAATTGATTTCATCATTTAAATAAACCTGATAATTATTCCAGACTTCCTCAAGTGTTTCCAGGTTCTGCTTCACCATCTGCGGACGCTTCAGGCAAAGTGCCACCACGAGTGCATTAATCAGACTTAACGGTGCAACCAGAGAATCTACAATCGACACCATATCACTTCTTGCCAGTAAGTTGCAGGAGGAATACAGGTTCATCGGAGAATGGATGCTGTCCGTAATCGTGATCACCTTCGCATTCCGGTCATTGGCAAATTCCATTGCCTTCAGTGTCCGCATGGAATACCGCGGAAAGCTGATTCCGATAATGGCATCCTTTTCGTTGATCCGGATCATCTGCTCAAACATTTCCGTTACACTCGTCGTTTTAATAAGAACAATGTTTCCCCGTATCATATTCAGGTAAAAATGCAGAAAATCCGCAAGCGGTTCACAGCTCCGTACCCCTACGAGATAAATGGTCTCTGCTTCCAGGATAATGTCAACAGCAGCGTCAAAAGCGACTGCATCCACATTCACAATCGTATCCTGAATCTTCTCAATATCCGCGGTCAGAACAGACTGAAGGACTTCTGCCTGAGTACTGTTTCCGTATTTTGCCCCCACCTTCTGTACCGCATTCAGCTTATTCTTTACCCATTCCTCAAGAGCCTCCTGAAACTCCGGATAACCCTCATAACCTAATCCGATAGCAAACCGAACCACCGTGGATTCACTCACGCCTACCTGCTCTCCGAGCTTTGCAGCCGTCATAAACACAGCCTGCTCATAATGATCGGAAATATAGGTGGCAATGGCCTTATGGCCTTTGCTCATCTTGATAAATTTATCATTCATACGGGTAATAATATCCATACTCTACCTCTGTTCGTCCTGCCTGTTCTTCTTTCCTGAATTTTACCGGAATGCCTGATAAGCATCCTTCAGCATTTCAATCGTTTCGTTTTCTTTCAGATCATAGTCATCGGTGAGTGACATGCTCGCCGCTCCATGAATGAAAATCCACATCTTCATAAACAGTCCGCTCGCATTTTTACAGCCCTGGGAGGCTGCCAGCTGAATCTCACGGCTGACATAACCTTCCTCCCCGTTAATCAGGTCATATAAGGTCTTGCCATGACGGTCCTTTGAAAGAAAGACAAATTCAAAGATCTTCTTGTTCTTCTGTGCAAATAAGATATACGCATATCCTAAGTTTACAAATGGAGTCACGGACTGCCGTGGGAATGCGCGGTAATAATCCTGAAAAAAAACACAGGACTTAAAAAACAACTCTTCAATCAGTTCGTTAATATTTTTGTAAATACGGAAAATCGGCTGCGTGGAACAGTTGGCTCTCGCTGCCAGCTTCCGCGCCGTTACCTGTTCGATCCCCTCTTCCTGAAGAATCGAAAATGCTGCTTCTAAAATATCGTTTTTCGTTACAGATTCTTTTCTTGCCATAGGTCCCCCACCCTTCCGGTTCATTTGTATAACGCATGTTATTATTTTATAGCGAACTTTCCGGTCTGTCAAGCCAAAGCCCTGCTTTCGTCACATAATTCATCAAGGAGTTCTCCGGTGCAAATGGTTCAGGTTTCTTTTATATCTGATATGGATAAAAAAAGAGTTATGTAAAACAAAATGCATGTTTTACATAACTCTCAATAACCTTAATTGATAAATTTCAATAAATTAAACCGGGTAAGCTGCATTCTTGGTATCTGCCTGTGTCAGATCCACCTTTTCCTGCTGTGCCTGACGATACTTGAAGAAGTCGGTAGCAACCTGCGGGAATAATGCGTAAGATAATACGTCTTCATCCTGCTGCTTCCATTCCTTCATTTCGGACTCTAACTTGTCCATTTCGTTGGTTAAGCCTGCTGCATCTGCAGAACGGGATGTAAATCTCTGTTCGCCGGGAATAACCTTATCGATAACTTCCTGATTCATTGGCTTAACAGTCTGACCGTACTTACCACGAAGCAGATCCTTAAACTCACCTGTTGCCATCTTATATCTCTCGCCCATCAGAACGTTAAATACAGCCTGTGTACCAACGATCTGGGAAGAAGGGGTAACAAGAGGAGGTTCACCACAGTCCTTACGAACTCTCGGGATCTCTTCCAACACATCCTGATACTTGTCTTCTGCATGCTGTTCCTTTAACTGGCTAACCATGTTGGAAAGCATACCGCCGGGTACCTGATATAATAAGGTCTTAATGTTAACGCCAAGAACCTTGGTGCTCATTAAACCGCTCTCTAAGCACTGCTCACGGTAAGGTCTGAAGTAATCAGCGATCTCTGCAAGGAGATTCTGATCATATCCGGTATCATAAGGTGTACCCTTGAAGGTCTCAACCATAACTTCTGTTGCGGGCTGGGAAGTACCCAGTGCAAACGGAGAAATTGCACAGTCAATAACATCAACACCGGCTTCTACAGCCTTTAAGTAGGTCATGGAAGCTACACCGGAAGTATAATGGGTATGAAGCTGGATCGGGAGCTTGGTGTTCTCCTTCATCGCCTTGATAAGCTCTGCAGCCTTGTAAGGAACAAGCAGACCTGCCATATCCTTAATACAAATGGAATCAGCACCCATCTCTTCAATCTTCTTAGCCATATCTGCCCAATACTCTAAGGTATAAGCATCGCCTAAGGTATAGGATAAAGCAACCTGTGCTTCACCTCTGCCTTCCTGCTTCTTAATCTTCTCGGTAGCATCTACTGCAGCCTGTAAGTTACGAAGATCGTTCAAGCAGTCGAAAATACGGATTACATCAATACCGTTTGCAATTGACTTCTCTACGAAGGCATATACAACGTCATCTGCGTAAGGTCTGTATCCTAAGATGTTCTGACCTCTGAAAAGCATCTGAAGCTTGGTATTCTTGAATCCATCTCTTAATTTACGAAGTCTGTCCCACGGATCCTCTTTCAGGAAACGAAGGGAAGCATCGAAAGTAGCTCCACCCCAGCACTCTACGGAATGATAGCCAACTTTATCCATCTTGTCAACGATTGGAAGCATGATTTCGGTAGGCATTCTTGTTGCAATCAGAGACTGATGTGCATCACGAAGAACGGTTTCCATAATTCCAACCGGCTTTTTAACCTGATCTGCCATTTTATTTTCCTCCATAATATTTGATTTAATGTAACTGTGAAGGTACTGAACAGTTACGATTTAATTTAGAATACGCCGAATACAGCCATAAATGTACCGGCTGCGACTGCAGTACCGATAACTCCGGCTACGTTAGGTCCCATTGCATGCATCAGAAGGAAGTTCGTAGGATCAGCCTCTGCACCAACCTTCTGTGAAACTCTGGCAGCCATAGGTACTGCGGAAACTCCGGCAGAACCAATCAGCGGGTTAACCTTACCCTTGGTGGCAACACACATCAGCTTACCGAACAGAACACCTGCTGCGGTACCGAATGCGAATGCAATAAGACCAAGAGCAACGATCTTCAGCGTATCCAGGTTCAGGAATGCTTCTGCACTTGTAGTAGCACCTACGGATGTACCAAGAAGGATAACTACGATGTACATTAATGCATTGGATGCGGTATCGGTTAACTGACGAACCACACCGGATTCTCTGAACAGGTTACCTAACATCAGCATACCAACAAGGGGAGCTGTGGTAGGAAGGATCAGGCTTACTACGATCGTAACGATGATCGGGAACAGGATCTTCTCAAGCTTCGATACAGGACGAAGCTGTCCCATCTTAATCTTTCTTTCTTTTTCTGTTGTGAGCAGCTTCATAATAGGCGGCTGGATAATCGGTACCAGCGACATATAAGAATATGCTGCTACGGCGATCGGTCCAAGGAGGGCGGTCTGTCCCAGCTTTCCTGCAAGGAAAATGGAAGTAGGACCATCGGCTCCACCGATGATGGAGATTGCTGCTGCAGCCTTATCATTAAAGCCCATAGCAATTGCTCCGAAGTATGCTGCAAAAATACCAAACTGTGCTGCAGCACCAAGTAAGAAGCTCTTAGGATTTGCAATCAGGGGACCGAAGTCAGTCATCGCACCTACACCCATGAAAATCAGGGAAGGCATGATTGCCCATTCATCTAAGAGATAAAAATAATACAAAAGACCACCGGTTCCATTCGGCGAATCTTCGATATGCATCATAATATCCGGATAGATATTAACAAGTAACATACCGAATGCAATAGGCAAAAGAAGTAACGGTTCAAACTCCTTAGCAATTGCAAGATAAAGGAACACACATGCTACAACGATCATCAGGTAATTACCCCAGGTCAGATTAAAAAACGCGGTCTGATGAATCAGGTTGTCCAGTGTTGTTACAATATAATCCATTTCTTTTACCTCCTGTTGGTTTCGTAGCTACAAGATCTCATTAGTTTAATGTTGCAAGTGTTGCGCCTGCCTCTACAGCATCACCAACTGCTACGTCGATACTTGCTACGGTACCATCTTCCGGAGCTACTACAGGAATTTCCATCTTCATAGCTTCTACTACGACGACCGGATCACCCTTCTTAACTGCCTGTCCAACAGAAGCTTCGATCTTGAATACCTTACCGGCTGCACCAGCTTCTACCTTGATAGAGCCGGCACCAGCGCTTGCTGCCTTCGGTGCTGCAGCAGGAGCTGCCTTGGGAGCTGCCTTCGGTGCTGCGGGTGCTGCTACCGGTGCTCCTGTGGATGCGCCTTCTTCTACTACTACATCATATACGTTGCCGTTAACGGTAATTGTATAATTCTTCATTGTAAAATCCTCCTAAATTAGTGATTAATGTTTTCTGATACTTCTTACTACAAAACCATCTGTAGAAGAAGCTCCCTGGCTGGCTGCAATCGCTGCTGCAATGACTGCAACAAGCTCTGTATCGTCTGCCTGTTCTTCTTTTTCAATAATCTGCGCAATGGTATGATCGACTGCTGCAGTTTTAGGTTCTTCTTTCTTATCCTTCTTCTTAAAGGCTGCCTGGATCTTCGGGATGAAGTTAAAGCAGCTGATTAAAAGACTGATCAGAATTAAAACACAGAATACGGTTCCCATACCGAGAAGTGTATTCAGTGCAGCCTTCTCCATGCTTTCGCCAAAGGTATAAACGGTATTTACAGTAAGACTGGTTAACGCACTCTTCTCATAAATAACTTCTACCGTAGCGTTATGGTCGGTTCCTTCTACAACAGCAAGGATAGTACCTTCTGTCATATCTGCATCCATGGTGTTCTGCTTCAGTTCACCCATGCCGGTTACTACACCGATTTCATCGATGCTGCTTTCATAACTGGAATATGCACTCTTGAAAACAGAAACATCATAGCCCTGCTTTTCTGCTTCTTCCAGCTGTTCGCTGCTCATCTGGCTGAGTCCGTCAAAATAGTACTCTGCACAGGATAATGCATCTTCGGTAGAAAGGTAACTGGTATCGTCTGCTTTGGAGCTTCCACATGCAGTCAGACCAAGCATACAGATGATCATACCTAATACTAATAAATGTTTTTTCATATTAAGCAATTCCTTTCTATACTGTGCCGTGCTTCTTTGCCGGTCTGTCTTCGCTCTTTGTAAGGAGCATTTCAAATGCGCCGATGACATACTTTCTCGTGTCAACAGGCTCAATGATCTGATCAACATATCCTCTCTTTGCTGCACTTGTTACATTGTTCTGCAGCTCAGCATATTCCTTTGCACAGGCATCAATAGCGTCTGCCCCCTGACCATCACAGATGATCCTGGCAGCAAGCTTGGCATCCATGGAACCGATCTTAGCATCCGGATATGCCATGGTGATATCTGCACCAATTGCCTTGGAATTCATTGCGACATAAGCACTTCCGAAAGCTTCACCAACAATCACGTTTACCTTCGGAACGGTTGCATTTGCAAATGCATAAGTAAGCTTTGCTGCAGCTTTTGCAATCTTCTTCTCTGCACACTTGTCAGCCTTGTAACCCTTTACATTGGTAAGGGATAACACCGGGATACCGAACGCATCACAGAAGTTAACAAAATCAGCAGCCTTCTCACATCCTGCAGGAGTAAGAACCGCATCGAACTTCTCTGCTTCGCCGTTCTCGTCATATAAAGCAGTACGGTTTGCTACAGCACCAACGGTAACGCCGTCTAACTTAATCAGGGCAGTAACCATCTCCTTGGCATAAGCACTCTTTACTTCAAATACCTGTCCGTTATCGGAAATCTGTGAAAGAGCGATGGCAGGATCTGCTACAGCACCTTCCATATTCTCACAAGCTCTGTTCAGATCATCGGTACAGTCCTCAAAGAATGCATCGTCATCATTGTTTGCAGGAAGCATGCTTACAAGCTCTCTGATCTTTGCAAGTACGGTTGCTTCATCCGCAACAACATCTACATTGCCTGCTTCTTCACTCTGGAATGCAGCAGATGCAGTGTCACACTTGGTAACCACATTTCCATCTAATGCATTGGGAGCGTTTACAAATAATTTTGCCTTGCTCTCTTCCATGAAGGTAAAATCCGTTAAGGTCGGGATTAAAGCAAGGCCGCCGCCGCAGCTGCCGAAAATAGCGGTAATCTGTGGAATCACGCCTGAACTTAATACCTGCTTTTTATAGATTTCACCAAAACCGTTTAATGCATCGGTTGCTTCCTGTAATCTTAAACCTGCGGATTCAATGAGGCCAATTACAGGTGCTCCAGTCTTCAGTGCAAGGTCATAAAGATTGGCAATTTTCTTTGCATGCATTTCGCCAACGCTGCCGTTTAATACGGAAGCATCCTGGCTGTATACATAAACAAGATTACCACCAATTACTCCATAACCGGTGATAACACCGTCAGAAGGAGTCTCAGTCTGTTTCAGATTAAAGTCGGTGCTTCTGGCTGTAACCATGGCGCCAATTTCAACGAAACTGTTGTCATCGAGTAAAGAAGCAATTCTTTGACTCGCTTGTGAAGTAGTACTCATATTCTTCAGCCCTCCATTTTTATATTAAATAAATGATAACGTATTAAAGGGCGCATTGCACCCCATAAATCATCTATGGTAGTATAACACAAAGTTTTTAAAACGCATAGGACAAATTTGCTTTTTCTGCAAATTTTTTACAAAAATTTTACCC
The DNA here is from genome assembly GCA_000438155.1 of Firmicutes bacterium CAG:95. Classification (GTDB taxonomy): domain Bacteria; phylum Bacillota; class Clostridia; order Lachnospirales; family Lachnospiraceae; genus Suilimivivens. The sequence goes on from FR902888.1 coordinate 43,497, forward strand.
GTGTGCTTTCATATATCCGTGACTGTCCGGTCCCCCACAGTTACACATATCTTTCTTTTTCCACGCATAGATATAAGATAAGTCTGTTTCGTAAAAGGATCCCCCTATGTTCCAAAAGAAACGATATTTTTTATCCATTTTCTTCTGCCTGTTGTTTCTCATTCTCTGCTCTCTTCCCGGAATACTTCCGGAACATGCAGCCGGGGATGCTCTTAATACTTCTGTATCCTTCGATTTGCCCCGGACACTTTCTGAACCCAGGGTTCCCTCCGCAGTCATTGATCCCTCTGTGCAGCCCTCTCTTACCCTCTATGCAAAATCCGCCGTATTAATGGATGCGGAATCCGGACGTATCTTATACGAAAAGAACGGATACGAAATTCTTCCGATGGCAAGCACCACCAAAATCATGACCTGCATTCTCGCGCTGGAAAACGGAGATCTGAACGATTACGCGGAAGTCTCCTCATATGCATCAGGCATGCCCAAGGTCCATCTCGGGGCCCGTTCCGGGGAATTCTTCCGTTTAGAGGATCTGCTTTATTCCCTGATGCTGGAATCCCACAATGATTCTGCTGTCATCATCGCCGAGCACATTGCCGGAAGCACCGGGGAATTTGCAGATATGATGAACCGGAAAGCCAGGAAAATCGGCTGTGATAATACCTTCTTCATCACACCAAACGGACTGGATGCTGTCTCCACTTCCACGGACGGTCAGACACACATTCACTCCACCACAGCTGCAGACCTGGCCAGGATCATGTCCTACTGCATCACCTCTTCTCCCAAAAAGGAAGAATTCCTTACAATCACCCGCACTGCCTCACATTCCTTTACCGGCTTTCAGAAGTCCGGTGAGGATTATGTATCAGATGGACGCACCTTTACCTGCAACAATCACAACGCCTTTTTATCCATGATGGAAGGCGCCCTCTCCGGTAAAACCGGCTTCACCGCCAACGCCGGCTACTGCTATGTCGGCTCCTTACGGCAGGAGGATCGTACCTTTGTCGTTGCCCTGCTGGCCTGCGGCTGGCCGAATAATAAATCCTACAAATGGTCCGATACCAAAAAGCTGATGAGCTACGGCCTTGAAAATTATGCAACACACACCTTACAGGAAGCCCTGCTTTCCTCTTCAGATCTCCCCCCCGTTCCGGTCTGTGACGGAGCCGGCGATATCTGGAATGCTGCTCTTTCTGAAACGCCTTATATTAAAAGGGATGAAGCTTTCGTAAACAAAAAAATTCTCCTTAAACAAGGAGAACATTTTCAGGTACAATATGAATATGAAAAGACTCTGACCGCACCCGTGCGTAACGGCCAGAAGATTGGTGAAATCCGCTATTATCTGGATGATACTCTTTACTATAAGGAAAGCATCCATGTTCCGGATTCCATCGATGCCATTACACTTCCTTACTGCATCCGCCAGAGCATCCGTCATTTTCTGCTTTATACATCCACCTGAACGTCACCGTCCACTTCTGCCTCTGCCTGCTGTTTGAATTCCTCGATCTGGACAGCGGATAATTCCGGCAATTCCTCTAAGGACTTCACGCCAAAGCTTCTTAAAAACTCTTCGGTTGTACCGAACAGAAGTGGCTTCCCCGGTGCATCCATACGTCCGACCTCCGCAATCAGTCCAAATTCTACTAAACGGTTCACGGCATGGTCACAGCTGACCCCTCGGACACGTTCGATTTCTGCTCTGGTAATCGGCTGCTTATAGGCAATGATGGATAGTGTTTCAAGAAGCGTATCGGTCAGCACATACTTACGCGGTGTCTTTGCAATTTTAATCAGATACTCATACATTTCCGACTTCGTGCACATCTGAAAGGAATCTTCCAGCTCCATCAGGGTAATTCCCTTGTCCTTCTTATCATAGTCTGCTTTCATTTCCAGCAGGAGCTCTTTTGTTTCCTTTATACTGATTTCCAGTACCGCTGCAAGCCGTTCAATCTCTACGGCCTCTCCCATGGTAAATAAAACGGCCTCGAGTACGGCTTTCTGTTCCTTCTTATCCATCTTAAAACTCTCTTTCTCTATCCTGCCTTTGATGTGATCCAGATATCATCAAAGATATCTTCCTGCACAATCGTGATTTTGCCCGTTTTCATAAGCTCAAGGATCACCATAAAGGTGACGATGATCTCCATCTTGCTGCGCTGCTTTTCCATCAGATCCATGAAACTGAAGCTCTTATGCGTCAGAAGATAATCCTCCACATAAGCAGTCTTTAAATCCATGTCGATTTCATCCTTTTCAATCTTGCCAAAGGTACTTCGTACCGGATCAATCTTGTCCTCCTGCCGACGCATCACCATATGGAAAAGCTCCTGCAGTTTTCCCAAATCGGCATCTCCCAGTAATTCCTGCATATCAATCGGAGGACGGTAATCCTCGATCTCCTTAGGCAGTGTCTTGTCCTTAAACCAGGTCTTTGCCGCATCCACCTGACGATCCTTTAATTCATACGCCATATACTTGTACATCTTGTATTCCAACAGCTTCTGTACAAGCTCTGCTCTCGGGTCCTCTTCTTCTCCCTCTTCGTTGACTTCCTTCGGAAGAAGCATCCGGCATTTAATATCAAGAAGCGTTGCCGCCATGACAAGGAATTCACTCATCACATTCATATCTTCCGTTTCCATGGCCTTTATGTAGTCCAGGTACTGCTCCGTAATCATCACAATGGGAATATCATAAATATCGACCTTATTCTTTTCAATCAGATGTAACAGTAGATCTAAGGGGCCTTCAAATGCCTCCAGCTTTACCGATATCGCCATATCTATGCTCCTTTAGCTGCAGATTGCAATCGTTGCACTCGTTCCGAGACGGCTTGCTCCGGCATCGATCATTCTCTGCGCAGTTTCCTTATCCCTGATTCCACCGGATGCCTTTACCCCTAAGCGTGTTCCGACTTCACTGCGCATCAGAGCAACATCCTCTGTGGTTGCCCCTCCTGTGGAAAATCCGGTCGAGGTCTTCACAAAGTCTGCCCCTGCCTTTTCGGCAAGCCGGCAGGCTGTCCGCTTCTCATCATCCGTTAACAGACAGGTCTCGATAATGACCTTCAGTGTCTGCTTCTCACATGCCCTGCGGACCGCCAGAATGTCCTGATATACTGTTTCTTTTTCGCCATCCTTTAATGCAGCCACATTGATGACCATATCAATTTCATCTGCACCATCCTCAACGGCAATCGCAGCCTCCGTGGCTTTTGCTTTCGTAATCATCTGTCCGAGAGGGAATCCGACTACGGTACAGACCTTTACATCCGTTCCTTCCAGTTCCTTCTTCACCAGTGCTGTATAAAAGCCATTCACGCACACGGACATAAAATTGTATTCTTTCGCTTCCCGGCAGACCTTTAAAACTGCTTCCTTTGTGGCATCTGCCTTTAATATCGTATGATCAAATAATTTCGTATTCAACTTCTCCATCATGTACCCCTTACCGGATCTTGTCATTAAAGAAATCACATAACTATTCAGAACCTCATTTGCAAATCACAACTTTATTAGTGTACCATTTCTCGTTTAAGGCGTCAACTTTACAACCACGAGTTCGCCCGGGTTGAAAATCCGGATCGGAAGCGTATGCGTTCCCAGTCCACGGCTTAAAATCATGGCAGCATTTCCCTCATGGAATTCCCCACCATCATATTTCGGAAACAGCTTCATGGAAGGGGCAATCACGCCGCCCAGAACCGGGAGCCGCATCAGCCCGCCGTGCACATGCCCCGCAAATACAAGATCTGCGCCCCACGCCGCATAATCCTCAAAGAAATCCGGATTATGGGCAATCATCATATGAAAGGAGCCCGGATCCGGCACTCCCAGGTACTCCTGCACCCGATCCGCTCCGAGAATCTGCTTACGGAACTTTCTGTAATAGCGCCTGTGAATTTCAAGACCATACAGGCTGATATTATAATCCTTCAGATAAACATGCTCATTCGACAGAAAATGAATTCCCATTCCGGACAGCTTTTTCCGATAGTCCTCATACAGACTTCCGAACTCTTCCGTTTCTTCCCTGGTTTTCTGCTCATGATTGCCATTGGCATAATAAACGGAATAGCTCTTTGCAAGCTCCTCCATCAGCTTCTGCGCCGCTATCGTTTCCTTTTCAGGGAGAGAGGTGTACATATCACCGGACACAATAATGAGATCCGGATTCTGCTCCCGGATGGCATGAATCAGGCGGCTGTTATCTTTTCCAAAGGACTTGTTATGAAGATCCGATAACTGCACAATTTTAAGAGGCTTCTTAAGCCTCTTGTCTTCACAGCGGTATTCCCGTATGACGAACCGGTTACAGTCAATGACCATAACCACGATAAAAAAAAGGGCAAGGATCAGGATAAATGCCAACAGTATTTTCATCATATTCCATCCTTTCCGATATGAACCATTCCATACGTTTGCAAAGGAACTCTATTCCATAGTTTATAATACTCATAAAGTTCCTTTTTCATATTTAAACAGTATAAAACATTCTCCATACTTTTTGCAAATAGTCTTTATAAACGGCCTTGTCAACCGTCTGCCCTGTCACAATGGAAACACTGCCAATCCGGTTTCCGTTTAATAAGTACACAGCTTCTCCAACCGCCTCGCCTTCCTGTACCGGTGCTTCGACGCTTTCCGGCAGCACAATCTTCTTCTCAATTCTGGATAATACCTGCCCTTCCGTATCCAGATACCGGAACGGCCCCTGATAGGCAAGTGCGACGGTATCTTCCACTCCGCCATTCACTGTAAGATGTGGCAGTTGTTCTTCATTCTTATCCTCATAAAGGGAGCTGATGCTGTAACCATAGGTCAGTAACGACATGGCGTCCTGGAACCGCACCTTATTATTGGAAGATCCCATGACAACCGCAATCAGATCTATATTATCCCTGCTTGCCGTTGCAGACAGACAGTATTTCGCCTTACTTGTGGAACCGGTTTTTAAGCCTGTGGTGTATTCATACATTTTCAACAGCTTATTCGTACTTGACAGGGTAAAGCCGGAGGTTCCCTGTGCCGTTTCATGTACAATATCCTCCATCCAGATACCGGTATAGTTTAACACCTCCGGATGCTTCGTGATCAACTCCCGTGACATGATTGCCACATCCCTGGCACTGGAATAGTGACCATCGGAATCGGTAAGACCACAGCAATCCTCAAAGTGCGTGTTCTCCATCCCAAGCTCCTCGGCCCGCAGATTCATCAGCTTCACAAATTCCGCTTCACTTCCTGCAAGGAACTCTGCCACCGCCACACTCGCATCGTTTCCGGAGGCTACTGCAATGCACTTAATCATGGTTTCCAGTGTCTGTACTTCTCCCTCTTCAAGAAACACCTGCGAACCCCCCATGGACTTCGCATAGGCACTTGTTGTCACCTCGCTCTGCAGGGTTACGCGTCCCGTATTCAGATAATCAAAAATCAGCAGCAAGGTCATAATTTTCGTAATGCTGGCAGGACTTCTCCGTTCATCTGCATTCTGTTCACAGATCACTTTTCCCGTAGAAGCTTCCATCAGAATGTACGACGGCGCATCAATTTCCGGTGCCGCCATAACCGGAATCGGCATAGATACCAACAGCAGGAATGTTATCATACCGCATAGCAGTTTCTTCATCATTGTTCTCAAGGCAATCTCTCCCCGGTCAAACTCTATACCTATAAATATGTTCCTGCTGCTTTAAAAATGAATCAGCCGGCAGAGAACCTGAAAAATCTCTGCCGGCGGTCATGTACATTATAAAAAAATCAGGTAACTGTTCAGTACCTTCACAGTTACGAT
>FR902889.1 GCA_000438155.1 Firmicutes bacterium CAG:95
TTCAAAAGATGAGAGCCATATTCTGCTCTGTCACTGCCATCTTGTTCATATTCTACTATATAATAACCAATCGCCCAATTTCGCAATGTCATAAGCTGATTTACAGCACTTTTTGCTGCAGAACTTGCTTTATCATTTATTTGCTTAATACTATCTGCAAGCAGTTCAAATTCCATTGCATTACCTCCAATACATTGTCCTAAGACTATTATAAATTCGCATAGATACAGTATACCACAGCTCCTGTATCTATGTGATTTCTTTTTATCGTTTTTGCCGATCCTAACTTTTTATTTATTGTTGTATTTATTTCTTTTCCTTTGTGATATGCTTATTCTAATCAGGGAAGATTGAAAATAGATTGAAACTTTTTTTAAATTTGGTGCTTCATATTTGACGTCTCTTATATGACAAAGTAAACTCATGAGCAAAAGGAGTCCCTATGAATTTCAGAGTGGCAATTTTACAGAAGAAATCTCTTACAGGAAAATATCAGGAGAATACCGATGTTATTCTTCAAAAAATGAAAGAAGCGGCTGGGAATGCAGCAGATCTTCTGCTTCTGCCGGAAGCATATCTTACGGGATATGAATTACCCATCAGCAACGAAGAGGCGCTTTCTGACGATAATCCTTATCTTAAGCAGCTCTGTGATACAGCTAAGGAACTACAGCTTGGTGTAGTTGTGACTGCCTTTACAAAAGGAACCGAAAGGCCACAGAATTCCGCTTATGTTATTGGTAAGAACGGGGAGCTTCTTATGAAATATTCCAAGGTTCATACCTGTGACTTTGCAGATGAAGCATGTCTGGAAAGCGGAAGTGCCTTTCGGGTATGTGACTTTGCCGGGATTAAAATTGGCATTATGATCTGTTATGACCGCGAATATCCGGAAAGTGCCCGGATTTTAATGCTGCAGGGCGCAGAAATTATTCTGGTTCCGAATGACTGTGGTTCCATGAAGCCCCGGCTGTGTGCTTTATCGACCAGGGCCTATGAGAATATGGTCGGAGTTGCAATGGCAAATCCCAACGGAGAGAATGCAGGAAACTCCTGCGCGTTCAGTCCGATCTGCTGGGATAACAATGGAATCTGTGTAGATAATACACTTCTTATGGCAGATGATATGAGCGAAGGATTATTCTATGCCGACTTTGATCTGAGCGCGATCCGTAAGTATCGTGAAAGTGAAATGCTCGGGAACACCTACCGGAAAGTAAAGGCCTATGAGCCTTTGCTTTCCGGTAAGATTACCTATCCCTTTTTACGTGAAAACCAGAGTCCCATCGATTAACTGAACGGAACGGTTTTCTAATATCCCTTTACTCCAAGAATGGATGCGGTCTCTTCTATAATATCCTGTGCCACACCATCATCAAAAATATCGCGCAGCCCTGCATATTCCACGGCTGAACAGTACGGCACATATCCCGGAATGGTTGTCAGCGTCATATATGTTTCAACAGCCTCATGACGGTCTTCCTCTGCCATCGTCAGGATATCGAGGCTCGAAAATGCTGAAGTCAGATAGGAGAAATAATAGCACGGTGAGGTAAAAATGTGTGGAACCTCAGACCAGGTATAAAGCTCCTTGATCTTGGAATCATACTGCATGCCATACCTGCGTGAAAGCTGCAGATACAGCTTATTCAGCTCCTCAAGCGTCATATCCGGATTCTCATAAGCAGCAATCTCAAACTCTGAAATCAGTGCTGTGGAAATCGCATTATCCGCCATGCTGTACACATCATAAAATGCGTAAATATCTCCGATATCCTCTCCTAACAGTTCATCGTAATAGTCATAAAACAGCATCTGCATGCCCTGGGAATGAATCTCACTGACATCAATGTTGTTACTGGATTCAAAAAAGGTATCGGCACTGCGGTAGACATTGTTGTAATGTCCGAATTCATGGATTACATTGTAGTAGTCCATATAATTGTCATACATCTGTCCGTATATAAAACCATCCTTAAAGTAAGATAACCGCATGGTAAAAGCCGTGTTCGCCTTGTTCTGTGAGGTATCCATATCATACAGCCGGTACTTAAGAAAATGCTCCTGTGTATCCTTAAGCTCCGGATCAATCTCTTCCAGATACGGTCCGATCTGTTCAATGATCGATGTACTTTCGATCCCCTGTCCTTCGGTATACAATCTCATATAATCCGTGTCATTAAGCACATCCTTCATATCCGCCATGACCGGTACCACGTGCTTACGGATCTCCTTTAAAAGAGCCCTGGTTTCATCGAGGGTATAGTCTCTCACATAAACTGCATCATACGCATATTCTGCATAATTGTCATAGCCGTTCAGCTTTGCGATCTCATTCCGAACGTCCACAAGCTCCACAAAAACCTCTCCGACCGCATCATTCCTCTGCTTAGAGATTCCCTGATAGATCTCAACAACGGCATCATGATCCATCTCATCCGCTTCCATATTCAGACGGTTCAAATCCCACTCTTCCCCGTCATATTCATAATAAAATTCTTCGGAGGAAAGCTGCTCGTACTCCTGCTCCAGACTGTTTTCCTTCGCCGTAAGCTCCTTCTCTTCGTCCGTCATCTCTTCATACTCAAGGTAAGCCTCCACCTGCTCCGCATTCATCAGTTCAGTCATCGTGTCCCTATATGGTGATTTACAAAGCTCCCGGATCGCTACATTCAACCGGTCTCCGCAATCCATCACGTCATCGAGAAGCTCTGCCTGAATTTCCTGATTCTCTTCATCAAAAATATTCTGATAGTAGGTAATCTGTGAAAGAGAATAACAGGTTGACAGCTTTTCCACTTCATCCAGTGTCTCCTCGAACAATTCCTTCACACGCTCCGGATCCTTGACTTCCCCGGCTGCTTCCGCTTCTGCTGCCAGTTCCTTCATTTCTGTCAGCTGTGCATCCAGCAGCTCCATATCACAGGTCGTCTGCTTCATCTCTTCCAGTGTCAGATTGGCATGGTCCACATCCCGATAGCGGGAGGTTGTCTGATAGACATAAAGCGTGTACGGTGAAGCCTCATCCGTATAGGTCCCGATCAGGGTAAGCCCGATCTCTTCGGCATTGCCGAGGTCGATACGTGAGAAGATGTAACGTCCTCCCAGACGCTTAAACTGGTCCACATCCAGATACAGGTCATGGTCGGTCACCTCATAGATACGGGAGCTGTTAATAATGGAAGGATCCGTACCGGAATAAAGATAGGCACGCGCTCCCCATTCATCAAAATACAGCCGGCTCTCCTCCACCCGGTCAAGTGCCGGTGCAATCATTTTCCGGAATTCTTCCTTATAATTCTGGGAATAAAAGCCAAGATAACCGTCAAGAGTGGCAATATCATTGTATTCCAGAATAGCCGGATAAAAGCCGTATGCCACGGACCACTGTCCACAGTATCCGATATCCTCTTTTGCCTTGTCAAAAAGGTCTGTAGAATAAAATTCACGGTAGGTCAGGTCATTTGCCTTCTGTCCCTTCACCATTTCATACACCTTGCCAAAACAGGTATGATAAAGGTCATTATAACGGGTATTGCTTCCCAGAATCACAAGCACTGCTGCAAGCGCCAGAAGGTTTGCTGCCACACGAAGGCTCTTTTTTTCCTTCTCATACAACCGCTTCAATACCAGGAAAAATGCAGCATACCACACGAAAGGATTAAAGAAAATCGTCCGGTTAAACTGCCATCCGGTAAGCGGCGGGCACAGAAACTCAACCACATTCCGCACCGGCTCCAGGTAATAAATGCCATAGATCAGGCTGTTAAAAACAAGAATGACCATGAGAAGATTATACCAGTCATGGAAAATACCTCTTGCATTTTTCTTCACCAGATAAGAAATATTCAGATAAAAAAAGTAAACGGCACAAACCGGAAGCACCACATACATATGGACGCTTTCTGCGTGGAACATCCCCTTTACAAGGGAGTCCCCGATAGTCGCAAGAACCTCGGAAACCGTATAGCTTCCTGCCACAATCGTTGAACGGATCGTCACCTCGTCATCGAACAGCATCATGTAAAACAGCCGGTATTCGCACACGATGTACCCCACCGACAGCACAGCAATGGCAAGCAGCATTCTTCCCGGGAATTTCCGGTCTTTAATCCATAAGATCAGAAAGGCAAGCGCCATATACGCCAGAATAAACAGTCCGAAATAGGAAAAATAGGACAGCACCGGATAGAAAAACAACGCCGCATACCATCCAAAAGACGGCTTTTGCATGAGTTTAACAAGCAGGAACAAAAGCAGGGGAATGGACGCAAAGGGAATACCAAATGCCGGAAAGACATTCAGGATTCCGTAGGCAAAGCCGCATAACCAGACAAGAGCCTGCTGACTTTTATATTTTTCACCAAGGAGTTCCCTGCCAAGCAGAACAGAGCCTGCAATGGCAATCAGAATTTTCAGGAAATATGCTGTAATATACGCCGGGAATGCCGGCAACAGCATAAACAGAATCGTGTAAATATAAAACTCGGAGAACAGCGTATCACGGCTGATTCCTCCAAGGAAATCCACATAAGCATCATGACTGAAAAACGAGTGGTCGTTTTTCATCATTTGAAGCTGTGGGATAAACAGATCCAGATTGTCATGGACAGCTATGACACTGTCCTCTCCGCACAGGAGAAACACTGCCATGGCAGCCAACAGGAAGCCTCCGATCACCAACAGATACCAACGGGAAAGTACTTTCTTCATCTTCTAAAATCCTTTCTGTTTATCCTGCTTCAGGAAGATTATTATTTATTTTCTCCGCTCATACGGCGTCCCTTTTCACAGACGAGCGTATAACGGTATTCAAAGTCTCTGCGGTTCTTCATTGCCATATTCGACAGAATCAGTCCTGCAAAGAACGACTGAATGGCAGCCAGTCCCACGAAGCCGCAGACAATCAGGGTCGGGAACTTCAATACCAGTCCGGTCTTCACATATTCAGCCAGAACCGGAATAAAGAATATCACGGCAAGGATTCCAAGAATCAGCGCAAGGATACTGAAAAATCCGAACGGCTTATAATCACGGTAAAGCTTGAAGATCGTAAACAGAACCTTAAAGCCGTCGGAATAGGTGTTGAGCTTTGATTCACTTCCCTCCGGACGGTCACGGTATTCTACGATCACATTATCAATCTGCATATGGTTATAGACCGCATGAATGGTCATTTCCGTTTCGATCTCAAAACCCTTTGACAGAATCGGGAAGGTCTTCACAAAGCCATAGCTGAACGCACGGTATCCGGTCATAATGTCCTTGATCTTACAGCCAAACAGCCGGTTGATGCTCGCTCTTACCAGCGTATTTCCCATATTGTGGAAGGGACGCTTGTTCTCTTCAAAATAAGTGGAAGAAAGACGGTCACCCACAACCATATCGGAATTGTATTTTAATACCTTGTCCGCCATCTCCCTTGCAAACTCCATGGGATAGGTATCGTCACCATCCACCATAATGTAGCACTCGGCATCAATTTCACGGAACATTCTGCGGATGACATTTCCCTTACCCTGCATATATTCGTGGCGTACCACGGCGCCTGCTTTCGCTGCAAGCTCTGCCGTCTTGTCTGTGGAATTATTATCATATACATAAATCACTGCTTCGGGCAGTTCCCGTCTTGCATCGGTCACTACCTTCTCAATGGTCTTTTCTTCGTTATAACAGGGAATTAAAACAGCTATCTTGTCCATTTGGGAACCTCGCTTTACTCTATATCTAAGACTCACATTGCTGTGCTTCCTACATCATACCATATTTTTCTATATCATGTGAACATTTTTTACGAAGTATGGCACTCTGTGCACTTTATCTCTTTTATTTCTTTACTTGTCATGGTTCCCCGTTTGGGCTATACTAAACAAAGATCTTTTTGCAGGATCCTGAACATTTGATATGGAGGAATTACAATGCTTCGTTTCATTATTACAGCACTGTTTGTTACTTTATTTTTAATTTGCAGTATTCCGTTATTTTTCATTGAATGGATCATCGGGAAGTTCAATATGGATATCAAGAACCGCAGTTCCCTCGCGATCGTGAACTGGGCGTTCCGCGTGGTTCTGTTTATTTCCGGTGTGAAGATCACCGTGATCGGGGAAGAAAATGTTCCCAAAGATCAGGCTGTACTTTATATCGGAAACCACAGAAGCTTTTACGACATCATTGCGACCTACGTGCGCGTACCGCGTCCTACCGGATATATCGCAAAAAAGGAACTTCTGAAAGTTCCTCTTTTAAGTATCTGGATGAAATATCTGCACTGCCTCTTCCTTGACCGCGAAGATATCAAGCAGGGTCTGCAGACGATTCTGACCGCTATTGATAAAATCAAATCCGGCATCTCGATTTTCGTCTTTCCGGAAGGCACCCGCAACAAGGTGGAAGGAACCTTTCTTCCTTTCCATGAGGGCTGCTTCAAAATTGCAACGAAGACCGGCTGTCCGATCGTTCCGGTAACCTTATACAACACCTCTGCCATCTTCGAGGATCACCTTCCGAAGATTAAAAAGACGAATATTGTGATTCACTATGGAACACCGTTTTATGCGAAGGATCTCTCCAAAGAAGACCAGAAGCGGCTCGGTGCTTACACACAGGAGATCATTGCTTCTACCTATGCTTCGATCAGAGAGCAGTATCCGGTGTAGGGCATCACTCATCCTCCATTGGCATAACACAGATTTTTTCTCCGGGCACAACGAAGAACACCGGATATCCCAGTGCCTCATGCACGTACCGGTCGGATTCCTGCTCTTCGTTTTGCAGCCGGTTACCATATTTAACGTAACCGTTTTTACCATCATAATAAATGTCTGCGCTCCTGCAGCCTGTCAGTTTTTCCGGATCACAATAAAGAATGAGCTTTTCCTCTTCCTGTGCCTGAACTTCAAACGCATAGCCATTCGGATCCGAAAGCACTTTTACCTCACAGGAGGGCACATCCCTTTCCCGATCTTCCGCTACAGTTTTATTCTCCATTACAATCGCGCTGATTCCCAGTCTTACCTGCTCCTCATTTCCAAGAACATAAATTCCGTCTGCAATCGGTTCCCCCATTTTCAGCAGTTCCGTTTTCTGGTCTGTATTCATAAGATCCAGCATTTTAAGTATATTCTCGGTCATTTCATCCGGGAAAATGTTTGCATAATATTCTTCCACATATTCCCTGTCTACCATCTGGTCCGCCTCGGACTGCCGGTCCGCTTTCCCGGCTTTCCACTTGAAGGAAAACAGTACCGCACCAGCAATGGCCAGCAATAATACAAAAAGTAATATTTTCTGCACAGCCGGATGATTTCTTTGATAATTGGTCTCGAGTTCCATCCTGACCATTCGATAGGCATCATATGCTCCTTGTCTCTTTGGGACTTCACCAGACACACGATTATCGTTCTCAATGATCTGTATCTGCTCAAGAAGAAAATGATACAATCTGCGTCCCATCACATGCCCTTTCAGACAATTTGCCAGCTCATACAGAAATTCTCCCTGCCGGACAGCCCACTGATATTCCTCCTTCCGGAAAAACTCCTTCCATTGCAGGAATTGCAGTTTTTTCGGTTTACAAAGTGCATGGAGTTGTTCTATCGCGGCCTTTAACTGGCTCTGTCTCTCTTCCTGCCGCTCCTTTTTTGCTGTCTCGGTCAGTTCCTCTAAGTTTCCAAACAGATCCTCCTCCGGCTCCGGCCACTTCGGTTTAACCCTCCTGCTTTCGCTTTTTCTGTGAACTCCCGCGGCTTTTTCCTGTGACTTCTGTTCTTCGTGCTGTGGTTTTTGTTCCTCGCGCTGTGGCTTTTGTTCCTCGCGCTGTGGCTTCTGTTCTTCTTGCTGTGGCTTTGGTTCCTCGCACTGTGGCTTTGGTTCCTCGCGCTCTGGCTTCTGTTCTTCGCGTTCTGGCTTCTGTTCCTCGCGCTGTGGTTTCTGTTCCTCGTGCTGGGGCTTGCGTTCTTCTTGCTGTGGCTTTGGTTCCTCGTGCAATGGCCGGTCTTCATCTGCTCTCTGCATGGCAACCATATACGCATCGTGGATCTCTTTCCACTTCTCCGGATGTTCTTCCGGATGATATTTACGGATCAGTCCTGCATAGGCCTTCCGGATGACCTTTTTATCTTTGGTAGGAGAAATTCCTAATACCTGATATATGTTCATATTGTCTACCTACTCATTATCCCATTCCTGAAACAGATCTTCCATCTCCTGCTGTTCTTCATCCTCCTGATACCACTCACCGGATTCCAGAGACTCCTCATCCCAGTTGATGTAATTCTCCATCATCTTTTCCGTTGCTGCCAGAAAGACCATCAGATATTTTCTGGCTTTTATGGCATGATCCGGATCATCACGCAGTACATGGATAAAGTACGCCCTTCTGTTTTCAATTTCCTTCCTCATACCGGAATTGCATTGCATGAAAAGCCGCTCTGCCCAGGCAAGAACGTATTTGTTTTCTTCCTGCTCCAGAGGACTGAGCTTCAGTTTTTCATATTCCTTCAACTTCGCCTCAATCTGTTCCTGCGTCATTCCCAGATCCTTATTGACAATAACAAGCTGCTTTTTCTCTTTTGTAGCAGGAACAGAAACGTCTACTTCCAAAACACCGTTAATATCATAGGTATAAGTCACCTCACAATACACTTCACCTCGTGGCCGTTCCGGAATCTCAAAAGAGAGTTCTCCGAGCCGGATATTATCTTCTACATGCATTGCTTCTCCCTGATACACCTGAATGCATATTCTGGACTGATTATCATAAACTGTACAATATATGTGCTTTCTGCTGCAGGGAAGTGCACTGTTCCTCGGAATAATAACACTCATTTGATCCCTTTCCGGCTCATTATAGTTGACAATACCTGTTCCAAGGGAAAACGGGCAGATATCCGTAAGCAGCATATCCTTAATCTCCTCATCCCGCTCTTTGATTCCTGCACATACACCCGCACCTAATGCAATCATATGATCCGGATTCAATGTCTGCAGATCCTTCCGCTTAAAAAGATGCTGCAAATACTGCCGGACAACCGGCATTTTACAGGATCCTCCCACCAGAACAATCTGATTCAAATCCTCCACGTTGATCTCTGCATCCATAAGTGCCTGCCTTACCGGCCTGCCCATTCGTTCAAACAGCTCTGCTGCTGCCTCTACAAGTTCCCTTCTGGTAATTTCCAGTTTCCGATCAATCTGTTCACACCGGACCACCATTTCTGCCGATGTCTTTTCTGTCAGCTCTTTTTTACATTTTTCTGCGCTGCTTCGCAGAATCGCCCTTGTCTGTGCCGTCAGATTCTTCGGATCAATTTCACAATGCCTTAGAAAATACTTCACAATCGCATCATCAAAATCCTGACCGCCAAGCTGGTTATCTCCACTTACCGCCAGAATTTCGATCACGTTATCAAAGCACTCTACCACCGAAACATCCAACGTTCCTCCACCAAAATCAAACACCAGAATCGTTGCGTCTTCCTCCTGCTTTCTGTTCTGGCATGCCAGCGCTGCCGCCGACGGCTCGTTGATAATCCGTTCTACCTTAAGCCCGGCCAGAAGTCCGGCCCGCTTCGTCGCATTCCGGCCCATATCATTAAAATAAGCAGGGACACTGATAATGGCTTCCTCTACCGGCTCACCCAGATACCTTTCCGCATCCTCCTTCAATTTCTTAAGAACAAATGACGAGAGCTCTTCCGGTCGGTATTCCTTCTTTCCGAGCCGATATTTTTTGGCTGTTCCCATATAGCGTTTAAAAACGCTTGCCGTATCCTCCGGATGGGATGCCAGCTGCTCCTTCGCTGTTTTTCCTACATAAACGGTTCCTTCTTCCTCAATACTCACTACACTTGGTGTCAGATATTCTCCAAATGCATTGGGAATCAGTCTGCTTTCCCCATCCTGCCATACGGCTACAAGACTATTCGTTGTTCCAAGATCAATTCCTATGATTTTTCCCATAGTTCCCCTCCTGCGCTTTCTTACCTCTTATCATACGTGAGTTTCATTATATAACTCAATACCCCGGAACTGCCATTGACAAAATTAGACTTTTTTTAAAACAAAATTGACTCAAAAAATGATCCACCGGGTCATTTTCTCATATGCATGGCAGCACAAAAAATCTCAGGCATGCACAACTGCCTGAAATTATATTTATAATTAAGTACTCCGCTATACTAAATCCGGCCTGTGCTCTGCTCAACAATTTCCTCAAACTTCATACTGTGGGAGGCCTTAATGAGTACGGCATCTCCTGTATGGAGAATGTGGGGAAGCTGTATCATGGCTTCTTCTCTTGTCGGGAAGTAGTAGATTTCCCGGCTGCCATGTTCCTTTCCGGACAACGTCTCCACCGCCCGCTCATACATATTCTTCGAAAGCTCTCCGATGCAAATGAGCACATCCACGCCATGCGTCATGGCATACTCTCCGATCTGTGCATGTAAAATGGCTTCATCCTTACCAAGCTCAAACATATCCCCAAGGACTGCCACCTTACGCTGCAGGGCCGTTCCAAGAAGGTCAATTGCCGCCTTCATCGAAACAGGATTGGCATTGTAGCAGTCATCGATCAGAATATATTCCGGTGTCTCGATGACATGGCTTCTTCCGGCTACCGCCTGCACTTGCGCAATGCCCTTCGCAATCTGCTCTGTTGTAAGTCCGAGCTGCCAGCCGACTGCAGTAGCGGCCAGTGCATTCAGTACCATGTGAATCCCCGGAAGGGGCACCTTCACCGGAAACTGTGTATCTGCCACGTGAATAACGGCTTCCGAACCCAGCAGCCCTTTATTTACCACATCTGTCGCGTATATCGCATCTTTCTTAGAC
Organism: Firmicutes bacterium CAG:95; assembly: GCA_000438155.1. Lineage (GTDB taxonomy): Bacteria > Bacillota > Clostridia > Lachnospirales > Lachnospiraceae > Suilimivivens. The sequence continues at coordinate 10,837 of FR902889.1, forward strand.
ATACCAAAACGGATAATCTCATTCTTCCATGGCTTCTTCACGGTTGCCAGCAGATCATCCTCGCCGTTTAGGAAAACATATCCATCCGGATTCATGGACTTGAAAATCTCGGTCTTGGCCTTCAGGATACCCTCACGGCTTCCAAGATTTTCCAAGTGACACTGCCCGATATTGGTAATGACACAGTAATCCGGCTTTGCAATCTCCGTAAGCCGCGTCATCTCACCGAAATCACTGATTCCCATTTCCAGAACGGCTGCTTCGTCCTCCGGCTGGATCGACAGCACGGTCATCGGCAGTCCGATTTCGTTGTTGAAATTCTTCTGTGTTTTACACACCTTAAATTTCTGTGACAGGACAGAGGCGATAAATTCTTTGGTACTCGTTTTGCCAACGCTTCCGGTGATTCCGACAACGGGAATGGAAAGCTGCTCACGGTAAAACGCTGCGATCCTCCGGAATGCGGTCAGGGAATCCTCCACAAGAATATAGGGAATTTCACACCCTTCCGGCTCTCTTTCACAGATCACTCCAAGCACGCCCGCCTGTGCTACCGCAGGAATAAAGGAATGACCGTCCTGACGCTCTCCTTTTACTGCCACAAACATTCCGTCCTTCGTTACCTTCCGGGAATCAATCACAACACTCGTGGTTTCCTTGTGTTCCAGTTCTTCGCTTGACATCCCTTCCGGTAATACCAAAGTTCCGTCACAGGCCTGTGCCATATTTTTCAGAGTCAGATTTTTCATGCTCAACCTCACCATCTTTTTAGGGAAATCTCTATAATCAGCTCGCACAGCTCACCGTAGCTGATTCCAAGAACTGCCGCCTCCTGTGGAATGAGGCTTGTCGGTGTCATGCCGGGAAGCGTATTGGCCTCGAGACAGTAGACATCGCCGTTTTCATCCATAAGGACATCCATACGGGCATAGGTCTTGATACCAAGCACCTGATAGGCCTTAAGTGCGGTATCCTGTATTTTCTTCGTCAGCTCGTCGCTGATCTTCGCAGGACAGGTTTCAATCGTGCTGCCTGCCTGATATTTATTCTTATAATCATAAAATCCGGATACCGGCTCGATTTCAACAACCGGATAAGGCTTACCCTCAATAACGCAGTCGGTGAATTCCCGGCCCTTGATGTACTGCTCTACCAGAACCTTTGCATCATAACGGAATGCATCCTGTACTGCATCGGCATATTCCTTTTCGTTCTGTACAATGTAAACGCCCACGCTTGAGCCGCCGCCGCTCACCTTTACCACGCAGGGAAATTCCGGCTTATAGGGATCGTCCTTACCCGTTAACAGATGACTCGCCGGAGTCGGTACGCCATTTTGCAGAAATAACTGCTTGGTGATGGACTTATCCATCGCAAGCGCACTGCTGAAGGAATCGGTTCCTGTATATTTGATGCCAAACAGATCGAAAACTGCCTGCACCTTGCCATTCTCTCCGCAGTCTCCGTGCAGCGCCATAAAGACAATGTCTGCCATCTGGCAGATCTCAATCACATGATCTCCGAATAAAATATTGGAAGGCTTCTTTCGGGAAGCTTTTATCTTCTCAATGTCCGGCGCCACCTCCGATACCGGAGCCACATCCTTTACCCAGTCACGATCCAGTTCGAAAATATTCCCCGGATCTCCTTCATAACCTAAGAACACGTCGAGCAGAATCACCTGATGTCCTCTTTCCTTCAGTGCATTGTAAACGCCGCGTCCTGAACTTAAAGAGACATCTCTTTCGGTACTGATTCCACCTGCCAACACTACGATTTTCATACGTTACCTTCTTTCCAAAGCTGTACTTTCATTATACGCTCTTATTTATTCGTAATTGCTGATAATTTCACCCAGCATAAAAATAAGTCTGCTGTCTGCATCAAACTGATTCATAATCCCCAGACTTTCATTATAATCCTTATAATTCCGGATGCCAACATCATCTATGTAACTTATGGATAATTTATTTCTGCCCATAAAATAATGAAGATGGTTCTCAATAATGGTCTCATACTCATGGTTCGTGATGATATAGTTCACGGTTGACATCCACAGCATTTTCTGTAAAAGCTCGGAGTGATTCGTCTGATCCTCATTCGCCTGCACATAAAACGGCTCCTTCTTCATCTGTGCAGACAGGGTTTCCGCCCTTTGCAGGAGCCGGGCAATGCACTCCGAACAGTACTCCCGGTTTACCGTCCTCCTGGTCATGAGATAGGTCACACTCCCAAGAAAACAGGGGAGATCCCCCTCCTGTTCCTGTTCATTTTTCAGTTCTTCCTCGAGGTACTTTTCCAGATAATAGCGGCACTCCTGCTGTCCGGATGCCCGGTAAAGCTCGGCTGCTGCCGCAAACCTCCAGGAATCCTGTGCATCATCCGTCTGATTCACAAGTGCATATTTAAAGGCTCGCTCAGCCGCTTTCAGACAGGTCATTGCATATTCCCTGTCATAATCCTGATAAAGATAGCTGAACCTGGCAAGGCACATGGCAAAGCCTTCCGCTGCCTCCATCGAGGGTGGCTCCACATAAACGGCCGATGGCTTGCCCTGTGTCGATGCAGGCACGGTAACCTTCGCATATACCGCTCCGGTTTCCTCATTCTGCATTTTCAGAAGCCAGTCGGTTTCATAGCGGATTTCATCAAGCAGATCCGGAATTCCGTTCCGGCTCTCCGGAAGCTCCATATCATCCGAAAAGGCATCTCCAAACAATTCATAAGCCAGAAGCATTACACTGATATTTTCTGCTGCCCGGACGACATCCTTTGAGCCATTCTCATCCTGATGCCAGCCACCGCTCACATCCATACTCACCGACATGTCCTCCCGAAGAAGGGCATGTCCGGTGTGACAGGCATTGTGTGCCCTGCTGCCCGCAAATTCTTCCGTAAGCGTGATCCCACACCGGTTATAATAATACTGCTTCACTGCTTCCTTCAGAACATCATCATACAGATTATCTGCGATCTGAAACGAATAGGAGTCGCCTAAAAGCGGCGCTTCAATATAGTACTTTCCCGGGAGCTCCACCTGTGAAAAATCCCCATAGCCGATTTCATCTGTGCAGGAATCCTGTGACTCCCGCTTTTCCGGCTTACCGGTATATACCGTCTTACCGGTATCTGCATCAATCACCTCAAACCGGTCCGGCAGCTGCGATCCGCAGAAAACCGCGATCTTTGTACTCTGCGTTATGTATCCCAGCTGGTTCACCAGAATATGGGGAGCGCTTACCGGAACCTCATAAGATAAGTCCGGATCCTCTTCCATCGTCTGAAGAGGTGCCTCCTCCCTTTCCTGCTCTGCCTCTGCCACCTGGGCGCCGCATCCTGTTAAACATCCTGTTAATAAAATAGAGACCAGAACCATAATGGTTAGCTTCTTCCTGAACATTCCGGTTCCTCCATAGGATTGGATTTCTTCCATAGATTATACCTTTTTTTATATTTCAGGTAAAGTCAGGATACGGTTTAAATTATTATAACTTACTTTAACTTACTCATCGGATTGACCGGAACACCGTCCTTTGTGAGTTTAAAATAAACGTTCGTTCCTTCCACACTGTAATACTTTGTCGGAGAAGCAACCTGCGCAATCACATCCCCCTTTGCCACATAACTGCCCTCGGATACCAGAATGTTATCAAGCTGGCCATACGTTACCTCATAGCCGTTTCCCAGATCCATCGTAACAGCCTTTCCGATCTCCCGATCCTCATAAACACCTGTAACCTTGCCGGCTGCTGCCGCTGTGATCAGATCCCCTTCATGTGCCTCAATCACAATGGCAGGATTATATTTATACTGATCCAGTGTGGGGAAATAAATTGTCTGATCCATGCTGAAATTCACCAGAATGTTTCCTGAAATCGGCCATACCAGTGTATCCTCATCGGTAAAATTCAGTGCCGGCTGCATGGCGGTAGACAACGCTTCCTGATCGCCGCCTTCCACATTTCCGGTTTCTGCTGCATTTTCCTTCTTTTCTTCCCGGTTTTCTGTATCTGCTTCCTGCTTTGCCTCTTCCTTTACTCCATCCGACATACTTTCACTGCCGGATATATCCGGATTTTCCACATTACCGGAATTGGTTTCCTGAAAATAAGGATCATAATCGAGATCATCTGTCGGTGCATTCTGCGTCGTGGCATCCTGCGTCACATGATCGGCAAACTGGATGTCCTCCTTTTCGGAAAGCCCGGTTGTCATATCCTGCTCAATCGTGCTTAAATCGACCACATAGCCGTCATCCTGGCTTTTATTTCCGGCTCCCAGCCATAATCCTGTCACGGTCAAGGTACCAAGCACCAGCACGGTGGATGCCGCCATTACAATTTTTTCTTTAGAAAAGGCTCCTCTTCTTCTATTCCGCCTCATATCTTTTTCCTTCCTTTCCTGTATCACTTTCTTAAACAATTCACATAACCAGCGATGTATCTTTAGCAACTAGTCTTTCCGTAAATTACAAGTTTATACAATGGTTGGAAGGAAAATGGACAGAAGAAAATAAAAACCGGCAGAATAAAACCTCCTGTCTTATCCTGCCGGTTCTTTTAAGAAACCGTTATGAAATCGTTATTATTTTGTAACTATTCAGAGCCATGCAAA
>FR902890.1:0-6898 GCA_000438155.1 Firmicutes bacterium CAG:95
GAAGAAATCAAGAAGAAAAAGTCCAAAATAAAGTCAATGTATTGTGAAGAAAGCAAGCTCCCGTGATAAAAATGGACATAATAGATGAAATCATGAAGAAATAATCCAAAATTAATTATCGGCGATGAACCTCTTAAAAATATATTTCAAATCACAGGTATTTTTATGGTTACGACGCAGCCCTCATCATTCCGGATTCCCAGTGTACCGCCGTGGGCTTTCACAATTTTCCTGGTCATGGAAAGTCCAAGGCCATGCCGGCCCTGCAGGAGCTCATCCGAATTTTGAATTACCGCTTCGTCTATTCCACAGCCGTTGTCCCGGATTTCAATCCACACCTTTTGATCCTGCACAGCTTCGGAAATGCTTATGGTGCAGCCGTCTGGATTATGAACGATACTGTTATTGATGATGTTAAAAAAGACTCTGCCAAGCAGACTTTCATCACCGGAAACAACCGCATTTTCTGCACGGAGATCCACATCAATCGAATATGACTCACTGAGATTGTTGTAGATGTCACAGACTATTTCGCGGAGCAGCGGACATATGGATACGGGATGCTTCTTTGAGGGCTGCATGTCATATTCCAGAGAAGAAATTAAATTCAGATCCTCAATCAGCTTTTTTATTTTGATGCTCTGCTTCCTGGCTGACGCAGCCTTTTTCCGGCTGCTTTCCGTAAGCTCTGGCGCATGCTCCAGCTCTTCGGCATTACCCAGGATAATGGCAAGCGGAGTCCGGATGTCATGGGAGATCCCGGCAATCCAGTTTACGCGGGCTTTCTCCCTTTCGGAAAGGAGTGCATTTTTGTAGAGCATGGATTTCGAGGTCTGGTTAAGGTTTTGCCGGACGTCACGAAAGATCCCTTTTTCGGGCAGGCTGACTTCCCTTTCGTTCCGCAGATCATTGATTGCCGAAGCTATGGTCTTTAAGTTGCCATAAAGCCTCCTGCCAAAGATCAGACTTAAGAAAAGTGCAATGGCAAGATTGATAAAAAGGATAATCACAAGTCTTTCGGGCAGGGAGTCAAACCATTTCATGGAATAGATCAGTTCGTATTTCCCGACCGCATTTTTCGGAATGCCGAGAATGAGAAGTCCATAGTCTTCCGCATGGACAAAAACCGGATAATCACACAAAAACCAGTGGGTCAGCTTTGCAATGTCCCGGATGGAATAGTGCGTGGGAATATCATCGGGCTGATTTTCAGACCAGAGGATCGTTCCATTGTCATCTAAGAGAATGCACCAGTAGTCATCCGGAATTGTTCCATTGAAAAGCGTATATCCCGTGTCGGTTTCTTTCAGATTCCGAGCAATGTCTTCCAGAATGGATTTGGGAGAATGCTCCTGTAGCAAAAAATCTGTGTCAGAAGCAAGGATTCCAAGCCCCAACGCATTGATGATCAGAAGCAGCGTGGCAATCACAGCGGCTACGAACGAAAAGCTTAAAAAAATTTTTATGGTAGTTTTATTCATTTTCCGATACCCACTTATATCCCAGTCCTTTTACCGTAACAAGATGAACAGGAGCTGACGGATTTTTCTCGATTTTTTCACGCAGTCTGCGGATGTGCACCATCAGTGTGTTCTCATGTCCGTAATATTCCTCGCCCCACGCCGCAAGGCACAGGGCATCGTTGGTAACAATTTTGTCTTTGTTTTCCCATAATTTCTTTATCAGGATCAATTCTTTCGGTGTCAGCGGAGCCTCTTTTCCGTTCCGGATGACCGCAGCCTTTTCAAAATTAACGTATTGATCCCCCACAGAAAACCCGGTTTCTTTATGCACGGCTGCGTATGTCCGGCGAAGCAGCGCCTTTACCCGCAGGGTCAGTTCGGAAAGCAGAAACGGTTTTACAATATAATCGTCTGCGCCCAAATCAAAGCCGCGCACTTTATCCCCGGCCTCACCTCTTGCAGTTAGAAAAATGACAGGAGCGTCAGAAGTTTCACGCAGGGTCTGGTAGAGCATAAAGCCGTTCCCGTCAGGCAGGTTGACATCCAGTAAAAAGAGTGCCACCGGCTGAGACTTCGCAAGCAAAATGGCCTTTGCACAGGTGTCCGCAGTATAAACCTGAAAGAAGCCCGCATCAAACAGGGCGTTCTGTACCATCTGCAAAAGCTCAGGCTCATCGTCCACAATCAGGATTTTCTTGTTCAATAATTCTTTCATAGTAATCACCACAAAGATCGTATCATAGATCTGCCTATGTTGAAACAGGTGAACGCCGGAAATGCAAAAATTAAGGTTGCGTTAAGGTTGATTTAAGTTTGAGGAAAGGCAGGCGTGTTACGATCTGGATATCTTAAAGAAAAGAGGTTAATCAGTATGAAAGAAATTGTAAAAACAACGGATCTGACGAAACGATATGGTGACCTATGCCCGGTCAATCATCTGGATCTGTCAGTAAAGGAAGGAAAGATTTACGGATTTTTGGGGCCAAATGGGGCAGGAAAGTCTACAACGCTGAAAATGCTTTTAGGCCTTGTGCATCCGACAGCAGGTGAAATTGATCTGTTCGGGCAGCGGTTTACGGAGAAAAGCCGGCTTTCCATTTTGAGAGATATCGGGTCGTTAATCGAATCGCCGTCCTATTACGGACATCTTACGGCAAAGGAAAATTTAAAAATATATACGACGATTCTCGATCTGCCGGATCGTAATATTGACGAGGTCCTGAAAATTGTCCGTCTGGACAGGCAGGGAAACAAGAAAACGTCCCGGTTTTCCCTTGGCATGAAACAAAGGCTGGGTCTTGCCAGCGCCCTTCTTTCTTTTCCGAAACTCCTCATTCTGGATGAGCCGACGAACGGACTTGATCCGTCGGGAATACAGGAAATGCGGGAACTTGTCAAGTCGCTTCCACAGCAATACGGCATGACGGTAATTGTATCCAGCCACCTGCTTTCGGAAATTGACCAGCTTGCAGACGACATTGGGATTATTGCAAACGGAAAAATGTGTTATCAGGGAGCACTTTCGAACCTGCACGAAACCGATCGGAATAAGTCCCTGGAGCAGATTTTTCTGGATCTGACCGGAAAGGACAGGAGTTTATGATCAGACTGATAAAATGTGAATATAAGAAAACAAAACGGAAGCATCTCTTTCTCACGGCGTTTGCCGCACTTGTTTTAATGAGCGTGTGGGCTTTTTATGGGGATATGAGCAGTGATTTTATCAGACGGAACGGATATAGCATGTTTCTCTATCAGTTTCCGCTTGTCAATGCGATCTTTTTTCCTTTGCTGTGTACGGTGATTGCATCCCGGCTCTGTGATCTGGAACATAAGGGCAGCAATTTTAAACTGCTCTGTACGATGGAGGACAAAGGAAAACTCTTTGACGCAAAATTACTTTATGGACTGATGATCGTCCTTTCCGGCGTGATCCTGTTCTGGATCGTGACGATAGTATATGGGAAAATGGCAGGTTTCACAGAAGAACTCCCGCTAAATAATTATCTGCTCTATCTCATGTTTACGATTGTTCCGACGGCTGCCATCTATACCTTTCAGCACTCGCTGTCCATGATTTTTAAGAATCAGGCAATTCCGTTTTTTGTTGGAGTAACAGGAGAGTTTGTCGGTCTGTTTTCCATGTTCCTGCCGCAATTCCCGGTTTTGCGGAAAGCTGTATTGTGGGGATATTATGGAGCTTTGCAGTTTGTCGGACTCTTCGGCTGGGATAAGGAGACAAGGTATGATCATGCGTATTTTGCAGTACTTCCTCTTGACTGGCCGGCATTTGCCTTACTGATTGGTCTGATGATTCTGACGTATGTCATTGGAAAATACATTTTTAGCAGGAAGGAGTTTTAAAGATGTTATTTAAATTAATCAAAGCAGAAAGATTGAAATTGAAGCGGTCACCGCTCTGGCTGGCATTTTTGTTTATGCCGGTGATACCGGCACTACTCGGGACGTTAAATTATATGGCGAATATTGAAATTTTACAAAGTGAATGGTTCAGTCTCTGGACGCAGCATACTTTATTTACGTGCTATTTCTTTTTGCCGATCATGATCGGGATCTATTCCTCTTACATTATGCGGCAGGAGGAAAACAACCGTAACTGGAATAAGGTTTTATCAATGCCGGTGTCCAGGAACCTTGTGTTTATTGCCAAGCTCGTACAAGTCTTTTCTATGATCCTTTTCAGTGAAATATGGATTTGTACCCTGTTTGTGATATCCGGAAAGGTGATTGGTCTGACCTCTGCTATTCCGTGGGTGAAGCTCATGATCTGGTGCCTTTTCGGAACACTTGGCGGCACAGTAATCGCTGCCATACAGCTTATGATTTCCCTTTTTATCAAGAGCTTTGCGCTTCCCGTCGGAATCGCACTCGGAGGAGGCTTATCCGGACTGGTGTTCCTTGCAAAGCATCTGGGGCATATCTGGCCCTATTCGCTTATGGCATACGGAATGAATTCCAATGCGCCGCAGGAACTGCTTGAATCGGGATATGTGTGGTTTGTTGTGATCTGCATCGTGTATATCGTCCTGTTTATGACGATCAGCAGTATGATTCTGAGCAGGAGAGATATCTAAGACTAAATCTTAATCTGCACCCACTTTCCCTGTTTGAAGCGTACGGTTGCGAAGATAAACCGTGAAATCTGATCACCGAGGACGCCCATCCAGATTCCGATGATGCCGAAGCCAAGCGTATACCCAAAGAGGTAGGAAACGACGGTACGGATGATGGTGACGCTGATGGTAGAGGCAATCGCGGTGTACAGAGTATCACCGGCACCCCGCAGGCAGCCCATGTAGATGACCTGACAGATCTGGAAGATCACGACAAAGATGATCACATGCATGATGCTCACCCCGATTGCTACAATGTGTTCTTCCCTGAAAAACAGGTGATATAATCCGCTTGCACCAAAGTAGTAGATGCCGACCAGACACACCGCGATAAAGGCTCCGATGAGACGGCAGGTACGTCCGTATTCCTTGGCAAGATCCGGATCACCGGCACCCAGGCTTCGTCCGATCAGCGCAACTGCTGTGGATTGCAGACCGTCCCCGAAGGAGAAGGACAGTGCCATGATATTCATTCCAACCTGATGGGCAGCCATCGCATCGGTTCCCTGGTCGGCGGCCATAATGGCAGTCAGCATGAAGCCGATCCGCATGAGGACCTGTTCGAAGAACACACTGTAGCCAACCTTAATGAGATTTAAGAATGCAGCAAAAGTAGGTTTGATTTTATGACTCATAATATAAGGAATGCTGATAAAATTATCTTTTTTGAAAATAGAAGCAATGCTCATAATGCATGCCACCACCGTTCCGGAAACTGTTGCAAGGGCAGCACCCTGGATTCCCAGAGCCGGGAAGCCGAAGTGACCGTTAATCAGCAGATAATTCAGAATGATGTTGATGACATTGGAGGTTACGTTGGTACGCATGGTAATTCTGGTATTTCCCGCACCTCTCTGTGCAGAATTAATTCCCATCTGAATGCAGTTAAAAATCATGCCGCCCATGATGATGCGGAAGTAGGCAACCGCCCCGTCATGGGTATCGGCGGGGGGGGCCCCGGATGGGTATCGGCGGTCGATCCGCAGAAGTTCATAATCGGGCTGGCAAAGGCAACGAAGCCGATGCTCAGAATGACAGCAGCTACGATAATAAACAGGACCGCCGTGTAGAGGATTTCATTGGCGGAGTCCTGCCGCTGCTCCCCGCGTCTTCTGGCAACCAATGCGGAAATCGCCACGTTCAGTGCAAAGAATAGCGCAAGTCCTAGTAATTTAGGCTGCGTGGTAAGTCCTACGGCTGCAACGGAACTGGAACCAAGTGAGCTTACCATCAGGGAATCGATGAGCCCCGCAAAAGCCACGAAAAAGGATTCCACAATCGCCGGCCACGCCATGTCGATGGTGGTCTTTAAGGTTTCTTTGTGATAGTTGGATTTGAGTTTTTGAAAGTAATTCGTGATGTTGTTCATAGTAATCGTTCCTTAGCTGTCATTCCTGATTTTATCAAAATGTAGTTGATTTAAAGCAATCATACTATTAGTTTATCACAAAATTGAAAAAGTGAACGCCTACTTTTTCCCTTTGATAAAATCCGGAATGATAATCGGCTTTAAAGGGATGTTGGATTCCAGTGGCTTCGGAGGAAGAAGGGAAGCCGTTGCCGGAACTTTATCCAGAGGAACGGAATACTTTGGCAGAATAGAAGGATGTTCCTTTGCAGTGGGTGTGGAAAAACCGGTCGCAATCAGAGTAACAGCAATGTCATCCGGATTTTCATCTGTTGAGACGGTTCCCCATATAATGTCAGCATTATTACCAACAATTTCCTGCACATAACTGATTGCAGTGTTCAACTCTACGAGGTTTAATCCTGCACTGCAGTTGATTAATACGTGGGACGCACCTTGCAGGTCGGTTTCTAAAAGAGGAGAGTGGATTGCTTCTTTCATGGCATCCATAATAGCATTACGATCGTTCACATGGCTAATGCCAATGTGCCCCAATCCTTTATGACCGAGAACGGATTTCAGGTCATTGAAATCCAGATTAATTAATCCGCAATTATTGATGATATTAGTAATCGCTTCTATCGTATTTTTTAGTACGGAATCTGCAAGCTCAAAAGCTTCCGCTACCGTCAGATTTTTATCAGTATTTGTAAAAAGCCGGTTGTTTGGAATGACGAAGAGAGTGTCGATTTGTTCGGTTAATTTCTCAATTCCGGCTTCTGCAGATTTTTCCTTCTTGCAGCCTTCGAAGGAAAAAGGTTTTGTTACGACGGCAATGGATAAAATGTTCATTTCTTTACATAAGCGGGCTATAACAGGAGTGGCACCGGTACCGGTTCCACCACCCATGCCGGCGGTCGGAAGAAAGACATTGTACCCCCGGCGGGGGGAAT
>FR902890.1:6951-16221 GCA_000438155.1 Firmicutes bacterium CAG:95
CCGCCCCTGCCCCCTGATCCCCCCCCGACCCCGAAGCCGCCGGTAAGCTTTGGACCAATTGTCAGAGTTTGTGCTGCCTGGGAATTGTTTAAGACCATTTGATCTGTATTGATTGCTACGTATTCCAGTGAGTCAGAACAAGTATTGCTGTTTACCATACGATTCACTGCATTGTTTCCTCCGCCTCCAATACCGATCACCAGAATCTTTGGATTGATTGTACTTGTGTTTTTGACCTCAATCATAGTAATCTTAATCTCCTTTGAAATGTCATTTTTTTGGATTATCATAATGCACTCATGCAAAACAATAATTGCATAAATGCAAATTTATAAATAAGTTATACAGGACATCTGATGATGTGTCAATACAAAAATTGCAAAAATGCAAGATTAATATGTTGCGATAATGCGAAAAAAGTTTTATAATGTGCCTGTAATCAGATATGATTTGCAGGGTAGAAGGCTTTGCTTAATGGTTGAATATGAGGAATGGGAAGATGGAATTAGGAGAACGAATTAAGAAAAGAAGAAAAGAATTAGGAATCAGCGTGGACTTTGTTGCCAAAGAACTGGGGGTTTCAGTATCTACCGTATATCGTTACGAGGATTCCAGTATTGAAAAGATTCCGGTTCATGTATTTGACAGTCTATGTCGTATCCTGCAGACAACGCCAACCAGATTAATGGGAAATGAGGTAGATGAAGATACGATATTGCCAGAAAACTTCGGAAGCCCACAGGAAGCGATGGAATTTATCTTGAAATTACCGACCCTCGCAGCCTATGGAGGCTATGATCTGGATAAGTTGGATGATAGGAAAATCATGGAATTTGCCAATGAAATTTTGCAGCAGTTGAAACTGGTTAGTTATAAATATAAGTGATGGGGAATAGTAAATGCGGACAAAAGAGGATATTATACGGTACGCACGTGAATTGCGGAGAGAATATCATACGCAAAATCCATATAAACTGGCAGAGCATTTTGGAATCCGGGTGGTGGATGGGTTTCACACAGATGTGTCACGGAAAGCGTTTACTGTTAAAATGGAAGCTTATCCAACCATGATTATGTTGAATGCAGCGTATGATAAAAAGTCCAGAATGGTATTATGTGCACACGAGCTGGGACATGCTTTGCTGCATGAAGAAGGGATGAATCATTTCTCGGTTAACGAAAAGAATGTATTTACCAATACAGAATATGAAGCAAATTTATTTGCGGTAAGTTTGTTATTTGATGATGACCAGTTCAATATGCCGATTTCGGAAATGTCGAACTATATTTTAAAGAGTATACTGGATTGGAATATCAGGGAGAAGTAAATATGGAAAAAAAGAGTATGGCAGAACGTGAGAAATTGATAACATCAGAACACATTGCGAAGGCGGCAGATGAAATTATATCTCCAGACTATAAAGCTGGGAAGAAGTACAATAACATGAACCAGAAGCCGAAAATATTTGTTTACTGGAAAGGAAAATATATAGGAGCACGAAATTTGAGACGCGAAGCGTGCAAATATGCAAATAATGGATATTATCCGAGCACCGAGGAAATGAATGGAAGGGGAGGAGAAGATAAACTAACAAAATTTTTTGATAAATATGAAGAATTTAAAGTTATTAATTTGGAAAAAGAGAATTTAAAAGAACAACAAATACAAGATTATGAATGGCAGAGAGAAATACAGAATGGAGAAGAAGGTCAAGACATAATTTACTCCCCCAAAGGTTCCTATAGACGAGATAGAAATATTGCAGGTAGTGCATTACAAAAAGCTAATTATGAATGCGAATATGATAAAGAACATGAGTCTTTTATCAGTCGAAAAACCAATAAGCCATATATGGAAGCACATCACTTGATTCCTATGGAATTTCAACGCCAGTTTATCGATTCCATAGATATAGAAGAAAATATAATTTGCTTATGTAGCAGATGCCATAATGAGATTCATTACGGTGTTGATCCAGAAAAAATTATCAAAAAGCTGTTCAAACAGAGAAAAGAAGCTTTAGTTAAGGTCGGAATAGATATTACAATAGATACCTTATTGGAAATGTATGGATTAATAGATGGTAATTAGTAGTTATGTTTCCTCTAAAAAATTAGAAAAAAGTTTTATATTGTATAATTATGGAGATCGGATTTATGCATAATATGCTCATCTATCACGGCAGCAATACTGCCGTAGAAAACCCAAGAATTCTGGTTAATGGACATTATAAAGACTTCGGATATGGATTTTATTGTACCAATATAGAAAAACAGGCCAAACGCTGGGCCTTGACACGGCACGGAGATTCGATAGTCAGCCGCTATCAGTACACTTCAAATGCTCAATTAAAAATATGCCAATTTTCAGAAATGACAGAAGAATGGCTTCAATTTGTTGTAGAATGCCGAAGTGGAATAGAACATGATTATGATATTGTAGAAGGACCTATGGCAGATGACCAGATCTGGGATTACGTGGAAGATTATATGGCAGGAAAAATTTCGAAAGCTGCCTTTTGGGAACTTGTGAAATTTAAGTATCCGACGCATCAAATTGTATTCTGTACAGAACGTGCGCTTGAAACCATACACTTCGAAGGGAGTGATATTTTATGAAAAATAAATATTTTGAAGAGGAAGAAATCACAGAAAATGATTTATATTTTATCTGCTATATGATTGAGCGGGTGGCGAGACATCTCAAGCAGAAAAACCAATATGTGGTCAACGCGATAGGAAAAGAGGAGTTGTACCATCTGTTAAGCTGCGCGAATGTTTTGCACTGTGAGAATCCGTTAAAGGTTGAGGAGGATTGGATCCACGATTATCATTTGGTTTCCGGAGATGTAGATGTTACGGATGTGGATAAAGAACTGGCAACGGTCGTTCCAAGTGCATTACAGATGGGAAAGGTATATCAGAGATTGATTACAATGACGATGCATCCGGATGAAACAGAGGTGGATGGAATTGTAAAGGTGTATAATAATCCAATCTGTGAGGTGATTGACAATTATAATTGCAGTGCATTTTACGAGCCGTCTTATGTAATTGCAAGAGCATATCAGAATGGTGGATTTTAGTTGCCATGCATATGAGAAAATGATCCAGTGGATCATTTTAGAGTTTAGACAAAAGAAGGAGTATCCATCATGGTTCATTTATTATTAGCAATTATTTATCTGGCATTTATCAGCCTGGGGCTGCCGGATGCACTGTTGGGAGCAGCGTGGCCGTCCATGTATCCGCAGTTTGACGTACCGGTATCCTATGCAGGAATTATTTCGATGATTATAGCGCTGGGTACGATAGTTTCGAGCCTGCAGAGCGACCGGCTGACCAAAAAGCTTGGAACCGGAAAGGTTACGGCACTCAGTGTCTTAATGACAGCGATGGCATTGTTTGGTTTTGCCACCAGTCATTCCTTTGGGATGCTTTGCCTGTGGGCGATTCCATATGGACTTGGTGCGGGAAGCGTGGATGCT
Source organism: Firmicutes bacterium CAG:95 (assembly GCA_000438155.1). Classification (GTDB taxonomy): domain Bacteria; phylum Bacillota; class Clostridia; order Lachnospirales; family Lachnospiraceae; genus Suilimivivens. The sequence goes on from FR902890.1 coordinate 10,440, forward strand.
TCCTTAAATAATTATGTAGCGCTTCATTATGAGAGCCGGCACATGAGCTGGCTGCATTGCATGTGGGGTATCGGAGCATCGGCAGGTCCCTATATTATGGGATATGCCCTGACTGCGGGCTGGGGATGGAACTCCGGATACCATATCATCGCTGTTTTGCAGATCGTTCTGACTGCAATTCTGCTCTGCAGTCTGCCTCTTTGGAAGCAAAGACCGGCGGAGGTGCTGCAGGATGGAAAGGTACAGAATGTAAAAGCTCTTTCCATACGTGAAGTACTGCAGCTTGCCGGAGCAAGGGAAATACTGGTCTGCTTTTTCTGCTATTGTGCCCTGGAGCAGACAACAGGACTGTGGGCGAGCAGTTACCTCACCTTACATAAAGGAGTTTCCGCAGATACAGCAGCTTCCTTTGCAAGTATGTTTTATCTCGGAATTACTGTGGGACGAGCACTAAGTGGATTTCTTACCATGAAGCTCAATGATGTACAGATGATCCGGCTTGGTGAAGTGATTATTGGAATCGGTGTATTAGTGATGCTTCTGCCGTTTGGGCAGAGCTTATCCCTCACAGGCCTCATATTGATCGGACTGGGATGTGCACCGGTGTACCCTTGCGTGATCCATTCGACGCCTGCACACTTTGGTGCCGATAAGTCCCAGGCGATTATCGGAATCCAGATGGCATGTGCCTATGTGGGAACCTGTCTGATGCCGCCGGTATTCGGATTGATTGCCAATCATATTACGGTAGCGTTGCTGCCGGTTTATCTTCTTATCATATTAGTGCTTATGGTGATTATGCATGAGCTTTTATGTAAGAAAACGGACTGATCACTTGGAGAGATAGATAAGATTCAGATATATTGCAACTAATCAGTGCCCGTCTGTAAAACCACTTTAAAATTACTATTCTGCATGCATGGCTCTGAATAGTTACAAATATAAAAGTAAGAAATTAAGAGTAAAATCAGGAATAAGAGATCAGGAGGAACAGGTTTATGAAGGTATTAATGATCAACGGAAGTCCCAGAGTGGACGGTAACACAGGCATTGCGCTTAAGGAGATGGAACAGGTATTTTCGCAGGAAGGAATTGAAGTCGAAACGGTACAGGTCGGCAATCAGGCGGTTCGTGGCTGTATGGCCTGCGGTTACTGTGGAAAGAACGGTAAGTGTGTTTTCGATGATGTGGTGAACGAGCTGGCACCGAAGTTTGAAGAGGCAGACGGACTGGTTGTAGCAAGCCCGGTATATTATGCATCGGCCAATGCAACTCTCATAGCAGTTCTTGACCGGCTGTTCTACAGTACTCATTTTGATAAAACCATGAAGGTTGGAGCGAGTGTGGCATGCGCCAGAAGAGGCGGCTGCTCGGCTACATTTGATGAGCTGAACAAATATTTCACAATTTCCAATATGCCGGTTGCACCGAGCCAGTACTGGAACTCCATTCATGGAAGAGAAAAGGGCGAGGCAGTTTGGGATGAAGAAGGAAAGCAGACCATGAGAGTATTGGCAAGAAACATGAGCTTTCTGATGAAGAGCATCGCACTTGGCAGGGAGCAATTTGGCCTTCCGGAAAAGGAAGAACGGGTTTTTACTCATTTTATCCGGTAAAGCGGGCTTCCTTATAATATCTAATAGCTACTCACAATTTCTGAAACAGAAACAAAACCGGTCAATGAAATATGAATGATTTTGAAATACGAACGAATCAGCCAATTAAATATCAGATTTGTGGAAACCTACGTGCATCAGACGGCTTCCTGCATTATAAAAGAAGTATGGAACTGCACGTTCTGATTGTGGTATTAAAGGGAACGATGTACCTGCGTGTGGGTGGAGAAAATGTGATTGTCCGATCTGGTCAATATATCCTGTTACGTGCCGGAGAAGAGCATGAGGGATGGAAAATGTCCGAAGGAGAGCTGTCTTATTTCTGGGTGCATTTTTCGGAGCAGGCTGCAGAGGGAGTGGAGAATCCGGGGAATTATTATCACTTCCCGATGCTTGGAACGCTTCCTGCTACGCAGCGTGTGACTACACTGTTCCGGCAGCTTCTCGATCTGTCACGGACCTGGCAGGAGGAGCAGGGACAGATGCTTGATTATTGCTGCAGCACTCTTTTGATGGAGCTTACCCTGGAAATGAGCAGAGAAAGTCATAAGGGAGAAGCCATAGAACCGGTAGGACAGATCGAATCGGCGAAACCACAGGTACAGCAGGCAATCCGGGAGGCAATGGATTACATTACCATGAACTGCCATAAGCAGATGGACCCGGCCATGGTGGCACAGCATCTGCACTATAATCCGGATTATTTTGCTTCACTGTTCCGGAAGCAGACCGGCATGACGATCACGCAGTACCTCAATAAGATGCGGATCGAGCTTGCCAAGCGTCTTATGGTCAATGAAAACGTAAGCATCAAAGAAGCCGCATATTCCAGCGGCTTCCAGGATGAAAAATATTTTATGCGGATTTTCAAACGTCATGAGGGAATGACTCCCCTCGCTTATAAGACAGCGTTTCAAAAATCATTTATCAATCATTAGATGACAGATCCCATTACAGATCCGAGGGCTTCTTTAAAGAGAAGTATACGGTATAGGTTTCCTCATCGATTTCATAGAGCGGTCGGAAGGTAAAGTTTTCCGGCTGCTTTTTCGTGAGATAAGTACTCTGCTTCCAGGGGAAGACACTGTACATATGCTCGGACTGTGCGTAAAGTGCATCCTCCGGAGTTTCACCATTGGTATAAAGTCCGTGATCCTTTTCGCACATACCGGCAAGAACAACAGGTCCTTCCATGATTGCGGATTTCTCCGGTTGATCCGGTAATGACACATAGGAAAGAGCAGGCGCAAGGAATAAATCAATGGTGTCGTCTTTCCATGTTTTCTGGATTTTCAGGCAGCCATCTTCTATCACAGGATTGGTGAGCGCTTCACCGTTTACACTGACAACCGGTGCACCCTTAACCCATGCGGGCACACGTAAGCAGAGAGTGAATACGGTAGGGGCGGAAGCCTTTACCTTGAACTGTAACTGCCATCTGGAGCTCTGTCCCTGATCCTTCTCATCGAAGAATGCCTGATCGTTGTAATGCTTCATATTGGTATCCTGGGAAACCTCAATGAGCTGTCCATGGCAATCCCATTTTGCAATGGAAGGAATGTACTGGCTTATCAGAAGCTCGTTCTGTTCAGGATCCTCATAGTAAATGAGGTCCGGATACAGGGTCTGTGCCTGCACCATGGTTCCATGGCAGCACCAGAAGTCGTGGCGTTTGGTGCCCCATTTCTTATGACCGCCTGCGCTCAAAGGCAGGAAGTAGGTCGGCATGCCGGTCTGTGCATTCTGCTGTGCAAGGAAGCCGTTGTAAAGGGCGCGTTCAATGTAGTCGCCATACTGCCTGTCACCGGTCCAGCGATACAGATAGGAAGCCAGACGCACCATATTATATACGGTACAGAATTCCTGGTCGCGGTCGTTTAAGTACTGGCCGGAAAGGAAAGGCGGTACCCAGAATTCTCCGGAGTTGGCACTTCCGGTGCAGAAATAACCGCGGTCGGTAACGGCACATTTCCAAAAAAGCTCTACGATGGTCTTATACTTCTCATCTCCGGTTACTTCATACATTCTGGCAGCACCATGTGCCCACGGGATGCTGGAGTTGGTGTGGCAGTTGGTTAAAGCATCCTTTCCCTCTGACAGATTATGGAAAAGGCTCGGATTGCTGTAACGGGAAGCCAGTGTTTCATAAACCGGATCCTTCGTGGTTTCAAAAAGCTGTGCCCACATTTCCAGCATACCGGATTCCTCACCGCTGTAGACAGCGTGCGGGTTGGTGGACTGTACCTTTTCGGTCCAACGGATATACCAGTCAGCCAGATGACGGACAATGGTAAGAGCCTGTTCATTATCGGCGTAGAGATAAGCATGGGTAAGTCCCATGATTAATTTATGCATGACATACTGGGGAGACCATATATCGAGCTCCTTTTCCAGACGGGTAAAGTACTTCTCCGGGAAAGGTCCGATCCATTCTCCGCCGTTTAATTCCTGACATCTGGCAAGCTCGCTGATGATTTCGTCAAGCTTTGCCTTTAAAGCGGCATCATTTTCGGATGCAATTAATGAAGAAGCTGCGGAAAGCCAGTGACCTAAGAAATGGCCGCGGAGCTGACAGGTAGGAGCCTCCCATCCCCAGTGAAGCTTTGCAGTTTCCGGTTTTTCGAGAACCTGAAGATCCGGCATAACGATTCCTGCCTCCAGATAGTAGTTCTGTAATAATTCCTGTGTACCCAGTTCCAGAAGATAGTTACGGTTTACAAGCATTCTTTCACGGAATAAACCGGGAAGCATAGTGACATTTTTCTTCTCAAGATGCTGAAGCATAATAAGCTCCTCCTTCACATATGTTGAATAGTTACAATTGTTTTTTAATAAAAGTATAAGAAATGAATCCCTGTTTGTCGGTAGACAAAATCCGAGATTTGGTAGATAATAGAGACAATAGTACGGAGGAGAGAAGTTATGAAGTGTCAAAGATGCGGAGCGGAACTTTTAGATACAGATACCTTTTGTGTGAAATGCGGACAGAAGGTTGGAGAACCGGCAAGATGTCCGGTTTGTGGCGAGATTTTGAGAGAAGGAACGAAATTCTGCCACAAATGCGGAGCTGCGGTTAATAATGAAGATACCGAGCCTCACGATGAGGAGATTCCGGTTACTCCACAGAAGACGATTGATATTCCATTTGATGTGATTGAGAAAAGCATTATTATGGAAGCAGAGCAGGCTGTGGTGAAGCGGGATTTCAGTGAGGCAGAAGCAAGGCTGGAACGGGAAAGACGGGGAGAAAAGCCGGAATATCCGGAGGAAGAGAATCCGGAGACAGCAAGGAACACTGAAAGGAAGGAAGAAAAAAACCTGGAAGGGAATGAAGTGGAAGGGAAAGAACCGGAAGAAATTCCGGCACCCGTTATGAGGGAGCGCCCTTCCCGGGTAGTGGAAGCCGTGCGGGAAGGACGGATTTATGAGCAGTCACAGGAAGATGCTGACAGTGGGGAAGAACCGGCAGAGCAGAAGAGAACAGACTGTCAGAAAGTATCCCGTAGAAGAAATGCGCCATCCTGTAATTATGGTCATGAAGAAGATTGCTATGAGGATACCGGTTACGAAGATACGGATTATGACGGGGACGGTTACGAGGATGACGACCTAAACGATGAAGAAGCTTCCGGTGGATTTGATCTGACCAGGGTAACGATGATCCTTGGAATTGTTGTACTGATCGTGATTGTGATTGGTGGTGGAATCATTCTTAAGAAGAAGCTGCATTTTGATTTCGGTAATATAGGAGATACAACGGTTTCTGAGCCAACCCGGGAAAGCAATGGAAATGCCGGAGAGAATACAGGAGAAAATACTCCGGGGAAAGTTGCAGGAAAGCTTCAGATTATTAAGAATGTCAATATGAGAAACCAGCCAAGTACAGAGAATTCCAGTATTCTTGGTGTGGCGAAGACAGGTGAGGTTTATGAGTATTATGAGCTTGTCGGAGATTCGTGGTATCATATTCGTTTAAGTGATGGAAGTGAGGCATATGTTTATAAGGAATATGTGGATGTATTGAATTAAAATTATTTACCTATTGACAAGGTAGGTAAAAGGAAGTATACTGCAAACAATCAGTGAGAATACTTATCTTTTGACATCAGTCAGAAAAGGGAGGAATTGAAATGGCTAAGATTTATACATCCGCAGATCAGTTGATC
>FR902890.1:16253-18531 GCA_000438155.1 Firmicutes bacterium CAG:95
ACCATTACTTGAGTTAACACATCTGGAACAGGAATATGGATTAAAGGCAAAGCTTTATGCGAAGCTGGAGTACTTTAATCCGGCAGGCTCCGTTAAGGATCGTGTAGCGAAGATGATGCTGGACGACGCGGAGAAGGAAGGAAAATTAACGAAGGATTCTGTAATTATCGAGCCGACTTCCGGAAATACCGGTATTGGTCTTGCATCTGTAGCAGCAGCAAGAGGCTACCGTATTATTATTGTTATGCCGGATACGATGTCCGTGGAGCGCAGACAGTTAATGAAGGCGTATGGTGCAGAGCTGGTATTGTCTGAGGGTGCGAAGGGAATGAAGGGTGCAATTGCAAAGGCAAACGAGCTTGCAGAAGAGATCCCGAACAGCTTTATTCCCGGGCAGTTTGTGAATCCGTCCAATCCGAAAGCGCATTATGAGACAACCGGACCGGAAATCTGGGAGGATACCGAAGGCAAGGTGGATTACTTTGTAGCAGGCGTCGGCACAGGTGGCACGGTAACAGGTGTTGGTAAATATTTAAAGGAAAAGAATCCTGCTGTGAAGGTTGTTGCAGTAGAGCCGGCAACAAGTGCCGTACTATCTACCGGTGTGGCAGGAGCTCATAAGATTCAGGGTATCGGTGCCGGATTTGTACCGGAAATTCTGGATACTACAATTTATGATGAAATCATCCCTGTTGCAAACGAGGATGCGTTTGCACTTGGTAAGAAGATCGGAACAAGTGAAGGTGTACTGGTGGGTATTTCTTCCGGAGCAGCCGTGTGGGCAGCATTGGAAGTGGCAAAGCGCCCGGAGAATGAAGGCAGGAATATTGTTGTTCTGCTTCCGGATACAGGAGACCGGTATCTTTCTACTCCTTTATTTGCAGAATAATTGTGAGAAGGATGGGTGATATTTTATGCTGATCTCCACGCGAGGAAGGTATGCACTCCGGGTTTTAGTAGATCTGGCAGAGCAGAATACCAGTGAATATATTCCCTTAAAGGAAATTGCAGTAAGACAACATATATCACAGAAATACAGTGAGAGCATCATGACTCTGCTTTCGAAAGCAGGAATGGTGGAAGGAATCCATGGCAAAGGAGGCGGCTACCGTTTAAGCAGGGAGCCTGCGGACTACAAAATCGGAGATGTCCTGCGGCTTACAGAGGGGACGCTTGCTCCGGTATCCTGTCTGGAATGTGGTTCAGATCCCTGTGAACGTGCAGATGAATGCCGGACACTTCCCATGTGGATTAAGCTCGATGAGATGATTAATGATTATCTCGATGATATTTCGGTAGCAGACCTGATGAAGCAGGAAAACAAAGGGTTATTGGAATCCTGATGAATAACAGGTATTGTATCGCGGCTGTGAAGGTAAGGAACAGCAGGCGTCTGCCAGGCAGATGATGTGTTTCCCGGATACCCTGTAACGGTATTTCATAGCAATCCGTAGGTATCAAAGTCGGGGGCTCTTGACCCCGACATCACTTTATAATATGTAGGAGAAGCACATGCTGCGGGAGATTGATCTTTCAGAAATTTCAGATGGAAAATTATATACAGCCAATGATATGGTGCGGATCGAGTGTCAGGAATGTAAGGGGTGTTCCGCCTGCTGTCACGATATGGGGGAGTCCATTATTCTGGATCCTTATGATCTGTATCAGTTGGAAAAGGGCTTACATACATCGTTTGCAGAACTCATGCAGGGAAAGATCGAGCTTCATGTGGTAGACGGAATCATCCAGCCGAATCTCAAAATGCAGGAAGGGACTCTGCAATGCGGATTCCTGAATTCAGAAGGACGTTGCAGCATCCATGAGTTTCGTCCGGGCTTCTGCAGATTGTTTCCACTCGGAAGAATTTATGAGGGTGGCGATTTCAAGTATTTCTGTCAGATTCATGAGTGTGTTTACCCGAACCGCTCCAAGGTGAAAATTAAAAAGTGGCTCGGTATTCCGGAGCTGTCGGTTTATGAAAATTATATCCGGAGCTGGCATAATTTTCTGAAAGAAGTACAGGAGATCATTACCCATACGGAGAATGAAGAAATTGTCCGGAATTTGAATATGCTGGTATTAAATGAGTTTTATGTAAATCAATATGAGATGGGAGCTGCATCTTTCTATGAACAGTTTGAGTCGCGTATTTCCGCTGTTTCAGAGAAAATCAGGATGTATCGGTGAGGAATCTGTCAATAAAATGAATAATTTGTCGATAGAAATGCAGGATTTCATGCATTATTTATTTTGTAACAGTTCAGCCATGCAGAAATGA
>FR902891.1:0-13224 GCA_000438155.1 Firmicutes bacterium CAG:95
GTAAAACTTGAGCTGCGTTAGCAGCGGTTTCTAAGCTTTCATTTCAACGGCAGCATTGCGCCAACCGCAGAGACGATCGTAGAAACCATCATCAGCACCTGAAACGGAACTGTTCCGAAAATACCGCAGATCGGGCTGCTTCCCACCTTTTTCCTCGACTTTCCATAGGTAAGAACCAGCATAATACTTACTAAAACCACAACACCGCTCATGATTCTTGTAAGCACAATAAAGCTGCTCACTCCGAAAACAGCAAACAAAATACAGGGAACGGTTGCAATCAGCCAGCTTACCCGGTTACCGGTTCCGACCTGCTCATGCACCACATCCCGGAGTGCCAGTGTGTTTGACCAGAATGTTGTAAGCAGGGCAAACAGGGAAAAGATTCCGGCAAGAATGAGTGCCCATCCTCCGATGCTTTCCCCAAGCTGCATATAAGCAAGCTCTTTATCCACGGCTCCCTTCGTCCCAAGCAGGACGGTCAGCGTTACAACGAGGACAAAAAGAGAAGACAGGCCAAAGCCTGTGAAGATCGTCTTCCGGATCCTCTTCGAATCACCGTTTAAGCCCTTTACCACCTGAATTACTGCCTGATTTGCAGAGGTTGCAAATACAACCATACTGTAAAGAGCCAGCAGGTTATTGATATGAAAAGGGGCCGTATACAGGGTGTTCCGCGGATGCAGGAATGTTCCCGCGGTCATCACCGCCACGATGACCAGTAAAAGAGCCACCGAATATTTCTGTGCAATTCCCACCGCTTTCATTCCCATAAACACAACACTGCCGGCTATGAGATAATAAATAAGCTGTGCCGCCCACAGCGGAAGTCCGAACCAGTTCACGAAAATCTGTGCTCCACCGTTGATATTTCCACTGACGCCCACCATAATGGCCAGACCATAGACCACAAACATGATCCAGCTGAAAATCTTCTTCATCTTTCCATGGAACAGTTCTCCCTCGAAGCTTTTCACAAGCTGGACACCACCATTATTATAGGAAAGCTCTGCAATAATCAGATGCAGAATCACATTCACAATATAGGCAAAAGCAACCATCCACACAACATCCCACATGCTGTTCCGGACAGCCAGATAGGGAACTGCAATAATTCCCGTCCCGATACTGTTTCCCACGATCATGCTGATTGCTTCAAATGTCGTAAGCTGTGCTTCTGAATTCATCTTTTTATTCACGTCTTTTTCCTTTTTCATTCATCTCTTTTATTTGCATTTTTACATGACACTACGCTCTTTATTATATTACAATATTCAATTAAATGAAAAGCCTTTCTCACACTTCGTAATTTCTCCTATATAATTGCTTTTGTTACCTTTCTTGTTCATTTCCCCTCTTGTTCGTTGCTATAATTTCCCGGAAATGTTATAATGAGGTACAAATTTTCAAGCAGATTTACAGGGGGATCGTTTTATGGGGTTAATAGATCGTGAATACATGTATGAAGATAAAGCAGATAGCAAAAAGAAAAAAGTGAAACATATGAGTAAAAAAGAACGCTCAAATGAACTATGGCGTTTGTATGGTAAAAAGCACAAAACCATATTTGACAAATTAAAGATTCGGAAATTGGAAAATTTGAATCGTCTAAGTTAGTAATAATTTGAAAACGCACTTATATATGTTTATTATTGAAATATTATAATGCAGGTAAGAAACGGTATACTTTTATCTATACCGTTTCTTTTATTTATCTGTAAAAATAATTATTGGAGAATCTGCTTCAAGTCTTCCTCCGGCGTGGTGATCGGCGCAATTCCATAATTTTCTACAAGGTAGTTGAGTACATTAGTTGAGATAAATGCCGGCAGGGTAGGACCGAGACGGATGTTTTTGATCCCCAGATACAGCAGCGTCAACAGAATACACACTGCTTTCTGCTCGTACCAGGAAAGCACCATGGACAACGGCAGCTCATTCACACTACAGCCAAATGCATCGGCAAGCGCAAGAGCAATCTGGATGGCACTATACGCATCATTGCATTGTCCGATATCCATTAGCCTAGGCAGCCCTTCAATTGTTCCAAGATCCAGGTCATTGAAACGATATTTGCCACAGGCAAGGGTCAGCACCACGGTGTCCGGAGGCGTCAGCTTTACAAACTCCGTATAGTAGTTACGACCGGGACGTGCTCCATCACAGCCGCCAACCAGAAAGAAATGCCGGATCTTGCCGTTCTTTACCGCCTCAATAACCTGATCAGCCACGCCAAGCACGGTTCCATGTGCAAATCCGGTCGTGACTGTGCTGCCACCGTTGATACCGGTAAATGCCTTGTCCTCCGGATATCCACCAAGCTCCAACGCTTTTTCAATGACCGGGGTAAAATCCTTATCCTCCCCAATATGGATCATCTCTGGATAAGATACCACCGCTGTTGTGAATACACGGTCCGCATAGTTTTTCTTCGGCGGCATAAGACAGTTGGTTGTAAACAGCACCGGAGCGGGAATATCCAAAAATTCCTTCTGCTGGTTCTGCCATGCCGTACCGAAGTTTCCCTTCAGATGGGAGTATTTTTTCAGCTCCGGATAGCCATGTGCAGGAAGCATTTCACCGTGAGTATAGATATTGATCCCCTTGCCCTCGGTCTGCTCTAAAAGGAGCTTCAGATCGTGCAAATCATGACCGGAAATAACGATAAACGGTCCCTTTTCCACGGTCAACGGAACCGTGACCGGTACGGGTGTCCCATAGCTTTCGGTGTTCGCCTTATCCAGAAGTGCCATGCATTTCAAATTTTTCTCTCCTACCTCCATGACAACAGGTAAAAGCTGATCCATCCCCCAGTCCTCTCCTACTACATAGAGGGCTCTTGCAAAGAACCGGTTCACTTCTTCGTCCGTATAGCCCAGTACCAGTGAATGATGCGTATAAGCAGCCATGCCGCGCACACCGAAAAGAATGAGGGATTTGAGGCTTCGGATATCCTCCTGTGCATTCCAGACATTCTCCATAGAGTAATCATCACCCTGTCCGCAAAGCCTTTCCGTCTCCTTATGCACCTGAGCAATCCGTTTGCGCAGAGTCTTTTCATTGAAATCCACATTGGTAACTGTCGCAAACAGCCCTTCAATCATCATCCGCCATGTATCCGTACCTACCTCCGGTGCCTCATGGATTCCACGCGCCAAAGCCACCAGTGCACCAGTCAGTTCATCCTGAAGCTTCGCCACATCCGCAGTCTTTCCACATACACCTGCAGCTCCCGTACAGCCGCCGCATCCTGCCGTCTGCTCACACTGATAGCAAAACATCTTATTATCCATTGTTTTTCCTCCTAATTTTCTTTTCTCACAATATTGTTTCCCCGTATTTGCGGACTTATTATGAGATTATTAAAAAAGCAGAAAGAAACTAAATCCGTGCGTTAGAGGATGCAGAGAATGCTGGTAACACTCCTTATCATGCCATTTTCTCTTCGCTCTATCAGTCGGTTCAATCGGTGTACAAATGGATAAATGATCTTGTGGTAATTAAGCAGGTGTAAAGCGTCAAAAGGAAGAGCAGTTTCTTTAGAGAATCTTCTCTTCCTTTCAGTAGATGTTCATATTTAATTATTTAAGAAGTTCGTCCAGATAATGCTCGTCTTTATTATGGGAACCATTATGCTTGTGGTATTTTTTGATACAGTCTACAAGAAGTTTTGGATTTTCCCCGAAATATTCCGTGTAGAAGGCCGTACTGTTATCATAGCTTCTTTTTCCGAGGTATATATGTTCTTTGGCAAAGGTTTTTGCCTTCATCGAAGATTTTAGTTTTTCGAAGTCTTGTTCAAGGTTTTCAGCCAGAATAAAAAGCATTTCTAACTCTGGCTTTGTGCAATATTTATCCACGGAAAGTATTTTGTCTTTATACTCCGATGGAATGACAAGCTTATCACTTTGCTTATCACCGATTCTGAGGATCCGTACCTGACCTGGATAGATATTCAATTCCGTTTTTACCTGTCCGGAGCTCTTTATTTGCCTTGCGTGGTAAGGTGTTAATCCGAGCAGATCATCTTCAGTAAATTTTAGAAGATCATTTTCAAGAAGAATTTTTATGATTTCTTTCTCGTTTGGACCTTCGCACATGATCAGGAGTTTTTCCATACTTTCAACTCCTTTTTAAGCTGCATCAGTTCATCGTAATTGACAGCGGTTCGGAATACGTTATTATAAAACTGCCTGCTTTTTAGCAATTCCGATCTGATATTGAATCCATCGTACATATTGGTAAGATAAACCTTATCGTTGGACTTGGCAATATAGATATTATCCTGCCGGTTAAAAAGATCCAAAAGCTCGCAATAGTGTGTCGTGAAGATAAGTGTTGCATTATTTCTGTTAACGTTTTTGTCCTTATAGAGACTGATCATGTTCTCGACCAGCGTTTTGTGAAAATGATTTTCGATCTCATCAATAATTAAATCGAATCCCTGCTGGAGAGATGCAGCCATCAAAATATATAGAAGCATCCCTTTGGTAGTGCCGCTTGACAGCATATAAATCAGTTCCTTGTCAGAAACAGTTCTTGTTTCGTTGCAGAAAGAAAGTTTAAAGTTGTGATCATCCAGCATTTGAAGATCGTGGATGTTTTCGTCAAATATGGAGATAACCTTTACTAAAAGCGCCGGGCGAATATGGTAATCTTTCAGGGTTGCAAAGATGAGCCGATAGGTGTCGGCACCATTTCCAAAACTGTCAAAATAAACTGCCCTTGTTTCTTTCTTTTTTAAAACAAAGAAAAGAATGGAGGTATCTTCGGGAAGTTCACCGGTTATTTCTACATCAACAAAATCTTCGTCATTATAGAGAGCCTTTACTTTGCTCTTATAGTATTTCTTTTTGCGAAGTCGCTGTTTCATAAAAATCGCCTTGGAAGCAATACTGTCTGCGTTTTTTAAAATGGTTTCATAGCGGTAAATAAATCCATCGTGATAAAAATCTATGCATAATTCAACATTTTCATAGCTGTATGGCTTCCCATCCAGGCGGAAATCACCCAGAATAGAATAGCATGCATCAAGAAGTTCAACTGCGGTGGTTTTCCCGGAAGCATTTTTTCCGATAAAGGCCATTGTATTATAAACGTGAAGGTCATCCGCAATCTCTTGCAGCTCGTATTCTTTATCTTCAGCAGTCTTTTTGGACTTCGAAACAAAATCTATCTCGAAAGAGTCATTACAATTTTTAAAGTTATTTGCAATTACATGCAAAAGTTTCATGGTATATGCCCTCCTTTATCACTTATTATAACAGCAAATCTAACTTTAAACAAGAAAGATGTTTAAAATTCATTTTAAACTTCAAAACACTCATTTTGCAGATGATATGATGTGGATTCTGTTTTACATCAGTTTTTATACAAGATATCCAAATCGCTGGGCTTTACCAATCACGTGCTCTAGAGACCGCACAAGATCCGGGGGATCTTGGTCTTGCGCCGACCGGAGCGGAGCGGAGATACGAACCCGGGTTCGTATCATCCGCGCCCGCTTCTAAAACAAAAAAAGAGATGCTTCTGCATCTCCTTTTTGTTTTACAGCGTGCGCTAGAGGATTCGAACCCCCGACCTTTTGGTCCGTAGCCAAACGCTCTATCCAGCTGAGCTAAGCGCACATTTCTTCGTTGTTATATCCGACAACAAATAATATTTTATTATATGAAACAAATTTTGTCAAGCGTTTCGAAACATTTTCAAAATATTTTTATGAATTATTTTTGTAATCATTTTCAAAATATTTTCCAGATTTTTCAAATTTATTTAGCTTTATTTATCCCTGAACGACATCGAAACCAAATTTGTTCTTTGCTGCATCCTGAATCAGAGCCGCCACCTGCTCTACGGTATAGCTTCCGGTATTAATACACAGATCACTGTCCAAGGTTGCATTCTGGTAACCCGGAATATATCTCTTGTGATAGCTCTCTCTTGCCTTGTCTACCGCAGAAATCGTTTTAACTGCTTCCTTCTCGGTCATGCCAAGCCGTTCCACACAGTTCTTCAGACGTACCTCATAGGGAGCATAAAGATATACCTTAAGAAGATTCTTCTCATTGCGGAGACAGTAACCACCACAGCGGCCTACGATAATGCAGGATTCCTTCTTGGCAAAATCCTGAATAATGCTCTGCTGCACCTTAAAAAGCTCGTCCTTCACTGCCGGAACACCAAGTCCTAACGGGTACATCCGGTAAGAAAACCTGGAGCTGATACCCTCCTCTTCATCACTGATCTGACGAATGGAAGCATTCATACGCTTTGCCGTTTCATCTACAATATCTCTGTCCAGGAATTCAATGTGAAGCTGTTCTGCCAGTTCCTGTGCAATTGATCTTCCCATAGAAGCAAACTGTCGGGAAATGGTAATTGCATATTTTTCCATTTTTGTCCTCCTGCTTTGCCCTTAAAGCACCTTATTTAAGAAGCTGATGGTTCTCGGCTCCTTCGGATTTAAAATCACTTCCTGTGGAGTTCCTTCTTCTACAATATAGCCGCCGTCCATAAAGATGACGCGGTCAGCAACCTCTCTTGCAAATCCAATCTCATGCGTTACAATCACCATGGTCATACCATCTGCGGCAAGCTGCTTCATAACAGCCAATACCTCACCAACCATTTCCGGATCCAGCGCAGAGGTCGGTTCATCAAAAAGCATGATATCCGGCTTCATGCAGAGCGCTCTTGCGATGGCAACACGCTGCTTCTGTCCACCGGAAAGCTGGGACGGATAGGAATCTGCCTTTTCCAGAAGATCGACTCTCTTAAGCATTTCTTCTGCACGGGCTCTTGCTTCCTTCTTATCCGCTTTCTTTAATTCCAGCGGAGCAAGCATCAGATTGTCCAGAACATTCATATTATTAAACAGATTGAAGTGCTGGAATACCATTCCGATGTTCTCACGCACCTTATTCATGTTTACTTTCTTTGCTGTAATATCAATATCATCTACAATAATCGTTCCTGCCGTTGCGTCCTCAAGACGGTTCAGACAGCGGAGAAAGGTCGATTTACCGGAACCGGAGGGTCCAAGAATAACCACTACCTCTCCTTCTGTAATTTCTGTAGAGATATCCTTCAGCACTTCAAGATCTCCGAAGCATTTACGGAGCTTATCCACTTTAATTTTGATTTTCTTATCTGTTGATTCCACGGTTCATCCTCCTCTCTACGAGCTTAGCCAAATAGGAAAGAATCGTAATCACGATCAGATACATGATACCGACAATTGCCCATGTTTCAAACGCCTTGAATGTATTTGCCTGTACCTGCTTGGCTGCCAGAACGAGTTCCGGGAAACCGATAACAGACAGAATGGAAGTATCCTTAACCGTGATGATGAACTGGTTAATAATACTTGGAATCATGGTACGGATTGCCTGTGGAAGAATGATCTTTCTCATCGTCTTCCAGTACGGAAGTCCGAGTGATCTGCCGGCTTCCATCTGGCCGATATCCACAGACTGGATACCGGCACGGATGATTTCAGCCATATAAGCACCACAGTTTAAAGCGAGACAAATGGTTCCTGCCTGCAGAGCCGATAAGGTAAAGCCTCCTCCAAATCCCAAAATCGTATTAATGAGATAAGGAATACCGAAGTATATGAAAAACGCAAGTACAATCATCGGAACACCACGTATTACAAATACAAAGATATTCGAGATAATATTGCACGCTTTATTTTTCAATACGCTGAGCAGACCAAAGATCATACCCAGTATACATGCAAAAACCAGACCTAAGAATGCCAACAGCAGGGTACGCCCCATTGCTGTAAGAAGCATATTTCCGTAGACAGTAATAATTTTAACCATATTGCCTCACCCTTTTTATTATTCGCCTAAATACTTAGCGATGATTTCGTCATAAGTGCCGTTAGCCTTGATGTTAGCAAGACCCTTGTTGAACATATCAATTAATTCCTGATTGTCTGCATTGAAGATTGCAAAGCCATATGCTGCAGGATCATTTCCTGTACCGTCAACGATTTCCATTCCGATACCGGTATCCTTAATGTTGCTTGCCATGATCGGTGTATCATCGAAGCATGCTGCAACCTGGCCACCTACAACTGCCTGATACATGGTCGGTGAATCTTCAAAATAAGTAACTGTGAAGCCATACTGATCTGCAAGGCTTTCTGCATAGGTTGCACTCATGGAAGCGGTCTTAACTGCAACAGACTTGCCATTCAGATCTTCAAAGCCTTTAATGTCAGATCCGGCTGCAACAGCCATACTCTGGTTTGCATCATAATATCCATCGGAGAAGATCCATCCGGATTCTTTACGTTCGTCAGTAATGGAAGCGCCGGCGATCATACCATCAGCCTGGCCTGCCTGACATGCTGCGATGGAAGCATCCCATCCAAGAGACTGTACTTCATACTGGAATCCCTGATCCTTAGCGACTGCAGCAAGAATATCCATGTCAATACCTACGAAATCTCCGTTGTCATCTGTGTACTCGAAAGGCTTGAAAGCTGTATCAGTTGCTACAACCCATACCTTGTCAGAAGCTGCTGCATCTGCAGTCTCTTCTGTTGCTTCCGCAGTAGTGTCTTCTGTCTCTGTTGCGTCTGCTGTTTCTGTTTCAGCTGCTTCTGTTTCAGCTGCTTCTGTTGTGGTGTCTTCTGTTGTTGCGGTGCTGTTAGAGCTTCCACATGCAGCAAGACCCATTACCATGGCTGCCGCCATAATAAGTGCAAGTGTTTTTTTCTTCATAATATTGTCCTCCTTTTTATGAATTGTGAAGCTTGCGTCTTCACAAAATCTATCCTAAACGGCGCTATGCCGTAACAGGATCATCTTAACAGGCATCCACGAATGCCTGAACGAGCTTTAAGCATTCCGGATCCTTCTCAAAAGCAAATTCCGGATGCCACTGTACACCTACGATGAATTTCTTATCCGGGATACAGATCGCTTCTATGAGGCCGTCCTCGGAATAAGCCATTGCTTCCGCACCGGGCGCCAGCTCCTTCACTGCCTGATGGTGATAACTGTTCACACTATGCTCTCCTGCTCCGATCATCCCGGCAAGAAGACTTCCTTCCTTCACGGTTATCTTATGGACTCCCCGTTCGTAAGGCGGTGTCATATGATGCTCTGTCTCTGACGGATGCTGGGTATCGAGATCCTGATATAAGGTTCCTCCAAGACTCGCATTCATAAACTGAATACCGCGGCAGATGCCAAATACCGGAAGATCCTTCTCTACTGCGCGTTTCAACAGATATGCTTCCATGACATCACGGGCATGACAGCACTGACCGCATTCGGGAATAGCTTCTTCTCCGTACACAGCAGGATCCACGTCATGTCCACCTGTCAGAAGCAGACCGTCACACATGCCTAAGCACTGTTCCAGTTCCTCTGTATCTTCCGTAAGGGGAAGCATGACCGGTAATGCGCCACAGCGTTCAATCACCTTCATGTATCCGGGAAGCATCCAGTAGCTTTCCTTTTCTTCATCATATAACGGTATCAGACCAATTACCTTTTTCATTCTGTATCATCTCCTGTGTCAGAGGCTCCTGGCTGATGTTCACCCAAAAGCCCGGTATCTTCCCTGCGGAGCTTTTTGCTTTACAGAAAATACCGACGGAATTTTCTGTAAACAAAGAAAAAGGGGGCTGCAAACTGTAGACCCCTTCGTCTGTTAAAAGATTATCACATTATGTTATTGATTTCAAGAGCTTTTTGTAACTATTCAGAGCCATGCAAAATTGCTTTCTGTGAATGCTTGCATTCAAACAGAAAAGCAATTTTATATGGCGAAGCAACTCCATTCCCTAATAGCCCGCATAAGGGCTTCCACCGCAGCACAGGCCACCGCCACCGCAGCAAAGATTGCAAAGCAGATTGGCAATGCACAGCTTCAGACAGAGATTTCCATTCCCGGCAACCGGACTGCCATAGGTGTACTGCCGCTGTTGGTACCAGCTTCCTCCATTTTCAAACCGGTTCACCAGATTCCGGTATTCACTGTTATTCGGCTCCAGCGCCGATGCACGTTTGGCATGCTCTAATGCCGATACCTGATTACCGAGCCCCGCATGTGCGAGTGCACTATAATAATACCACCGGGCATTCCGTGTGTTCTCTTCCATATTATCCAGAACTGTCCGGGCTTCCCTGTAATAGCCACTTCTTAAATAGTTTCCTGCCGCACGCAGGTAATTATCCTCTTCGTAGCCGGTATTGCTTCCGGTATAGGCCCCCTGTCCAAAGCCGCCGAATCCTCCGAATCCTCCGAAACCGCCAAAGAAATCTTCAAAATCTCCATAATAACCACGGTTTCCGTAGCCGCCCTGCTGTCCACCGCCATAGCTTCCGGAGCCGGAGCCATAACTGCCCTGTGATCCCCCATAGCCATAACTGCTGCCTCCGCCGGTACGTTCCTTCATAATCTGCTGGTACGCCTGCTGGATCTCCTTAAACATTTCCTCTGCCTGATCCTTATTCGGATTATTGATATTTGCATCCGGATGATACTTCCGGCTCAATGTTTTATATGCTTTTTTAATTTCTTCTTCAGTGGCGTTCCTGGATACACCAAGAACCGTATACGGATCACGCATACTTCCCTCCATCTCCGCGCCGGCCCATCAGCCGTAACTATTCCGGCAGCTGTTCTGCTGCCTCACAGTTATCTGTTTTGATATAACAGTTCCACCATGACATTCATAAGCTACCCTTAGCAGGCAGGCTCCCACAGTCGTCCTGCACAATCATTTCTGCATGGCTGAGCTGTTACATTTTGATTGATTCGCGCGCTTCTGATTTACTGCCTCGTAACGATACCAGACTCCTGAATAAATAATATTCCTCAAAATTTCCACATTGTCAAGGATCGGAAGCTTTTCAAATTCTCTCGAACATTCCGCCATCATCATGGTAAGAATCGTCCGTACCTCCTCTTCAAAGTCCGGATCGTCACACTTTATCGTAAAAGGATTGTATCTTCCCTTCCCACGGTCTTCGTACACATCTTCATATGCATCCAGAAGATAAATAAACTTGCCAAGATAAAATCCCATGTTTCTCAGGGATTCCTCCCATTCATCCGCCTTCGGTGCAAGAACTTCACTCATAATTCTTCCAAAAATCCCCGCCATCCGGTCAATATCAGCAGACTGCTTTTTTTCTTCCCTCAACAGCTCCCGCAGCAGATTCTCAATCCGCCTTGCCTTCTCCGGATATTTGTTATAAGCCCTATGATATCCCTTTTTAAGCAGCTTTGCATAAGTAAATCTGGTTAATTTCTTTTCATCTGCCCAGTCATCCATACATTTATAATAAGAAAGCAGAACATTCATATCTGCTCCATATTCTGTATAAATGGTCTGCCGGGTCTGATGCTTCTCAAACGGGTGTGCCACACAGTTCACAACATCCTCACTAACCTCCGGCTCGTAAAGACTGCTTAACAGCATAACAGCAAAGGTCATATCGTAAGTCAATGTCAGCTGTCCTGTAAATCCGTACTGCTTCTTAAGCATCTGGCACAGACCGCAATAATAGGAATGATAAATATCAAACTCTTTAAATTTCATATCACCCTTATTAATAATCACATATCCAAACACGACTTCACCACCTGTCTGTCCATTCTTTCCAATCTGCTGTCAAATCCAGCACATCAGCTCTTCTTGATAAACTTCGTTCCGCATTTGGGACATCGGATTTCAATCCTGCCCTTGCCTCTTGGAACCCGGATCTTCTGTCTGCAGGTCGGACACCTGTATATATGATGTGTCTTCAACTGCTTAAAATGATTCTTCGTCCTTGCAAAAAAGTTCTTTACTTTATATTCCTGCTTTAAATAAAAATTATTCTCCTGCTGCCTCTTATAATAGTTTCTGGACAGAAGCCGGAAGTACATATAAACAATCAGTACAATTGCAATGATATAGGTAAACGGCACCCTGAAAAAGGATAATAGAATAAAAACAAATGTCAGAATCGACAAAAATCTGGTAAAGGCGTCTGCGCCTCCCGCTCCGTATCTTCCCTGCATAAACCGGTAAATCCGTTCCCGGAATTTCATAATTCTTCGCCTCCTAAGCTGGATTCCTTACTGAATCTTTCTCCCATGTTACAGACTTTTATACCAAAAATCAATGAATTGCATCTAAACGTTTCTTAAAATTTTATAAACAACGCTCCCTCTACCTCTACCGTGCTGCACTAAATTCGTGCTGCGCCTCACCGCTTGCACTCATTAAGTGCACAGGTATGGTTCGCACTAACCTCAAGCTGCGTCTTCGACTTGCTTTCGCTAAGTACTCTACTCAAAAAAACGTCCTGTTTCCTCATCGGGAACAGGACGTCATTCGACTTCTTATCATTCTCATCTGCAGGCGGCAGAATTCTGCCATCAGTCTTCGGATTCATCATCCTGCTCTGCTGCCACTGCGGAAACTACAGAAGAAACCACTGCAATGACAACTGCAAAAATAATGATTAATAAACCGCCACCTAATAATAAAAATTCCATCTGTCAGCCTCCTTATAAACTACTTTTTATAGTGTACACGATACCGGAGGTTTTTTCAAGACGGTATTGCATGGTATTTCAAAAGTATTTTGAAAGTATTCCAAAAGGTTCCCTTACAGGATTTTATTTACTGCAGATACCAGCGCATCTATAGAACTTTGGATAATATCGTCCTTGATACCAACGCCCCAGTACATCTTATCTGCATGCTGGATGCCTACGAAAGCGGCTGCCTTGGATGAGGATCCCATGGAAATTGCATGCTCTTCGTATACGGAAAGCACATAAGCAATACCAAACCTCTGCTTCAATGCTTTGCTGACTGCATCCAGACGTCCATTACCGGAGGCCTTGACGGTTTCTGTTCCATCCGCAGTCTTAATGGTAACCGCAGCTTCAATGTCACCCGGTTTTTGTACGAAATGGCATTCCGTGATATCGAACCTGTCACGTACCGTAACATAATGGGACTCAAAAATTCCGAAGATATCAGCCGGCGTCAGCTCACTGTGCTTCTCATCGGAAATACCCTTAATAAGATAACCAACCTCTTCTCTCATATCCTGTGGCAGGGCAATACCAAAATTCTGCTTTAAGATAAATGCAACGCCACCCTTACCGGACTGGCTGTTGATACGGATGACATCGGATTCGTATTCACGTCCGAGATCCTTCGGATCAACCGGCAGATACGGAACGGTCCACTTGTCT
>FR902891.1:13261-31246 GCA_000438155.1 Firmicutes bacterium CAG:95
CTTCCTCCCACCATGCCATTCCTTTGGAAATCGCATCCTGATGGGATCCGGAGAAGGCAGTAAATACCAGATCTCCGGCATAGGGAGTACGTTCATGCACATGCATACCGGTAAGACGCTCATAGGTTTTACGGATCTTCATGATATCGCTGAAATCCAGTCCGGATTCCACACCGTGAATGGTCATATTCATTGCAACCGTTACGATATCCACATTACCGGTTCTTTCACCGTTTCCAAACAGAGTTCCTTCCACACGGTCTGCACCTGCCAGAACTCCAAACTCGGCATCGGAGATGCCGCAGCCTCTGTCATTGTGAGGATGAACGCTCAATACCACGCCATCACGATATTTGAGGTTCTTATGCATATATTCCACCTGTGTTGCAAACACATGCGGCATCGCATTCTGTACCGTTGTCGGAAGATTTACAATCACCTTGTGTTCCGGAGCCGGCTGCCATACATCCAGAACGGCATTACATACCTCCAGGGCATATTCCATTTCCGTTCCGTGGAAGCTCTCAGGGCTGTATTCAAAGGAGAAGCTTCCATCGGTATGATCTGCAATATCCTTTAACAGCTTCGCACCATCTATGGCAATCTGCTTTACTTCTTCTTTGGATTTCTTAAACACCTGCTCCCGCTGTGCCAGGGATGTGGAATTGTACAGATGTACAATCGCATGCGGAGCTCCCTTTACTGCCTCAAAGGTCTTCTTAATGATGTGCTCTCTGGCCTGTGTCAATACCTGAATGGTAACATCATCCGGAATCATATTCTTCTCAATTAAAGCACGGACGAACTGGTACTCGGTGTCAGAAGCGGCAGGGAAGCCCACTTCAATTTCCTTGAATCCGATCTTTACCAGCATGGTGAAAAATTCCAGCTTTTCATCAAGACTCATCGGCTCAATCAATGCCTGATTCCCGTCACGCAGATCCACGCTGCACCAGATCGGCGCCTTTTCAATCGTGTCCTTCTTCACCCAGTCATAGGTCGGGGTTGGCGGTAAAAAGTACGTTTTTCCATATTTCTTTGCTGCATCCATGATTTGTTCTCCTCTTTTCTTATTTCGATTTATTTGTTTTGTTTTTCCTTGTTGCAGACCCGCAGTTGCTTAATTCTTACTTGCAGCAGACTCGCAAATTCGTGCTTCGCACTCCACGCCCTGCTACGCATGGCATTTGCTCGTTGATGTGTGCAGGAAAAACAAATGTCTGTTACACAGCCGCTTGTTTTTCCTTTGCACACATCAAAAAGTCCCTATGAAATCTCCCCCTCAGAGAGATTTCATAGAGACGTAAATTCAATCTACGCGGTACCACTCTACTTCACGATTCCTCGTGCACTCGTCAGCACTAACATGCCTGCTCCTTTCTACGGCGGAGACTCCGTCCGAACCTACGCAGAAGCTTCTGCCCGATTAACTGGTCGTGCTTCCTTCAGCCGGCTGCTCAAAGGTGAGTTCCTAATTCACTTCTGACTGCCTCGCACCACCCGGCAGTTCTCTGCTTTCCAGATCCTTACTACTATTCCTTATCATTGCATTTATGCGCTATTCAATTACCATTCAATCATAACATATGCCCCATGAAGTTGCAAGTGCTTTTATCATAAAAGTGCTATTTATGACACATCGTAATCGCTATGACACCTCCGTCACCGTAAGAACTCCTTCGTTTACCACAAACGAAATATTCTGTCCGGCAAAGCTCAGTCCATACTGTCTTTTCTCATCCCTGTGATACGATGGACGCGGATCCTGGGAAAGAAGCTTTTGCAGTACTTCCTGGCGGTCCGCCGGAATCCGGTCAAGAAATTCCTTCGGAATCACAACCTCCACATGATAATCCATCGCTTCTTTGGCAAAGCCATCCCACGCGTCCGGATGACAGTCTGCATAGGGCAGATACGGTTTGATGTCATAAATTGGCGTCCGGTCCCGCAGGTCCACACCGGAAACCTCAAGCACCGGCCCTTTTTCTGTTTCCTTAACTGCGTCCAGGTGTACCGAGGATAAGCCTATGGGATTGGGCCGGAAGGGTGATCTCGTTGCAAAAACTCCCACTCTGGTATTTCCACCGAGCCTCGGCGGACGTACGGTTGCATTAAAATGTGACCGGTCCACTCCCTGAAACTCCCACAGAAGCCAGATGTAATTGAAGCCTTCGAGCCCCTTAACGGCATCCATGGAACGATATTCCGGTTCAAAAATAATTTTCCCCTTCAGCTCCTTCACAAGACCGCTCTGCCTTGGGATACCAAACTTTTCCGGGAGATCTGTATGAATATATGCGATTGGTTTCATCTGCCCTTCTCCTGTCCGTTTCCATTCAGATCTCGATCTCACCTTCAAATACCGTCGTTGCAGGACCGGTCATATATACAACATTTTCTTTTCTGTCCCAGAAGATTTCCAGGTTGCCGCCCAACAGCTCTACCGTAATGTCATCTTCCGTCAGTCCGTTTAAGATACTGGCAACCGTAACGGCACAGGCGCCGGTTCCGCAGGCAAGCGTTTCACCGGTTCCGCGCTCCCACACACGCATCTGCACCCGCTCCCTGTCAAGAACCTTTACAAATTCCGTATTGACTCTCCGCGGGAAACGCTCGTGATGTTCAAATAACGGTCCGATCTTCGCCATTGTCTCATCATCAATCATCTCGTCCACATAGACAATTGCATGCGGATTTCCCATGGAAACGCAGGTCATGCGGTATTCCCTTCCATCGACTGCGATCGGTGTATCAACTACAGGAGACTGTTTTGCCACAACCGGGATTTCTGCGGCTTCAAGAACCGGAGAGCCCATATTGACACGCACCTTCGTAACCCTTCCGTCTTCAACGGTCAGCTCCAGATATTTGACCTTCCCACAGCTCACAATCGACAGGGAGGTTTTCCGGGTAAGGCCATGGTCGTACACATACTTTCCGACACAGCGGATACCATTTCCACACATCTCGGAACGGCTTCCATCCATGTTGTACATTTCCATCTCGAAGTCTGCCACATCACTTGGATTAATGAAAATTACACCGTCCCCGCCGATTCCAAAATGACGGTCACTCAAAAACTTTACAACCTCACTTTTGCGTTCTGCAGGGATGATCTCCCGCGCGCCGTCCACATAGATATAATCATTGCCGCAGCCATGCATTTTTGTGAATTTCATTGCATAAATCTCCCTTCTTAAAAATACTATAGTAAAAAAGATATCTTAAAGGATTTCCCATGAGTGCCAAAACCAAAATCATCGTACTTCGTATGAAAGAATTAATTTATACCGGTATTTTTATTGCGCTGGGCCTTCTGCTCATCCTTCTCCTCATCGTTGTTTTTTCACCGAAAAAGAGAGAAGAAGCTGCTTCTCCCACACAGGAACCCACTTATGTACCAGGTATTTATACAACCTCTCTGATGCTCAATGACCGCACTGTCGATATTGCTGTAACCGTAGATGAGAATAATATCAATGACATCCGGATGGTAAACCTGGATGAAGCCGTGACCACCATGTTTCCTCTGCTCGAACCGGCCTTTGATGATCTGGCAAATCAGATCGTGCGCAACCAGTCCGTCAGTGATATTGCCTATTCGGATGACAATAAATATACCTCGCTGGTATTACTGGATGCGATTAAGACCTCGCTTGGCAAGGCAAAAACCGGGGTGCACTAAGCTCAATCTGCGCCTCCGGATTGCTTTCACTAAGTGCTCTACAAGCATAAGACAACAGTACACCTACTGTTGTCTTTTCTATTCCCTGTCCTATCTGGCTTTCCTTAATAAGCCCTTCAGCTCCTCTACGGAAAACTTATAGGCTGTATTACAGAAATGACAGTTAACTTCAATTTCCTGTCCGTCATCAATCATATCCTGAATGTCCTTCTTCCCGATACTGATGATTGCCTTCTCTACCCGGTGCCTGCTGCAATCGCAGCGGAATTCACAGGGACTCTGTTCCGTGATCACCGGATCCATCCCGGCAAGCAGCATCTGCAGCATTTCTTCCGGCGTCTTTCCCTCATCGAGAACCTTTGTTACTGTGGAAAACTCTGCCAGATTTTTTTCCAGCTGCCCAATCACCGCTTCCTCGGTAAAGGGCATCAGCTGGATGATAAATCCGCCCGCCTGCTTCACGGTATTGTCCTTTTCCATCAGAACACCGAGTCCGACACTGGACGGCACCTGCTCCGATGTTGCAAAATAATAAGTAAGGTCTTCCGCAATCTCTCCGGATTGAAGCTCGGTCTGTCCGACATACGGCTCCTTTAATCCCATATCCTTAATGACGCGTAAAAACCCATTGCCGATCGCCCCTCCGACATCAAGCTTCCCGGCAAGGCTCGGAGGCAGCATGATCTGCGGTTCAATGGCATAGCCCTTTACATGACCTCCGGAATCTGCGGTCACAGTCATTCCCTTTAACGGACCATCACCGCTGATCTGCAGGGTCAGCAGATCAGCCTCTCCCTTCAGCATCTTTCCCATCATCACCGCTCCCGTCATCAGGCGTCCCAATGCCGCGGTTACTACAGGGCTTGTATTATGAACCTGTCTTGCATGTTCCGTTAAATCCCTTGTTGTTGCAGCAAAAGCCCGGATCTGGGCATCTGCCGCCGTGGCTCTTACAATATAATCCATTCTTCTGCCTCTCTTTACTGTTCACGGATACCTCTGTGTGAACCATCATTGTTTTCCGTGCTCCCTTGCAATTACATAGATACGCTCGCTGGTTTCTGTTGGAGCCTTATGTGTCTTCTCATCCAGGGCTGTCACGAAGATAAGCCCTGCCTTTTCAAGAAAGGTCTTCATTTCCTCCAGGGTATACCCTCTCTGATAATGGGTCTCCGTAAACCTGCGGTACAGATCATCCTCCTGACGCTCAAACACTGTTACATCATATTCGTTGATATGATCCTCACAGCTATAGAAATTCTCCCAGATAAAGCTGCAATCCTCACGGTTTTCGGCAATCGTGGTATCACCGATCACCTCTTCATATTTATAAATCGTATTAAAATCAAAGATAAAAATCCCACCGGGGAACAGGTAATTGTTGACCAGATGGAAGGTCTGAAGCACATCCTCATCCATCAGCAGATAATTCAGGGAATCACAGACACTGACAACGGTTCCGACCGTACTGTACAGATCCAGCTCCCGCATATCCTGACACAGATACAGAATATCACTCCTGGTCTCAAGCTTCTTATCCAGGGCGATCTGCAGCATCTCTTCGGAGCTGTCCACCCCAATCATGTCATATCCCTTTTCATATAAAAGCTCAGTGATCGTTCCGGTGCCACACCCCAGATCCAGTACCAGATTCCGTTCCGAAATCAGGGCATCTTCTTCGGTCACTCCGGGTTCTTCCTGCACTTCTTCAAATTCCTGTACCTCTCCGGATTCCAGTGCTTCTTCAAATCCCTGTATATATCCGGATTCCGGTGCTTCTTCAAGCTCCTGCACTTCTCCCTGTTCACGTACCGGACGGCTCACACCGTAAGCTTCAATCAATGAAGCAAGAAAATCTGCCCATTCTTCATACGGGACATCTCCCATAAAGGTATCATAAACTTCCGCAAAATCCGTATATGCTTCCATTACAATACTCCCTTCTCTTTAGCCAAGCAGTGCCCCCGCTGCTCCAAAGACGCCCATGCTGGCTGCCATCATAATTATACCGGCAAGCAGCACACCAAGCATTACGGCAATCACACTGTCCTTAAACTTCATATCCAGAAGGCTGGCTGCCAGTGTTCCGGTCCATGCACCGGTTCCCGGTAACGGAATCCCTACGAAAAGCATCAATGCCACAAAGAGTCCGCGTCCTGCCTTCTCCTGCAGCTTTTCTCCGCCCTTCTTACCCTTTTCCAGACAGAAGGTAAAGAATTTGCCAATGACAGGCTTGTCTGCTCCCCACTCCAGGATCTTACGTGCAAACAGATAAATAAACGGAACCGGCACCATATTCCCGATAATGGATACCACATAAGAGGTCCAGATCGGCAGCCCCATTCCCTGTGAAATTGGAATAGCACCACGAAGCTCAATTAACGGAACCATAGATACCAAAAAAACAATCAGATATTTCTTTAACATAGCATTCTCCTTAACAACTTCAAACAAATTTTCAATATTTTATAAGTGTCTCTCAAGTAACCATCCCTGTCCGAAACATCTATACCGGAGCATCCATTAGCCTGTTTTAACCAAGAATCTCCTCTAACGCTTCACACAGCTTCTCCATCTGTTCCGGCGTTCCGATCGTAATTCGTAAATAGTTTTCGATACGCGGCTTGTTCCAGTGGCGCACATAAATCTTCCTCTTACGCAGTTCATCAAAAATCTGCTGTGCCGGAACCTTTTCATGTGCTGCAAACAGGAAATTACTCTTCGAATCTGTAAACGTGAATCCGAGATTCTTTAACTGAGCCTTCGTCCATTCTCTCGTTTCAATGATCTTCCGGACAGTGTTTTCAAAATATTCCCTGTCCTTCACTGCTTCCACGCCAAGCACAATTGCCGGCAGGTTCATCGTGTAGGAATTATAGGAAAACTTCACGTCCTTCAGATACCCGATCAGCTTCTCACTGGCGATCGCAAAACCGATCCGCATACCGGCCATGGCGCGTGACTTGGAAAAGGTCTGTACTACCATGAGATTATCGTATTTATGAATGAGGGGAAGCATACTCTCTGCCCCGAAATCCACATAGGCTTCATCGATAATAATTACTGAACCGGGATTTCCTGCCACAATTTCCTCTAATACACTGCAGTCCTCAAAGATCGCTGTCGGTGCATTGGGATTCGGAATAATGATTCCCCCATTCGGGCGGAAATAATCCTCCTTACGGATCCGGAATGCTTCATCCAAAGCACAGGTTTCATACGGAATTTTAAAAAGCTCTGCCCAGACATCATAAAAGGAATAGGTAATATCCGGGAACAGAATCGGCTTATCACTGTTAAAGAAGGTCATAAATGCCATTCCAAGCACATCATCCGAACCGACTCCGACAAACACCTCGGATTCTTTTACGTTATAATAATCGGCAATCGCCGCAACGAGCTCTGCCGCATCCATATTCGGATATAACCGCAGCCTGTCCACGCACAGCTCCTTTGCCCGCTTCTCTACTCCCGGTGCCGGAGGATACGGGCATTCATTGGTGTTTAACTTAATCACATCCGTATCCTTTGGCTGCTCGCCTGCGACATACGGAACTACTTTTCGTACATTTTCTTCCCAGCTCATGTTGTTCCCCATTCGTAACTGTATCGTTATCCTTATTCTAATTTATGTAGTGTAACTATTCCGTACACCATTCGTAAGACCGCTGCTGACACAGCTTAAGTTTTACTCATGTAACGCACTTATGGTATCATCTATCCCGGCTCTATGCAAGATAATTCCTTCTGATAATAAGCCTCCTGCTCACTCATGGATAATGCATGATAGCACGCAATGAGTCCTTCAAGGGGAATTTCCCTCTGATAACGGATGTTCAGAATACTCTGCTGCTCATAGGCGGCATTATAAAACCACAAAATTGCTTCCTCATAATCCTGCCGATTCTGATAATACTCTCCCAGAATACAGCAGACCTCACTGCTGGCCTCACTGGCGGCATCCTTCATTGCATACTGGTACATCGTAAGTACATCCCCTGCTTCAAAGCAGCTCCGCACCACGACCGCAAGCGCCGTCTTCAACCGGTCCGCATCTGTTTCGCTGTCTTTCACAATCGAAATAAAATAATCCTTTGCATGGATTAACTGTTCTTTCGTTCCGGCCACGAACAGCTCCCTTGCATAAAAATCAGACAGTCTCTTTGAAAGTGCCTCTCCGCGGGCAAGGAGCTGTTCAAAAATTGCAATGTCACGGTCTCCGTGATTGTGCTCCGGCTTATGGGTAATCTCGATCTCGCTGTCATAAACCACCGGAAGGAGCCGCACCGTTTCATGAACCGGCTCGGTCCACACAAAGTTCCGAAGCCGCTTAAACAGCTTGGGACGGAGCTCCCTGTCAAAATTATAGACTGTGCCGTTTGCAAGCTGGTTTCTATAGTACATCTGCACAATTTCCACCTCCGGCATCAGATTTTCCTTTAAAAGCCGGAATTTCTCATGATTCTCTTCATCAAGCACCTCATCGGCATCGGCTGAATAGATATAATCACAGGCTGCTTTTTCAAAAGCAAAATTCCTTGCCTTTGAGAAATCATCGCACCAGGCAAAATCATAAATCCGGCCGGTATACTTCCCTGCAATCTCCTTCGTCCGGTCTGTCGATCCGGTATCCACGATAATAATCTCATCCATGAGATCGAAGATAGAAGCAAGACACCGGTCTAATACCTTCTCTTCATTTTTGACAATCATACATAAACTGATCCGAATCATGGCTTCCTCTTTTCAAAGAAGCCGATACACAGGTACATCTGTCTGTATTTCCGATGTACCGCATATCGGCTTTATCTTTCTTAAACTGTAACTATCCGGAATAGTCCCTTCCGCTTACAGCACCTTGGATAGGAAATCCTGCAGACGCTGGCACTGCGGATTGTTAAAGATTTCGGAAGGTGTATTTTCTTCCATAATAATTCCTTCATCCATAAACAGCACCTTCGTTCCGACCTCTCTTGCAAATCCCATTTCATGGGTAACAACCACCATCGTCATACCGGAATCTGCAAGCTCCTTCATAACGGCAAGAACCTCACCCACCATCTCCGGATCGAGTGCGGAGGTCGGCTCATCAAACAGCATGACCCTTGGATTCATGGCAAGGGAGCGGACAATCGCAATACGCTGCTTCTGTCCACCGGATAACTGGCTCGGGAAGGAATCTGCCTTTTCTTTCAGGCCGACACGCTCTAAAAGCTTCAATGCATTCTCACTGGCTTCCTCCCTGCTCTGCAGCTTCAGCTTCACAGGTGCAAGGGTAATATTATCCATAATGGAAAGGTTATTAAAAAGATTAAAGTTCTGGAATACCATTCCCATATGCTGACGTACGTGATTGATGTTTACCTTATCACTTGTAATCAGCTGTCCATCAAACCAGATCTCACCGCTTGTCGGTGTTTCCAGTAAATTGAGGCATCTAAGGAACGTACTTTTACCGGAGCCGGAGGGACCGATAATAACGATCTTTTCTCCCTGATGTACATGATAATTCACGCCACGAAGTACGTGGTTATTGTCAAATTTTTTATGAAGATCCTTAACGATTATCACTCTTACGCAGCCTCCTCTCCAATACACCCAGCAGAATGGTTAAAATCTTGATAATCACAAAGTAAATCACTGCTGCACCAATCAATGGCATAAATGCTTCGTAGGTTCTCGAAGAAATCTGGTTTGCGGCTCTGGTAAGATCTGTCAGGCTCACGTAGCCGACAATCGCAGTCTCCTTTAACAGCACGATAAATTCATTACCGATCGGAGGCAGCACATTCTTGATTGCCTGTGGAATGACTATATAGATCATGGTCTGTGCCTTGGATAAGCCAAGTGATCTGCCTGCTTCCGTCTGCCCCTTGTCTACTGCAAGGATTCCGGCACGGACAATCTCTGCCACATAAGCGCCGCTATTGATACCAAAAGAAAGAACTGCAACAAGTACACCGTTCTTACAGCTCTTCATAATGATGAACCACATAATTAACAGCTGCAGCACCGACGGTGTTCCACGGATCACGTCAATATAGCAGTTCGCGATAAAGGACCAGATGGTTCCCTTTCCTTTCTTTCCGGTGGAAAGCTTCATCAGTGCAATCACCGTTCCAATTACCAGTCCGAGGATTGCGGCAAAAAGCGCAACCTTCAGTGTCACTCCCAGTCCGGCAAAATATAATTTCCACCGGTCTTCTGCAAGGAATGCTTTATAAAAGCTTCCTTCTACCTTGTTCAACCATTCCAACATCTGTGCTTAACCCTTCCTGTTTGACTATGTATATGTATGTGCTCTACATGTACCTGGATACTAAATTCGTACTTCGCTTCGCTCGTTCTCATTAAGTGTCCCGGTACCGTTCGCACTAAGCTCAGACTTCTCCTTCGGATCGTCTTCTCTAAGTGCTCTACATGAAAAGAGGATAGCATAATATGCTATCCTCTTTGATATGCTATACGCTATATTGAATATTAACACAAAAATGATTATTCTTCAATATATGTCTTTACCAGTTCATCAAAAGTTCCATCTGCCTTTAATTCTTCAATAGCCTTGTTGATGGCATCTACTAAAGCAGTATCTCCCTTGGGAACCGCAATTGCATAATATTCCGGTTCGAACTCAAACTGTGCACCGTCAACTGCTGTAATCTTGGAACCGTCATCCTGGAACTTGCTTTCGAATACGAGTGCCGGATTCTTGTCAATGATGACACAGTCTACTCTTCCGTTGATCAGGTCGTTTACCGCATCCACACCCTTGTTATAGGTATTCACTGTAGTTCCTTCGATATCGGATGCAATGAAGTCACCTGTTGTACCAAGCTGGACACCGATGGTCTTGTTCTTCAGATCCTCTGCGGTTGCAATCTCGCTTCCCTCAGGAAGAAGAACATACTGAACTGCTTCATAATAAGGCTCGGAGAAATCAACTGCTTCTTTTCTTTCATCGGTTATGGTCATACCTGCAATTGCAACATCAATCTTGTTACCGATGGAGGATACTAAGGATGCGAACTCCATGTTGTCTACCTGAACGTCTACGCCAAGCTTCTCACCGATTGCCTTGATTAAAGCGATATCGAAACCATCTGCTTCTCCATCATCCCCAACATACTCAAACGGAGGGAACTCTGCGTTCGTGCCTGCGGTAAGCATACCATCTGCAAGTGCTTCGGAAACAGCGGCTTCTGTTTCAGCGGTTTCTTCTGCTGCATCTGCAGCTTCTGCAGTTTCTTCTACTGCTGCATCATCTGTTGTGGTATCAGCTTCTGCTTCAGTAGTTTCTGTTGTGGTGTCTGTGGCTTCTGTGTTGCTGCTTCCGCATGCGGTCAGCATAGCCATTGTCATTGCTGCTGTTAATAAAACGGCTAATAATTTTTTCATAACTCTCCTCATTTCTGCGTTTTCAAACGCGAATCTAGTTTCTAAAACAACTAAAATCTATCACGGCAGATTCGGAAAGTCAATAGTTTATGCATCTTTTTGTTATAGTTATACATACCTTAAATGGTAAAGGTCATCTCCCTGTCAAGATACACGGACTTTTTCCTGCCGTCCTTCACCACATAAATCTCCCAGCTGCTGTTCTTTCCGATCAGGAACAGATCCGGGCGGATGCTGTAACGGTTCGTTGCGGCACGTTCCTCAAGCTTCTCCGTAATCCGGATGTAATATCCTTCTTCGGAAAGTGTCACGGCAGCTCTTCCCAGATACTTCATTCTGCCTTTGCCATTATCATTATAGACTCTCACGCTTCTCCGTAGATAAAGAAGCAACAGTACAAGCGCTGCCAGAGAAAGAACCGTTCCCGAGGTAATGGACAGCATTTTAATGACCGGTGTAAAGACTGCCCATCTGCGCTTCAGCACAAGCGGTTCCCCTCCCGCATCCTCCGGCTGTGCCGCTGCCGTAGGAAGTACCACGCTCTCTTCTTCTACGATCTTTGGCAGCACCTGCTGGGTTGGAGATGGCGACGGCGTGACAAGCACAGGCTCCGGTGTCAGCGAGGGCTTTGGCACGGCAGGCTTTTCCATCTTTCTCACCGGAGCTTCTTCGGTTACTTCTGCAACAACCGGCACAGCAGACGGAGAAGGCTTCACAACCGGTTCTGCCGATGGAACCGGTGTCGGCAACGGCTCGTCAGGGGCTTCCTCACCACCTTCATTTCCGCCATTGCCATCTCCGTCCCCCTCCTGCCCGGAGGAATTACCATTGTCACCGGTATTCTCCTTT
Organism: Firmicutes bacterium CAG:95; assembly: GCA_000438155.1. Classification (GTDB taxonomy): domain Bacteria; phylum Bacillota; class Clostridia; order Lachnospirales; family Lachnospiraceae; genus Suilimivivens. Next base: position 25,191 of record FR902891.1, read on the forward strand.
GGTGGATCAGGAATATAAATCTCCTCTCCCTCTTCCCTGCCACAGGTTTTCTCATAATAATCAATATCCTCCGGTGTTTTCGTACAGGTGAGCTCATAGGATTCTATCGTTTCTTCTGTCTTCCCACAGTTCATCTGATACCCGGTGATCTGTCCCTCGGTCATGCTGCAGGAAAAGCGATAGCCCGTAATGCTTCCGTCCTTTCCACAGGCAAGATAGCGATGCCCTCCGCATTCATAAACCCTAAAGCCGTCACACCCATGTCCATTTCCGTCCCAATCATGAATTGAGCCACAATCATAAGAATGATATTCGATATGGCTCTGGCAGGAATCATTATGACTTCCCTCTGCATAGCAGGAATCACCATGACTATGATAAACTGCCGTATAGCAGACTCCTCCCTGGTTCGTGCTTCCCTCATGGGCATGAACCATTTCTTCTCCGTAACAACCGCCTCCAGCCGTTTCATCCCCGGTATGTACATGATAAACCGGGCTGCTGTAGCAGCTGCCGCCCTCAGTCTCATTTCCTTCGTGGACATGATACACCGGATTGCCGAAGCATTCGCCTCCGGTCTGTGCATCTCCGGAATGTTCATGTCGTATGGTCTGTGCCGAAGCCTGCATTTCCATTCCGGAAGCCAGCAGGCTTCCTGTCATCAGCATGCCGAAAAAGGCTGCTGCCATTCTTCCCTTTTTATTCCTGCTTACGACTCTTCGTTTCTTTTTCTGTCCGATATTTCTGGTTCTTCTTAAAATTAATTCAAATTTTCTCACGTTACTTTCCTTTCTTTGTCTGATTTGTAATCTGTACTCATTGAAAACCGGTTGGTACAAAAAAGGCACCCTTTGTGAAAATCACAGAAAGATACCCTTTATTTCAAATTCGTATTTACTTGTCCTTCAAAGAAAGTGTTTGTAGAATACCATAGCTTTCAACAGACGTCAACTCATTTTTCAGGATCAGCCCGAAATTTCGTTGAACGTTATTTCTGGCTGATTTTCTTGCCCACAATATATTGTGTTCCATTTGCCAATAGCAACGGCATTCCTGTTCCCAATGCAAGATAAAACCATTTTCCCACATCACTTCCGCCAATCGCATAAACATAATTGATATCAGAAAAGAACTGTGCGGTGTCAAATTCCGCACACCACACAGTGGTACGGGAAAGCAGATAACAGATCGAATTCACCACAAAGAACCAGAACACATGATGCATCATAATGGCATAGGTATGTCTTCCGATTTCCATGAACCATGAACAAGCAGACGGAATTCTGCTGATCCAGTCCGAGATCCGCAGCCAGAATGCAATTCCGGTCACCACAGTAAGATAAGGAATAAAGGCGGCATTGGCAAACCCGGTTACCCATACTGCACTGAAGGCAAGCCCCCGGCAGCATATTGTAGTCAGAAGCTGGACTCCCACTACAACAAAAAAGTACCGTCCATCACTGATTTTATTTACCCTGTTCTCTAATTTTCCCTTATAAATACGTCCCAGCTGGAAGCCCGGCATCATAAAAAGAAGTCTTCCGGGAAATTTATAATATCCCCAGACATGTCCTCCCTTTGCAAGCGCAACCGTAGCAATTCCGAGTAGGAGAGATACCGCGAAGATCAGCCATTCCTTCTTTAAATGAAGAAAAAACAGCACCTTCCTGCCAAGTACATTGAGAACCTCAATCAAAAACAGTGCCGGGACAAACCATGCCGGGAACTGATACAGAAACTGATGCCCGCTCACGAACGGCTCTATAAAGAGGTTCCACAGCGTCAGTTCTCCTCCAATGGAAAAGCCTGTGCGGTGCAGAAGCACTGCCAGAATTCCATAGACCAGATTCCAGATGAAATAAGGAAGCAGCAACGCTTTGCACTTTTTACCAATATATCGTAACAGCTGCTGCTCCGCTTCCTCCCGGTAAAAATAACCGGAAACAAACAGGAAAATAAACACATGGAACGAATAATAAGGAAACAGCCCACCCACATCAAACAAGGAATATCCAAGATGTCCTGCTACGACCAGAATCATACCGATTGCTGACAGAATCCGCATTTGTTTATTTTCTTCCCGCATAAGCTGCCTCCCCAACTGTTTCTCTTGTCTGCCGCTCAAAAAAAGTGTATAGTAAGCGTACAATTGATTTTATTATGATGGATTTGTATTGGAGTTGTCAATGAAACTGAGAAAATATACGATTTTAACCTTATTCCTGTTCCTATTCAGCACGCTTTGCTTAAATGGCTGCGCCTCTTCCCGTCCGGAGCCTGCCACGCCTTACGATGGCACGGATTATGTAAGAGAGTCGGAACTGCTCTCCTACGACCTTGCGGAATATGAAACGATTCCCACAAATCCCAACGGCTCTTTAAGTGTTCCTACTTATATTACTAAACTGGACGATCAGTATTTCATTGTGGACTGCTACCACAATCAGGTCATCTACCACGACAATCTGACAGATCCCCTGTACCTTTGGAAGGTGATGACCAATGACCTTTCCATGGGACATACGATTGCCAGCGACGGCAATGTCTATCTGATTGACGATACCGAAAATAACCGGGTTCTGATTATGGAAAAGATGCAAAACAACAGCGGTGAAACCGTTTATGTGCCCACACAGGAATTCACCGGAATCGGCAACCGGCCTCATTACATCATATACGATGATTATACCGACACCTTTTATGCATGGAGCTCCCAAAGCGGGGAAATGTTCCTTTTCCGCCACACAGACGATTCCACGCGCATGTATCTGACGAAGGTTTTCAGCATCCCGGAGCTTGACGGTGTTTATGTGCGCTCCTTTACGATTCTGGATGACCGGATTTACTTTGTCTCCGGCAATTCCAACATTATTGAGGCCGACCTTTACACCTTCGAGGTATTAAACCGCTATCCGGTTCCCGACGCAATTGCCGGCATGATCCAGCTGGAAAAGATCCAGAATTATTACTATATTACAGTTTCCACCGACATTACCGGAAATCAGAATTTTGCCACGCTGATCCGTGTGAAGCATCTGAAGGATCTTGAAAAGGGCAATTACGAGGATGTCTATGCAAGCTTTTTAGGAGGCGGCACCCCGTACAGCCTTACGCAGATTGACGACCGCTACTATCTTACCGAGCATCGTCTCCCCGGTCACTCCATCTGGAGCTTCCGCGTGGAAAACGATGAAATCACGGATGTCGAGGCTGTTTACTAGGGCTGCTGACCTGCTCCGTAAGATATAAAAATAAGCTGCATTACGGATCGCGCACCGGAATTTCCGGGAACGGTACCGTAAGCCTGCGCTCCCTTTTCTCATCCCGTTCAAAGGTCTCCATGGTTTCCCTGGAGGCTTTTTTTACAATCTCATGGAACTCGCGCGAAGAAATCAACAGGCACCCCTGACCGATAATAATCACCTGTTCGAGACCATCCGAGGTCACGACGGTGATCTGATACTTCTTCGAATATTCATGGGTAAACCGTTCAATGTAATGATCCGCCGTCTCTGCCTCTTTGGTATACACGACATGAATGTTATGATAATCAAGGCACTCCGTCGGGTGTCCCTGCAGACGGTATGCATCAAAAACAGCAATCAGCTCCCTGCCGTCAATCGCCTGATAATTGCATAAAAGATCAAGGAGCTGTCCTCTGGCGCTGTCAAGATTTACCTCTGCCAGCTCCTTCAATTCCTCCCATGCAAAGATGACATTGTAGCCATCCACCAGAAGGTATTCCGCCTTTCTCTCCTTCGGACGGTATTCATAGGGCTTTGCCTCCACCGTGCGTGCAACAGGCTTCTGCACACTCCCGGCCTCCTGCTTATCCCTTCTGCGGTTCGCCCCCGAAGCCCGGTCGATGATGGCATCCACCTCCTCCGTTCCCAGTGTCGTTGTGATGGTAGTCTGCTTCCTTCGTCCGATCTCTTTAGCCAAAGCATCTTCCTGCATTCTTCTCTGTGAAAGAATCCCCGGAAGATGCATGTATTCCGGCACCTCATACCATGGCACGACAAAGCCTGCTCCGTGTGCACAGAACACGGAATCTGCCGTATTATACACATCCCGCTCCGGATCATAACCGCATTCTTCCATGACCTCCTCCGGATTGTGACAGGGACCATACCCGTCAAATGTCATAGACCAGATCCCCTGACCTCTGGTATAGGAAATCACCATCTGTCCATAGTCCCCAATTGTTTCCATCGGAGCCCGACCCTTTAACACACTGTAGCCTGCGCGCTCCACTTCATTACGAAAAACTGCTCCGGCATTCGACAGATCCGTCATGGCACGTCCCACATACTCCTCCGGAAGCTCCAGCCGGAATTCCATAAACGGCTCTAAAATCCGGCAGTCTGCCTGCATCAGTCCCTGACGGACAGCCCGGTAGGTTGCCTGCCGGAAATCACCGCCCTCGGTATGCTTCTGGTGTGCCCTGCCGCTCTTTAATGTGACATGGATATCCGTAACCGGTGCTCCAAGCAGAACGCCACGGTATTCCTTTTCCATGAGATGGGTGAGCACCAGCCTCTGCCAGTTCCGGTCCAGCTCATCCTCACTGCAGTCGGTATCACAGACAAATCCGCTTCCGGGCTCTCCCGGCTGCAAAAGAAGATGTACCTCTGCATAATGACGCAGCGGCTCATAATGTCCGACTCCCTCTACCGGCTGTGCTTCCGTTGCAATGGTTTCTTTATAAAGAATTCTTCCCTTGCCAAAGGTGACGTTGATGTCATATCGTTCCTTCATGATCCGTTCAAGAATTTCAATCTGTACCGGTCCCATCACATGCGCCGTCAGCTCCTTCGTATGCGGATTCCATTTCACCTGTAACAAAGGATCCTCTTCCTCTAACAGATGCAGCTTTTCGATGACGGTATTCATCTGATTTTCCTGTTCCGGTAACACACGATAGCTCATTACCGGTTCGAGCAGAGGATGGGTCTGCTCCGTTTCCACACCAAGTCCCTGTCCGATATACGTCTGCGAAAGTCCGGTCACCGTACAGATCGTTCCTGCCTGCACACAGTCTGCGAGCTCGAACTTTTCTCCGTTGTAGCAGCGGATCTGGTTCACCTTTTCCTGCCATTCCTCCTGCTGCCGGTTCTTTCCGGTAATCACCGTCTTAACCGGGAGCTGTCCACCCGTGATTTTCATATGGGTCAGCCGGTTTCCCTGCGGATCCCGTGTAATCTTATAGACTCTTGCCCCGAATTCCGTATGATAATCTGCCGGCTCTCCATAGGTGTCAATTCCTTCAAGAAGCTCCTTCACGCCCTCCATCTTCAACGCAGCGCCAAAGAAACAGGGAAACAGCTTTCTCTCCCGGATCAGACGCGCAATGCTCTCCCTCGAAACCTCACCGGTCTGCAGATACTGCTCCATGGCTTCCTCACCACACATGGCAACGCTTTCCATAAAGGCATCCCCATGCGGCAGCCGGAAATCCACGCATTCTCCGGACAGGCGCTCCTGCAGCTCCGTATATACCGTATCCGCATCCGTGCCCGGCTGATCGAGCTTATTCACAAACAGAAAGACCGGGATATGATACCGGGAAAGCAGCTTCCACAGCGTCATCGTGTGTCCCTGCACCCCGTCCGCTGCGCTTACCACCAGCACCGCCAGATCCAATACCTGCAGGGTACGTTCCGCTTCTGCAGAAAAATCCACATGTCCCGGCGTATCTAACAGAATCAGTTTGTCCTCATGCACAGGCAGCACCGCCTGCTTGGAAAAAATCGTGATTCCACGCTCCCGCTCCTGATTATCCCTTTCCAGATAGGTATTTCCTTTATCTACACGCCCTATGCTGCGGATGACACCACTTTCATACAGCATTGCTTCCGACAGTGTTGTTTTCCCTGCATCCACATGGGCGAGAATTCCCATTACGATTGTCTTCATGTTCTGCTCCTTATAGCCTTCTGCGTAACTGCCCCGTACTCTCACAGTGACCTTTCTACTTATTTAATAATAACGTAACTATTCAGAACCAATGTCACTTAGTTAAGCTTATTGGTTCACTATGAGGTAAACCTCTAACA
>FR902892.1 GCA_000438155.1 Firmicutes bacterium CAG:95
TACCGTAAACCTTATTTCTTCTTTACATACTTCAGACAGTCAAGCGTAACAGCTGCCAGAATAATAATACCTTCAAATATAAACTGAAGGTTTGTATCTATACCAAGAATCGTGAGGGAATAGGTCAGTGCGGTAAAGATTAACACACCGGTTACAACACCGGAAATCTTACCGATACCACCGGTAAAGGATACACCGCCGACAACGCAGGCTGCAATAGCATCCATATCCCATCCCTGTCCGTAGGCTGCACTACCTGATCCGATCATACGGTTACATTCCAGCCATGAACCAAATCCGTAAAGAATACCTGCAAGAACAAACGCTCCCATGGTTACTGCAAATACGGAGATACCGGATACCGCTGCTGCTTCCGGGTTTCCGCCGACTGCATACAGATTCTTACCAAAGGTTGTCTTATTCCAGATAAACCACACAACTACAACTGCAACAACTGCCCAGAGAATAATGGTCGGGAATTTTCCGATTCTCGGAATAAACATCGCCGGGATGGAGGAATCGATGGCACCGAAGGAAACACCCTTCGTAGCATACGTTACCAGTCCGAAAATAATCAGCATGTTTGCCATGGTTGAAATAAACGGATGCATCTTGAACTTTGCCATAAAAAATCCTGCAATGGATGCAAAGCCTGTTGTCAGGATCACACAGACAAGGAGCGCAAGCAGTGCACGTGCCGGTACCGGAATTCCGGTAAAATCAAAGATATGACCGAACACTCCACCGGTATTGATTCCGTTGTGCATAATAATGGTTGCCGTTACCATACCCATACCAACCATTCGTCCTACGGAAAGATCCGTACCCGTTAACAGAATCAGTCCGGCTACTCCAAGCGCCAGGAACACACGGGGTGACGCCTGCTGAAGGATATTCAGAATATTGGCCGTCGTCAGAAGCTGTGTATTTTTTACCAGCGGCGTAATGATACAAAGAGCAATAAAAATCATGATAATGACAATATACAGTCCGTTCTTATACAGAAACTGTGAGGTATTGAAGGTATATCTGTAGTTTTCAAAGCTCTGTGCCTTTTTCTGTGTAAAGGTGAATTTCGACATACGAAGCAGATCAATCAGATGATACTTATGCACAAATGCTTCATGTTTTCTGTCCTTGATTTCCTGAAGTCTGGATTCATGCATCATCTGGGCATCATACAGACGGTTTTTATATACATACTTTTCGTCCTTGATTTCCTGCTTGTCCGTCAGTTTGGAAAGTGTACGCTCATGCTCTGCCTTAAGCTGTCCGCGAACCTTCGCATATTCCGCATTTTCCTCTTCCTTCTGGGCTTTACAGCTTTCTGCAACCTTTTCGTAATAATCCTTATTAAAATGGGCAGCAAGATAAGCCTCCGCATCTTTAATCAGCCGGGAAACCTCCTCCTTGTTTGCAGCCTCCACCGCTTTTGCCTTTACAAGCTCTTCCTGATCCTGCCGGATAATTTCGGCCTGCTCCTCTTTCGTATAGTTTTTGTCTTCCTTCGTCAAGGCAATGTGCGTTTTTAATGCCTGCACCTTATCCGAACCATCCACACGCAGGGCATCAATCTTTTTCTGTATCTTACCAATATATTCATCAATCGGCTTTAAAAGCTTTGCTTCTTCCTCTGCCGAAAGATATTTCCTGTCATTTGCCATAGTTTCTGTACTCCTTTCTACAAATACTTTGCACTAAGTCTAAGCAATTCTTCCTGATTGGTTTCTCTGGTATTTACGATTCCTGCCAGATGTCCGTTGGACATTACTCCGATCCGGTTCGTAATTCCCAGAATTTCCGGCATTTCCGAGGAAACCACAATAATGGTTTTTCCCTGCTTTGCCATGTCAATAATCAGTTCATATATCTCATACTTGGCACCAACATCGATGCCTCTTGTAGGATCATCCATCATAAAAATGTTTGGTGAGCGTTCCAGCCATCTGCCGAAGATTGCTTTCTGCTGATTTCCGCCGGAAAGGTTTGCAATCATATCATCCGGTCCCATACATTTCGTATGCATAACACGGATTTCCTCTGCGGTTGCCCTCACCATTTCATCATGTGACAGGGCTACCCCTGTCTTATACTGGTTCATATTGGCAATGGTGGTATTAAACGTAATATCCGCCTTTATGAACAGTCCGTCTGCCTTACGTTCCTCCGTAATCAGTGCAAATCCATGATCCATTGCATCCTTGGAGGAACTGAAATTCATCAGCTTGTCCTTATAATAAACACGTCCCGCTGCTCTTGTACGAATACCGAATATGGTTTCGAGAAGCTCCGTACGCCCTGCACCGACCAGGCCATACAGACCAAATATTTCTCCCTTTTTCACATCAAAGCTTATATCCTGAAGCTTAGGTGCATATTTCGTAGATAAATGCTCTACCTTTAAAACCACCTCACCCGGAGCGTTGTCTACCGGAGGGAAACGGTTATCCAGCGACCGGCCAACCATGGCGGATATCAGTTCATTCATATCGGTATCCTTACAGTTCTTGGTCATCACCAGCGCACCATCACGAAGAACGGAAATCTGATCACAAATTTCAAATACCTCATCCATCTTATGAGAAATGTAAATCAGTGAAATTCCCTGTTCCCGAAGCTGCCGCATCATCTTAAACAGCTTTTCAACCTCAGGTGCGGTAAGGGATGAGGTTGGCTCATCCAGAACAATTACCTTGGAATTATAGGAAATTGCCTTTGCAATTTCACACATCTGTCTCTTTGAAACAGACATTTTCTTCATTGGCTGCGAAAGATTTACCGTAATTCCAAGCTTACGGAATAAATCGGACGCTTCTTTTTTCATTCTTCCTTCATCTACCACTCCTAAGGAATTCTTAGGGTAGCGTCCAAGGAACAGATTATCGATTACATTTCTTTCCAGACACTGGTTCAATTCCTGATGAACCATTGCCACACCGTTTTCCAAAGCATCCTTCGGCCCGGTGAAGTTTATTTCTTTTCCATCCAGAATTATTGTGCCCTCGTCTTTCTGATACGTACCAAAAAGACATTTCATCATTGTCGACTTACCGGCACCATTCTCACCCATAAGACCCATAATTGAGCCTTTTTTCACATCCAGATCAATATGCTTTAAAACCTTATTTCTTCCGAATGATTTGCTCATGCCGCGGATCGACAAGATGATATCCTTCTTATCTTCTGCCATATCCTTACTCCTTTTAGAAAAAGAGGGTGTCAGGAGGTCCCGACACCCTCAGACCTTTTGCTAACAAGAAATCTCTATCATCTTACTGCTGAAGGAGAGATGTATAAGATGTTGCATTGTCTGTTTTAACCATATTGATTGCGAACGCATCATATTCTCCGGGATTACCAAGGCGGTTGGTAATATTGGATTCTGTCTGGCCATCACCACCAATGTAATCAACAGTCAGGTTCATCAGATCATCGTAGTTCTGAAGCAGCGGCTGGTAGGTTGAGCTTAAGAAGTTATCAGAAGCATTGTAAATATTTAACCATACCTTTTTCGCCGGGCTTGTAGAAGCATCCAACTGATTGGCAACCTTATCATATACCTTGGTAGAATCTGTGAAATCCTGGTAATTATCAGCTGTTACCGCAATATTTAATGCATAGTAGGATCTTTCCTCTGCACTGTATCTGTAATCCACGCCTTCCTCAAGCACGTTACCTGCTGCATCTGCTGTACCGATACCGGTATTCACATCTACTCCGTCCAAAGCGTTTCTCAAAACTCTTAATGTCAGATAAGCCTGTACGTCTGCATGCTGGGAAATGGTTCCGCCGTAGCCTTCTGCGATTGCAGCAACTGCATCGCTGTTTGCATCATAGCCGAAGGTCGGTACCTTATTGTCCTTTGCCCAGGCATTGAACATGGACATTCCCATACCATCGTTATTGGATACTACAACATCAATCTCATCACCAAAGGATGCGGACCAGGTTCCGATTGCATTACCTGCCGTAGCAGCATCCCATGTAGCACCTGCGGAGTTCTTCATTTCCTGTGATGCAAGTTCACGGATGGTATATGTCTTTCCATCAATGTCAAGTGTTGCATCCTGAACAACGCTTGCAGAACCGTCTGTATTGGTTCCTGCAGGAGAAGCATCGATCACTCCGGAAGCATCAACGCCGGTTCCAAGTGCGGAACGGACACCACGGGTACGTGCAATGGAATCGTTATGTCCGATATCACCGATTGCAAGGATATAACCGATCACACCGTCACCGTTACGGTCGATGGTAGCAGCATTGGCCTTGATGTAATCAAGTACCATCTGTCCCTGAAGCTCTGCTCCCTGATTTGCATCGAATCCGACATAGTACGTATTCTCATTAAAATTCAAAGCTGCCATATCCAGCTCTCCTGTTGAGCTGTTAGAAGGCTGGCGGTTGAACCACACCAGAGGCTTCTTGCTGTTTTCGCCACCGGCACTGCTTGATGCCTCACTTGATGTACTGGTTGATGTGTCACCTGATGCACTGGTTGATGTGTCACCTGATGCACTATTGGATGTGCTGTTCGGTGCAGAACCGCATGCAACCAGTGTGGTGGAGAGTGCTCCTACTAAAAGCAGGGATAATAATTTACTTCTTTTCATAATTTTCTTCCTCCTTTGAAGTCTGTTCGTTATTAACTGTCTTTATTATATTTTCGAACAAGGAAGATTTACATAGAAAATTTTTATATGAATCATTAAAATTTTGTGCAGTTTGATATTTTCATTCCTTTACAGGAATCATTTCGGCCATGTCCGTGAACAATTTGTCCAATCTGCAAAAGGTATATCTTTGTATTTCTGTGCAGTTTTTCTCCTCTATCCTGCAGCCATTCTTCAGTTAATAAAATAATTAAAGGTATGCTTTAAATTATTATGTCCTGGCAAAATATTAGTCCGGACAACTTTTCAGAGAATATGGATTTCTCTACCTTAGCATGATACACTTAAGGAAGTAAAAAACGGGAGTAAGATACATGGAACAATTACTGATTATTGAAGATGATATCGGATTGAATCAAGGCTTATGCAAAGCGCTGAAAGCAGATGCCAGGCAGATTATTTCCTGCCAG
>FR902893.1 GCA_000438155.1 Firmicutes bacterium CAG:95
CCGCTGTCAGCGAAGAACAGTCCGCACAGGCACAGACTATGGTACAGCTGCTGCATCAGTTCCAGATCTAGTTTTCAGAATGATAAAGCCTGAGTGCTTCTAAAGAAGCCTCAGGCTTTTGTTCGTTATTTAATTGTTCGCTTCTTCTGTTTCAATTTCTAAACGCTGAAGTATATCTGAAATAATTCCTACATCTTCTATCCGGCTTATTCCAAAACATTTTTTACCAGCATCTTTGAGCGATGCACCAATATGGTATGCTGTCTCTTCATCTATAATAAGAAATCTGTCGTGAAAGGCTCCCGTATAATTCACAGTTAATGTTGGATACTGGCTGTTAAAATTTGCAATATCCTGACCCGCCAAACGGGTTCTGCGAACGGTATAAATTGTTACATCTACACCATCTTTCTTTTTTGCAAGAATGTTCAAAGTCCCAACATCAATATAATTGTCTATTAAGACTATTGATTTTTCCGCTTTTCCCACAAGGCTTATCAAAAGACTGAATGCATCATATATCTGTCCTTTAAAAAAGATTTTCTGCCCCACTTCTTCATGTTCAGAAATATAAGCAAAATCTGATCAAATTTCTTATTTGACTCCTTTTGAAGATGCATTTTCTGTGGTAGCAACACTTCAAAGTGTTTATTATTAATAAAGTACATACTTTTTGTCTACAGTCTGAAATGAAGGCGGCATATTAATGCCGCCTTCGTTCTATTCCGCTTTTTCTGTAATATTCTGCCTTGTCCTGATACATCTGCTTTTCAGCTTCCTGTAGCAAAACATCCAGATCTGTAGATACCTTATCCACCCAGACGGTGCCGATGGCCATGTTGACGGAATGCTCAAGCATCAGCTCCCGTAACCGGCTTACCCGTTCCGCTAACGTATCCTGGTCGATGGGGGAGCAGACCACTAATAACTCATCTCCTCCGATACGGAAGACTCCGTGATCACCAAATGCTTTGGTTAAACAGGCAGATGCTCTGAGGATCAGCTGGTCACCCATTTGATGTCCTACAGTATCATTCTCATGCTTCAGACCTGTGATGTCGCAATAGACGATACCGATGCTCTGCTCCTTATTGATCTGCTGCACATAGTTATTCATGGCAAAACGATTGCCAATCTTGGTAAGGGCATCCTTATAGCTTAAAGCTTCGAGTTTTCTCATCAGATTTCTCCGCCTGATACAGGAGACAAGAAAGGAGCCCATAATCTGAAGCATGCTGAATGTATATTCCAAAAGCATGGGTGGCGGATTATCCACTCCGTAAAACGCAATGACTTTTCCCTTATCATAGATAGGAACAACGACAATGGAATGAATCCCCTGCCGCTTTAAATTTTCATACTGTAAGGGATCCGATTCCCTCATTTCTTCCAGATCCTGAATGACGATACATTTTCCCTCATCAAAACAGTGATACCAGTTTGCACAGATCTCCGGCGGCAGATTCTGCAGATTGGCCTTTTCGGGCTTTATTCCGGCAGCAGTCCATTCGTAAGTATTGTCATCACAGCCGTTTTCATTCTTTTCGAAAATATAAGTTCTTTCACCGCTTAATGATTTACCGAGATACTCAAGAATAATCTGGATGGTTTCATCCGGAGTATCTGCAGAAAGTGCAACCTTAAGCCCTTCATTTACCAAAGCTCCCATATCCCGGTATTTCTGGATGACCTTATTCTGGGAACGCTCCTCGCTGATATCGATGGCGATTTCGATCCGGTACTTTTTCTTCCTTGCAGAATCGGCTATCAGAGTATCCTTTAAAAGCAGATATTTATCAATTACCGGATTATAGTAGCGCCATTCCTCAAAGGCTCCGACACAAAGCCGGTCGTTATTGCATATGCCACAGGGGGTGGAGGATTTCTGCAGGACCTCATAGCATTTCCTGCCCTTGATCTCCTCCAGTGATTTTAGTTCATAAGCATCCAGAGCCTTACGGTTCATGTATACAAGCTCATTGGTTTCAATATCGGTTGCATATACATATTCATTTAAATTCTCAAGAAACTGCCAGATATTCTCTATATTGTTCATTTGCCTCCAATCCATAACGGCTGACGTTATTGTTCTTATATAATAATATAGTACTTATTACTCAGTTCGATATAGAGTTATATACCAAATTTTCCATATAAAGTCAACTTATCTAAAGAGATCCCTTTGAATTCCACAATTTGCACAACAAAGGAGTCTTTTTTGGGTAAAAGGTACACAGCCAAGGAGCTTCTGTTAGGATAAAAGATGCTCAATTTTTTTTTTGAATTTGAAGAGTTTATCGTACAAAAGGTAGAATTTACAGAAAAGCCGGGAGAAAGCGATAGAAGGAGTTGACTTAAAATAAGAACTCTGCTATAACAAATTTGATGAAAACAAATTAATAGGAAGGAAGTACTAATTATGGAATCCAAAAAGAATACGATGAAGACAAAATTGGAAAATATGCACCTGAAGGAAAGAATAAGCTACGGATATAGAAAAGTGATCATTATGATGCTGGTTTCCGGACTTCTTTCCATCGTAGTTATAGGGGTATTGTTTGCTAATATGATGAATTATGTGTATCGTGTTAATGCAGCAGACCAGGCAGTAAAAATCTGCAGAATGAATGTCAATTCAGCAGCAAGAAACATTCGGGAAATGGCATTGAACGAGGATGTCTCTACCTATGAGAGCTATGAACAGACAGTAGAAAACCTGCTTGCAGAGGTTGGCTCCCAGCTGGAGATTATGAAACAGACCGGAGTTGTTCCGGATGAACTGTATACGGAATATTCTTCTGCTCTTAACGATTGGGGAAACATTGGAAATTCCATTATGAAGGAAATTAAAGCAGGAAACCGGGACGAGGCAATTGAGGATATTCTGAATGAATGTACTCCTGCATTAAATAAGAGTGTTGAAACTGTAAAAAAACTGGATGAATTAACGGATGAACTGGACAGACGTGGTGTTGCGAGTACCATCATCTGTGCGATAGTCGGGCTGGCCGGTATTGTTATCTGTCTGGTTTTTGCCTGGATATTGACAAAGGAAACAAGTAAAAGAGTACTTGAAACCATTCTTGAGCCGTTACGTGCGATTGAAGATGTTGCAAAGGAATTAACAGAAGGAAACCTGCATAGTAACCTGGAATATCATTCCGATGATGAAATCGGAAGACTGGCACACAACATACGTAAGTCCACACGTATTCTGGGAACCTATATCGATGATATAGACCGTGCCATGAAGCTCTTCTCCGAAGGAAACTTTGATGTCCAGCCTGAGGTAGAGTGGAGAGGTGACTTCATCGGTATTCTGAATTCCTTTATGGCATTTGAGAAAAGCATGGCTGATACCGTGAAGGGAATCCAGCATGTATCCGAACAGGTTTCAAGCGGTGCAGAGCAGGTAGCTGCAAGCTCCAATGATCTTGCGGAGGGAGCAACCAATCAGGCTTCTGTTGTAGAAGAGCTGACAGCAACCGTTACAGGTGTTTCGGAGCAGATCGAGCATAATTCGAATGCAGCAAAGGAAATCAGCGGAAGAGTCGAGGATCTGGGTGGTGCCATTCTGGAAAGCAATGGAAAAATGCGTGAGATGGTGGATTCCATGAATGAAATCAATCAGGCATCACAGGAGATTGACAAGATTATTGCAACGATTAATGAAATTGCTACTCAGACCAATTTACTTGCATTGAATGCATCCATTGAAGCAGCCAGAGCCGGAGAAGCCGGAAGAGGATTTGCTGTAGTAGCAAATCAGGTGAATGTTCTGGCAGATCAGAGTGCACAGGCTGCAAAGGAATCTGCAGCATTGATTGAAAGCTCTGTAAGTGCTGTGGAAAAGGGCATGGTGGTTGCAAAGGAAACTGCAGCACAGCTTGAAGAGGTAGCGGATACTTCCAAAATTATTACACGAGAGGTAACCGGTATTGCAGAGACGCTGGAGACGCAGACCGCTGAAATGAAACAGATTAATATCGGAATTGAACAGATTAACGATGTGGTACAGACAAATTCCGCAACATCGCAGGAATGTGCAGCTGCCAGTGAGCAGATGAACAACGAGGCAAATGGTCTGAGAGAAATGATCCGTAAGTTTAAGGTTGCAAAATTCGAGGCTTAGTATCATACCAGACACAATTAATACCATATGTGTAGTAAGGCATGAAATATCGGGAGGGAAGGTACACGGTATTAAGTATGGATGTTTACAAGGTAATTAAAGAGATTGACACCCAGAATGTTATTGAAATCATTGATCCTTGTATGGATGATTTCCTTTATATCTTTGATTTACAGAAGAATACGATGAAGATTTCGCAATCGGCGGTAGGACGTTTCCTGATACCGGACAGGATCCTTAACAATGCTTCGGATGAAATGCTCCATGCGATCTATGAGGAAGACCGTGCGATGCTTGCAAAACATATGCGCAGTATCACAGAAGGCAAGGAAAAGATTCACAATCTGCACTATCGCTGGCTTGATAAAATGGGAATGCCGGTATGGATTAACTGTCGTGGAGTAGTAATTGATGATGAAAACGGCAGGCCGGGTTATCTGATCGGCTGTCTGAATGAAACCGGAAAGCCGCAAAGAGCAGATAATGTCAGTGGACTTTTGGGAGGATTAGAATTCTGTTCTTATCTCCGTTCGCAGGCAAAACCGATTACACATGGCTTTCTTATGCATATAGGAATTGATAATTTCGGGGCGATTAACGGAGCATCGGGCTCTCTTTATGGAGATTATATCCTAAAAAGTGTAGCAGACTGCATGACAGAATGTCTTTCCGGAGGCCAGAGGCTGTATCATCTGGTAGCGGATCAGTATGTGATAGCGGATCTGGAAAGTCATACGAAAGAGGATGCCGTACAGTTAAGGAAAAGGATCTGCGATAGAATAGAGGATTTTATTGTTGCGGAAAAATATGAAACGGTATTTACTGTTTCTGTCGGAGTTATTGATGCAGAGACTATTTCGGAGGGCTATGAGGAGTGCCGTAAGAAATTTGAGTTTTCCCTGAAGCAGGCAAAGACCAGAGGAAAGAAGGGCTTTTATTTTTTCAATCAGGAGGATTATGAGTCTTTTCTGCAGAAAGAAAGAATCGTCGCTGCTCTGCGTGATGCAATCGCAAATCAGTTTGAAGGTTTTGAGGTATATTATCAGCCGATTGTGGATTGTGCATCAAGGCGTATAATAGGAGCAGAGGCACTGATGCGCTTTTCCATGATCTCCGAAGGAGAGGTGGAAAGGATTTCCCCGTTTGAGTTTATTCCTCTGCTGGAGGAGACTTCATTAATTATTCCTGCAGGAAGATATATTCTGAGTGAAGCAGCGAAAATGTGCCGTGAGATGCAGCAATATATTCCGGGCTTTAAGATGAACATAAACATTTCCTATGTCCAGATTCTGCAGGGAAAGATTGCGGATAAGATTATTTCTGCAATACAGGAGAATGAATTGAAGCCGGAATGCATCTGCGTGGAAATGACTGAAAGCGGGTTTATGGATATGACGCCTGCTTTTTGCGAATTCCGTAAAAAGCTTGAGGAGAACGGGATTCCGTTTGTGATTGATGATTTCGGAACAGGTTATTCCAATCTGCATTGTATCAGGGATATGAATCCTGGCTGTGTTAAAATGGACAAGGATTTTACATCAAAAGCAATGAGTGATAAGAGAGATTATGAGCTGTTTGAGAAAATCATCGAAATGGTACACAGTATAGGGATCAAAATCTGCATAGAGGGCATAGAAAGAGGAGAATGGCAGCTGGCTATGAAGAGGATGAAGGCTGATTATCTGCAGGGTTATTTTTTTGGAAAGCCATGCAGTAAAACTGAGTTTATTGAACAGTTTGTTTAATATCATAAATATTTATATAGTGAAAAACTAAAAAACTTCTTTGCAGATGTCCTACGATCTGGAAAGAAGTTTTTGTTTTTACTTGGTGACGGAAGAAGAAAGGGATATGTGTATCAGGATATTCGGAAAAATCTGCAGAAATGCGGATAAGCATTTAAAAAATGCCGGGAAGTGAGATGATTTTGTAATTATTCAGACTGATCATTTTACAGCATGACCAGTCCATGTTCTGATCTGTTATTCGGCCGGGTGATCCTTTCCCATGAACTGATAGTGGATGGCATTGTGCGGACATGCTTTCATGCAGGCGCCACATCGTATGCATTCCGGGTGGTCAGGTGTTTCGAGGACGTTAACATCCATTTTGCATGCCTTCGTGCACTGCATACATCCGACACAACGATCGTTCTCCACCTTAATGCGGAGGAAGGATACTTTATTAAATAAGGAATAGATGGCTCCAAGCGGACAGATCCACTTGCAAAAGGGTCTGTAAAACAGGATGCTTAAAACCACAACAGCAATCAGAATAAGGCTTTTGTAGGTAAACAGCTTCCCCAATGCCATGCGGATTGAAGCATTGCTCAGGGAAAGAGGGATGGCGCCCTCCAAAACTCCCTGTGGACATAGATATTTGCAGAAAAACGGATCGCCCATTCCAACTGAATTCGTTACAAGCATGGGAAGCAGAATAACGAAGACGAGAAGGATGATATATTTCAGATATCTCAACGGCTTAAGCTTTCCGGTAGAAAATTTTTTGCAGGGAATTTTATGGAGCAGATCCTGAAACCATCCGAACGGGCACAGAAAGCCACATATGAATCGTCCGAGGATTACCCCGAATAATATAAAAAATCCGGTTATATAGTAGGAAAATTTAAACCGGGACGATCCGACTACCGCCTGAAACGCGCCGATGGGGCAGGCACCTGTGGCAGCAGGACAGGAGTAGCAGTTTAGTCCAGGAACACATACGGTTTTCGCATTGCCCTGATAGATTTTTCCCTTGAAAAAATTGGGAAGATGGATGTTGGTAAGCAGCGTGGCAGCAGCCTGTATCCATCCTCTCAGGTGTTCTAATCTTTTTGATATCATGTTTGTTTTCTTATCCAATTCCCACACACTCCAGACATAATTTTATTGCCTTACCGAGAACAACGGCAGCTTCGCCACGGAATGCACCGTAGACGATCATCAGGATGCCGGTAAGGAGAAAAACAAATTGGGTTATTCTGATCGGTTTCAAGATATTGGTTACTCCTTTGTCTGTTATCTGGTAATGATTCAGAGTCATGTGATCATGACGTTCTGAATCAACAGCTATAGCTGTATTATACAATCAACGATTTAAAATTTCTGTTAAGATTTGGTGAGTATTTGAGAAAATAATTTGTGGAAAAAATTTGTCCATCCTCTGTCCGGATGAAGAGACAGGGGATGGACTAATGGCATTAAGATCAGTATTTCTGTGAAATGATGTCCGGATTAGGTTCCTAAGACCAGATCACAGGTAGCACTATGATGTGGATCACTACATTTGTTGCATTGATAGTAAATATGATAACCGGATTTCGTTTTTTTGACGACGAAGATACCAGCCTTCATTTTTATAGTATCGCCGTTTAGAGAATCGATCTGCTTTAGTCCAATATAACCTGTTTCTCCAGAGGTTTCTGCAGAAAGAGCCTTTACCTTTGGATTATATTCTCCGGTAGATACATAATCAGCCTGGATCTCATCATAATATAGCTTCAGATTGGCCCAGTCTCTGGCAACGCCTGCCTTGTGGATATATTTGATATACATGGGGGCACATACGACAACCAGTACGGCCATGATTGCAATAACAATGATGAGTTCGACTAAGCTGAAGCCTTTATCTGTTTTCTGCTTTTTCATTGTAAAATGTCTCCTTCTTGTCACCTTCTTTAATATTATTTTTCATAAAACGGTTTAAAGCTGCAGGCGGATCCTGTAACTTACCGCTTTTTTGGACACCCATAGTATATCGTCATCCGGGAAAAAATAATAGTTGGTGAAATAGACAATTAATTCATTAAAAACCTCAAAAAATAGTACATAAGTACCAATAAACTACTTATTGCCGTGGCAGTTCAGCATTATCATTGGGAACAGTTCAGACCTGCCTGTTCATAAGCTGCCGGATTGTATGGGATTGTATGGATTGAGTGCAGTATAATTGAAAATTAAAGAGAAATTTGCTATGATATTAATATACAAAAATAACCGGAAAGGGGAAATAAAGCTGCTATGAAAAAGGTTGTTATTTTCGGAGGAGGTACAGGGTTATCCTGTATTTTGTCCGGACTAAAGCTTTTTCCGATCGATGTGACAACGGTAATTGCTGTCAGTGATAATGGAAGCAGCACGGGGAAGCTGAAGGAAGAGCTGAATATACCGGCAGTAGGGGATGTCGGAAAGGTATTGCTTTCCATGGCTAACGTGGATGAAGATTTTATTGATCTTTTAAGCTACCGCTTTGAAAAGGGCTCCCTGAATAATCATCCTGTGAGAAACATCGTGCTTGCAGCCCTGATTGATCTGAAGGGAAATCTGACGGAAGCAACCAAATATATGTGCAAGCTTCTGGATATTAAAGGGACAGTGCTTCCGCTGACGGGTGAAAAGATCGATCTGGTTGGTGAAAGCACGGAAAGAGAATATTTTGGAGAAGAGGCTGTCAGCAGGAATATAAGGAACATCAGCCGTCTGAGTTATGATCATGATATTAAAATTGAACAGGAAATCCGGGAGAAGATCGAAGAGGCAGATCTGATTATTTTCAGTGCGGGAAGCCTGTATACCAGTATTGTTCCGCATCTGCTTGCTCCTGAAGTGAGGAGCGCTCTGGAGGAAACGAAGGCTCCGCTTTTATACATATCCAATCTGGTAACACAGCCCGGTGAGACGGATATCCAGACCGTCAGCCGGCATGTGGAGATATTGAATGAGTATCTGGGTTCCCGTAAGATCGATCTGGTGGTTGCAAATAACGGAACAGTGGATGAGAATGTGCGGGAACGGTATTTAAGTGCAGAGAATAAGCGAATCGTCCAGGTGGATCATATTACATTGGAAAAGATGGGGGTTCAGATTATAGAGGATGATATTTTCTGCATTGAAGATGAGAAGATCAGACACAATGCATTAAAGACGGCATTTCTTATCTTTTCCTATCTGATGGAAGCATAAAAAGTATGGGGATAAGGGAGTTATAAAATGGGTAAGCTGAAAAACATATTGTTCATGGATGTGGATAATCCAAATGAAAAAGCAGATGGTCCCATTGCTTTGCGCATCAGCGCCATTGTTATGATGATATATCTGGCGGTGATATCCGTTATGCTGGTTATGGGGCATCGTGTCTTATGGATGGTCGGGAATCTGTTATTTGTGTTAATATATGGATATCTGATAGGAATGACCTATCGCAATCATACAAGAATAGCACTTATATTGTACAATGTGGTTACAGTTGCGGCTGTTTGTTTTAATGTGGGTCTGATCGGCTGGAACATCGGCATACAGCATTTTCTGTTTGTACTTGTTTTGATGGATCTGATTTTTACGTGTAGGAATAGATGGAATCAATGTGCAGTAGTGCTGTTTTTGTGTGTGATAAGGCTTGCTTTGTATTTTTATTGCCGGATGTATGCTACGACCATACAGCTGCAGATTTTTTATGATATTTTTTTACAGGTATTTACAACGGTTGCTGTATTTTTCATGCTCTATTTAAATGGAATGATGCTTGCCAGGGATTCGCAGATAATTGAAAGAAAGCTGATGAAGTATAATAAAGAGCTTCAGAGGGCTGCTAACACGGACATGTTAACAAAGCTATGGAACAGGCTTTTTTTGATGCAGTATATGGAGAAAAAGGTTGCATCGCCGGATATTTTTCTGTCAATTGCGATTGGCGACATCGATTTCTTTAAGAAGGTCAATGACACCTATGGACATGAGTGTGGTGATGAGGTATTAAGAACACTGGCAGCTGTCTTTAAAAAGGAAATGGAAGGCCACGGTGTAGTGGCAAGATGGGGCGGAGAGGAATTCATCTTTGTGTTTGAGGGTGTGAACGGAGATGAAGCAATGGTGTTATTGGATCATTTACAACGTGCGATCCGTGATACTGTAATCAATTACGAAGGTCTGCAGCTTAAGGTGACAATGACGTTCGGACTTGTTGAATATAATACGAAGCTTAGACTGGATGAAAATATTAATATAGCAGATGAGCGTCTGTACATCGGAAAAGAAAAGGGACGCGACCGGATCATATACTGACCTATAATAAATCATTGAATCGCATGCTTTTAGTCGTAATAGCATTCGAATTGAGAACTTTATTGAAATTCCGGTCAGATGATAGTATAATTTATGCGGATTTATATGAACATAACTATAAAAGCACACAAGGAGGAATCAGTTATGCTTAACTGGAAAAATCTGGACACCCTTGCTTCTTATCAGGAACTTGAGAAGACAGACCGTGTCAAGCTGGAAGAAGTGATGTCTGGTGAAAACGGTGCAGACCGTGTCAAGAATTACAGCATCCCGATGGTAGAAGGTCTTACTTATAATTACGCTGCAAAGGCAGTGGATAATCAGGTACTTGAAGTACTTGCAAAGCTTGCGGAAGAAGCACAGCTTGTAGAGAAATTTGAATCCCTTTACAATGGTGCGGTAATTAACACGGGCGAGAAGCGTCTGGTTCTGCATCAGCTTACCCGTGGACAGCTTGGAAATAAGGTAGAGGCTGATGGTGTGGATAAGCGTGAATTCTATGTGACACAGCAGAAGAGAATTGCAGAGTTTGCAAATAAGGTACATGCCGGAGAGATTACCAACGCAGCAGGTGAGAAGTTCACCACAGTTGTACAGATCGGTATCGGCGGCAGCGACTTAGGTCCCCGTGCGATGTATCTTGCATTGGAGAACTGGGCTAAGAAGAACAATACCTTTAAGATGGAAGCAAAGTTCATCAGTAATGTGGATCCGGATGATGCGGCAGCCGTATTAAATTCGATTGATGTTGCACATTCCCTGTTCGTACTGGTTTCCAAGTCCGGTACAACCTTAGAGACCTTAACAAACGAATCCTTCGTTAAGGATGCTCTTGCAAAGGCCGGATTAGATGCTTCCAAGCATATGATCGCAGTTACAAGTGAAACCTCTCCTCTTGCAAAGAGCGCAGATTATCTGGCAGCCTTCTTCATGGATGATTACATCGGAGGCCGTTATTCCTCTTCCTCCGCAGTAGGCGGCGCGGTTCTGTCTCTGGCATTTGGACCGGAAGTATTTGCACAGTTCCTGGATGGTGCAGCAGAAGTGGATCGGCTTTCTGCAAACAGGGAGCTTATGAAGAATCCGGAAATGCTCGATGCATTAATCGGTGTTTATGAGCGTAATGTACTGGGATATCCTGCAACCGCAGTTCTTCCTTATTCCCAGGCACTCAGCCGTTTCCCTGCTCATTTACAGCAGCTTGATATGGAATCCAACGGCAAGTCCGTAAACCGTTTCGGCGAGCCGATCAACTATGTAACAGGACCGATCATCTTTGGTGAACCGGGAACCAATGGACAGCATTCTTTCTATCAGTTATTACATCAGGGAACTGATATTGTACCGTTACAGTTCATCGGATTTAAGAACAGCCAGATTGGCACGGATGTTGTTATTCAGGACAGCACCAGCCAGCAGAAGCTCTGTGCAAACGTAGCAGCCCAGATCGTTGCATTTGCATGTGGTAAGGAAGATGAGAACCGCAACAAGAATTTCGAAGGCGGCCGTCCGTCCAGCATTATTATCGGTGAGGAATTGACACCGGCTGCTTTAGGTGCGCTGCTTGCACACTTCGAGAACAAGGTAATGTTCCAGGGCTTTGTATGGAATATTAACAGCTTCGATCAGGAAGGTGTGCAGCTGGGTAAGGTGCTCGCAAAGAGAGTGCTTGCACATGATACCGATGGAGCACTGAAGGTTTACAGTGAGCTGCTGAATATTTAACTCTTAAGTTAATAAACAGGTTGGGTATAGATGAGTATCACTATGGAGGAATTCTGTAGTGGTACTCATTTTCTATTGGAATCAATCTACGGTATCTGGCACCTTTGGACAGTTGAGGTAATAGGATAAAAATGATACAATAAGTATCATATAACTCATTGGAATGCTATTTGTTTTGTATCGTTGTGAATAGCTGTTAAATTGTGAAAAGGAGAGCGGAATATGAATGTAAAGAAGGCGTTATTTTATGCGGCACCGGTGGCACTTGCCGGATTTCTGTATTTGGGGGAAGCGACAGGAATCGGAGAGGTGCTGGCGAAAACGGTGAAGACAGTGATTCAGACGGAGACAGTAGGAGATTGGGAACAAGTAATAATATATCAAAAGACAGATGGGGAATTTACAACAGAAAACTTTATTTATAAATTATCTAATGCTGATCCGAGCGGCTCATATGTGTACCATAAATATCCAATAATTAAGACCGATATTGTAACCGAAACCGAAGTACCGGATGATTCACAGTCAAGTGATGTGAGCGTGAAGGTTGTGCCGACGGTAGATCCGGAAGCGGAAGCAGCACGGGAGAGGGCACGACAGGAGGCAATCGAAAAGGCACGGGAAGAGGCAGAGGTAAAGGTACAGAAGGAAGCAGAGCAGAAGACGGAAGATTTTGCGAAAGAGATTGCGAAGATGACGGAACAGGCAATTCAGGCTTCTTCAAAGGCAGATGAGGTAAACGGAGAAGCTGCCGGGACACCTATTGCGGTCATTAAGACGGATTATTTCACCTGCTTTACACAGGAGATGTTAAAACAGCTTGCGGCCAATCCGAATGTAAATTATGAAATCCATTACCGTTATCAGGGAAAGCGTTATGTGGTGGTAATTCCTGCAGGAACCGATTACAGTCAGCTTAAGGATTCAAATGGATATTATGGATTCCGTTATCTGGACAGTATTTTTGGTGGTTATGAAGAGGGAACAAAGTAATTACTATGATTAGTCTTATCATTATCTTAGAGGTGATATTTCTTAGCATCAGCGGCATATATTATATGTCGCTGATGGCATATAATATATGCCGCTGATGGCATATAAGGGGCAGGATCAATTCCATAAGAAGAAGGTTGTACTGGCAGTAGTAATGTTTGGCTGTTCCATGCCGGGAGTACTTACCTGTGTAACGGGAGATTTACAGGAAAAGGAGTGGGAAACAGGTTTTCTTACTTGTTCTCTCACGCTTCTGGTGATAGCGGTTGTATGGCTGCTCTTTCTGTTGAGAGAGAGATTACGCAATCGTCTTTTATGGGAAGAAGAAAAGGTATCCATCCGGGAGGAGATCTTTCAGGCGGATTCTGTGAAAGAGCCGGTTACCCGGAAGCAGATCCTGTGTTTAGTGGTTTTGACATTTGTTTATGGTATTCTGATCTTTTATCGTCTGGGAAGCCGGGAGACTCCGCAGACCTCTTTGGAGCTTTCTACAGACGGAATCAGGGATGAGATTGTACTTGATCTCGGAGAAGAGAAGGATGTAGGAAGCGTTCAGATTTATCTGGGGCATATGGTGGACCGGCTGGTTGCGGTTTCCTATTATGATACAGAGCAGAAACAGTGGGTTCCGTTGGAAGAGGAAGTAACGATGGAATCCAATTATTGTTGGAATACATTGGAGATTCATCATAAGCTGCGTTATCTGGGTCTGGTGTCGCGGAATGTAAGTGCCAGTTATCTGGAGATGGTCATTACAGGTGAGGATAGGGAACATCTGCTTCCGGTAAACGCCGAGGATTATCCGGAGCTTTTTGATGAGCAGGAACTGTTTCCGGAGGAAATGACCTATTATGATACCACGATGTTTGATGAGGTGTACTATGCAGGAAGTGCCTACGAATTTTTACAGGGAATGCAGATGTATGAGATCACGCATCCACCCATGGGAAAGATACTGATCGCCATTGGGGAAGGGTTGTTTGGAGTAACACCGTTTGGCTGGAGGTTTGTCAGTGCTTTGGCAGGTGTATTGCTTGTTCCGCTCTTTTTCTGGTTTCTGTATCTTGTCACTACGAATGGAACGGTTGCCTTGATCGGAACAGTATTGCTGTCTATGGACTTTATGCATTTTACATTATCAAGAATTGCCACACTGGACAGCCTGGCAGCATTCTTTATTTTGCTGATGATTACCCTTCTGATCTATGGATTAAAGCTGGCAGACCGGGAATTGGCAGAGGGTAGAAAAGCTCCATCGATGAAGCTGGTGGCCTGGATGATACTGGATGGTCTTGCTGTTGGAATGGGAGTATCCACGAAATGGACAGGGTTTTATGCAATGCTGGCCATGGCAGTATGTTTTCTGTTCTTTATCGGAACTTGGTTTCGGAAACAGAAGAAAAACAGGAAGCCGGTCCGGTATGTCGTTACTTTATGTATCGAAGGACTGGGAATCTACAGCCTTTTGCCATTGGGGGTATATCTGCTTTCCTTTATACCGCAGATGAAAGCGGAAGGTGCAAGGAATCTGTGGGAGGTTATGTGGAATGCTTCCCTGTATATGCTGAATTTTCATAGTGAGATTGTGTTTAAGCATCCTTACGAAAGTCCGTGGTATACCTGGCCTCTGGATCTGGTTCCGCTGATGGACGCAGGGGATTTTATCGGAGAGGATAAGGTAAGCCTTATTGCAACCTTTGGGAATCCTTTGATCTGGTGGGCCGGAATTGCAGCATTTTTTTATCTGATCTGCAGAGTAGTCCGGAAGAGAGATAGGCTGGCAGGAATTCTGTGCTTCTCTTATCTGATGATGCTGGCTCCATGGTTCTTTATAAAAAGAACGGTATTCATTTATCAATACTATGCAAGCAGTATCTTCTTATGTGGAATGCTGGGATATACCTTATGGCTTATAGGAAAAAAGAAGCGGCAGGCGATTTCTGTTTTTCTTGAGGCAGCATTTTTCCTGTTTCTGATGTTCTTTCCGGTAATTTCCGGCATGACAGTTAAGGTAGGTCATATTACCTCGTATCTTCAATGGTTTGAGACCTGGCAGTTTGTGATTATGGGAGGAGGAGCATGAGAGAGTATCGTTTTGATGTAAAGAGGTGTTTCACTCCTGAAAATGTGGTAAGGTTATTGTTTGTCTGCGGCTGCATTTTAAGAATCTGGTATGCGGTGGTGACCCCGGTGACCATGCGGGGGCATGATATCTGGGAGTTATCTGTAAATGCGAAAGGAAAAGCCGCTTATCTGCTTCGTCTCATAGAATGGGGAAAGCTTCCGGATTCCTATGAGCTGCAGTTTTACCAACAGCCGTTTTATTATCTGTTAAGTGCACTGGCAGCAGCGGTGATGCGTGGCCTGACCGGGATAGAGGACGCAGCCTTTCTTGTGAATGCCGGAAAAGTGGTATCCTGCATTGCATCCTGTTTTTCCCTTTATTTATCGGAACGACTGCTTCGGGAATTCTGTTCGGTCAGGGTAAGAGGATATGGAATGGCGGTTCTTAGCTTTACACCGGTTTTCTGGCTGACAGGTGGAAGACTGGGAGAGGATGCCCTGACCTTTTTCTTTATGACAGCGGTGATTCTTGGAACAGTGGAATGGGAAAAGCAGCCGGACTGGAAACATACCATTTTGCTTGCCGTTCTTTACGGGTGTGGCATGATGACGAAGATTTCTCTGGCATTTCCGGCATTTTATACAGCATATATTTTCTGGAAGAATCGTAAAAGCAGCCGGTTTATTCCGAAAATGGCAGTATTTGCAGTATTTGCGCTGCCGCTTGGACTGTGGTATTCGGTACGGAACTTTGTCCTGTTCGGGCAGCCGTTGGGATATGTTCCTTCTATGGGAGAGATTCTTTATCGTGGAGACCGCTCTTATGTGGCACGTTTTTTGAGTCTGGACATAAAGAACTGGTTAACATCGCCTTATGCGAATCCATATCAGGACTATAATTTTCCGGTCTATCTTTTGAAATCGGAGCTTTTTGGAGAATTTATTTATGATATGCCGGTCTGGATTCCCACGCTGCTGCTCTTATTCAGTACGTTGCTGACGCTCTGTGTTGCAGGAATCGGGATTTACAAAATCTGCAGATGGAAGTCCATTCCGGGAGAGAAACGACCTCTGATCTGGGGACTTTTATTTGGTGGATATGCAGCAATCTCCTATTGGAAACTGCCGTATGGCTGTTCCATGGATTTCCGGTATTATATGATGCTGACGGTCTGTAAGGTGCTTGTGCTGTGCTGCTTTCTGGATGAAGAGCCGGAGGGACATTTTGCACAGGAGCAATTGCTTTTGCAGAAGGGATTAAAAGGACTTTGCTTTCTTTTTGCCGGATTTTCCATACTCTTTTTTGTGATGCTGTAGGTTAATTAAGGAATTTTCTCATTGAGTTTATTCCTATGGACAATACAGGAAAAATGTGTATAAATAATGGTGTAACGGAAAAACTTAAGAAGAAAGGAGTTTGAGACTATGACAGAGATTCATTTGACAGCAGAGAATTTTGAGAAGGAAGTATTACAGTCCGAAATTCCTGTTTTAGTAGATTTTTATGCAGAATGGTGCGGTCCATGTAAGATGCTTTCACCTGTAATTGATGAGATTGCGAAGGAATATGAGGGAAAGGCTAAGATCTGCAGGGTAAATGTGGATGATGAAATGGAGCTTGCACAGCAGTACCGCGTGATGAGTGTGCCTACCGTACTGGTATTTAAGAATGGACAGGTATCCGGAACCTCGATTGGCTATGTCGGCAAAGAGAAGCTTACGGAGATGCTGTAAATATTCGGCTGATCATTGGAAAATACTTGATAATCTTTTGCGTTATTGATAGGATGAGAATCCGGTAGACGAATGAATCGATCGAAGGAGAACGAAAATGAGTAAGAAGAAAAAGATTACTCTGATCTCAGTATTTGTAGCGGTAGTGGCAGTGGCTGCGATTGTTGCCGTTGTACTGAATCAGAAAAGTACCACAGCCGGAGTGAAGAATTTCAAGGTACAGATTGTATCAGAGAGAGATGGCTATGATCAGACTGCGGATTGTAAGTCAGATGCGGAATTTCTTGGAGAATTCTTAAGAACCTTTGAAGGCTGTGAATATCAGGAGTCGGATTATGGCATTTATGTTACGGGTTTTGATGGTATGAAAGAAGATCTCGATAATCAGTACTGGTGGTGTATTTCCGTAAATGGAGAAGCAGCAGTGACCGGTGCGGATGAAATTCCTCTTCAGGATGGTGATACTTACAACTTTACCTTAAAGCAGGGATGGTAGGATGAGCATACAGAGAATGACAAGGATAGCGCTTTTAAGTGCTATCCTTTATGTGTCTAAGGTGGTCTTGGAGTTCCTGCCGAACATTGAACTGGTATCCTTACTGGTTATCCTGTATTCGCTGGTATTCGGCTGGGAAGCGATGCTGATTGTGACAGTTTTTAATCTGTTTGAGCTGATCCAGTGGGGCTTTGGTACCTGGTGGTTTTCTTATCTTTATGTCTGGCCGCTGTTATGTGTGATTACGATGCTGCTGAAAAAGCTGATCAACGAAGAATTTCTGATCTGGGCAATTGTGTCCGGAAGCTTTGGACTGATCTTTGGATCACTGTTTGCATTGTTTTATCTGTTTGTGGATCCGAAGTATGCGCTTGCCTACTGGATCAGCGGACTGCCCTGGGATGTGGTGCATTGTATCGGGAATTTTGTGCTGATGCTGATGCTTGGAAAGCCGTTGTATAAGCTGTTAAAAATGCTGAATCAGAAGGTGTATCCTTCAACGGAATAGGATCATTTTTGTTAAATATTACAAATTTGATTTGACACGAAAACAGAATGTAGAATATAATTAATAAATAAAGTCGTACGACATATTTTTATATAACATTTAAGAAAATAAGTCGTACGGCTTTATTTTAAGACAAATTAGAAAAATAAGTCGTACGACTAAATTAAAAGGGGAAGTTATGAAGATTACGGATTCAAAATCATTGGGACAATCGATCAGAGCGCGAAGAAAAGAATTGGGTTATACACAGAAATATCTTTCCGAGTATACAGGCTTAAGTATTACTTTCATTTCACAGTTGGAGCGGGGAAAGCCGACAGCAGAAATAGAGAAAACCATACAGCTTATTCATATCCTTGGAATGGATCTGATGGTTGAAAAGCGGGGATAATGGCATGGAATTAGAAAAGCTGAATGTGTTTATTGAAATCAATGGAGTAAATCAACTTGTAGGTAATATTTCGGGAATTTTGTCCGGAAATGCAGTTTTTACCTATACAGATGAATATATCAGTAATCCGGACAGCAGACCGATTTCCATTAGTCTGCCATTGGAAGAGAAATCATTTGATTCAAAGAGAACGAAAAATTTTTTTGATGGCTTATTACCGGAAGGGTTTACAAGAACCTGCGTTGCACATTGGATGCATAAGGAAGAATCGGATTACATATCTATTTTGCATGGATTAGGAAGAGAATGTCTGGGTGCTATAAGAATTATGGGGACTCAGGATGAAGAAATACGTTCTGACTATCGCAGAATGACGCCTGACGAAGTGAAAAAACTGGCACAGGAGGGGGCAACAGAATCCGCGGAGCTTGTTACCAAAGCACATTTGTCATTGACAGGGGCTTCCGGTAAGGTTGGTCTCTATTATGATGTTAAAAATGATGAATGGTATCTTCCACTGGGAAATGCACCAAGTACACATATTGTAAAGCAGAGCCATGTGAGACTGAAGAATATTGTTGCTAATGAGCAGTTATGTCTGCTTATGGCAAAAGAGCTTGGTATCGAAATTCCAGAGAGCTTTATTGTAAAAACAGATGGCAGAAACAGCGAGGATGTTCTTTTTGCAACAGGCAGATACGACCGAAAGTTTACCAGTCATCCCGGGAAGCTGAATGGTCTTTCCGTTCCGTATCGCCTGCATCAGGAGGATTTTTCCCAGGCACTTGGAATCCCTTCCTCTCAAAAATACGAGCAAAATGGAGGGAATTATTTAAGACGAATGTTTGCAATTCTGCAGAATTATTCAGCTTCACCGATGGAAGACCAGCTAAAGCTATGGAAGATCTGTGTTTTTAACTATTTAATTGGAAATACGGATAACCATATCAAAAATCAATCCCTGTTATATAGTGAAGATTTAAAAAGGATACGTCTTGCACCTGCCTATGATATTGTCAGTACAATGATTTATGATAGTAGTACAGAAAATATGGCATTAGGGATCAATGGTATTTACAGGATAACAGATATTTCGAGAGAAGACTTCGAAAAAGAGGCAGTTCATGTAGGATTAGGTAAAAATTTTGCCATGCAGCACTTTGATGCAATGGTATCCGGATTTAAAGCTGCCATGGAGACCGCTAGGGAATCTCTTGAAGCACAGGGATTTGAGGTGGGTTCTATTTGTCATGCAATCTGTGAAAAAGGTGGTATTCATCATTTCTATTTTTAAGATCAGATCAATGGAAGGATAAGTATCCGAAATATGGAATTATTATAGAAGAACATCCCACGAAAGAGATGACAAAAGAATAGAATTTCTTTATAATTAAGAGAGGATTTCGTCCTCTCTTATTTATATGCTTTTATATGCTGATTTTCCTTTTGGGAGGGGTATAACAGGAGGAGAATTCCGATATTATGGACATGGGATGGAGAATGTATATGAAGATTGTGATATTGGAACGGAATAGTGTAGGGCTTGATATATCGGTGGAGGGCTTCAGCCGGTTTGGTGAAGTGATTACCTATCCGAATACAGTGACCGAGGAGGAAGTGATCGAACGGATTGAGAATGCGGACGTTGTGGTTGGAAACAAGGCTCCGTTAACGGAAAAGACCCTGCAGGGGGCAAAGAATGTAAAGCTGATCTGCGAGTTTGCGACAGGCTATGACAACGTGGATCTTGCGTATTGCAGTAAGCACGGTATTAAGGTAGCGAACGTCCGTAATTATTCGACGGATGCGGTAGCGCAGCATACCTTTGCACTTTGCCTTTATGTGCTGGAAAAGCTTCGTCATTATGATGAATATGTGAAGTCCGGTGCGTATGCTTCCCAGAGCCGTTTTTCAAACTTTGATGAGTCTTTTTTTGAGCTGGCGGGAAAGACCTGGGGTATCATCGGCATGGGAAATATCGGACGCAAGGTTGCACAGATTGCCAGTGCGTTTGGATGCCGTGTGATCTTTCATTCGGTGACCGGTAAGAGTACCTGTACGGATTATGAGCAGGTGGATTTCGATACCTTATTAAGGGAATCCGATGTTTTATCACTGCACTGTCCGTTAAGTGACCTTACCAGAAATCTGATTAATAAGGATGCACTTGCGAAGATGAAGAAATCGGCAATTCTGATTAATGTGGCGAGAGGACCGGTTGTGAACGATCAGGATCTGCATGATGCGCTGGTAAACGGGGAAATTCAGGCAGCGGGCCTGGATGTCACAGGTACGGAGCCGATGAAGGTAAGTAATCCGTTAAGCAAGATTATGGACAGCAGGAAGCTGTTTATCACACCGCACCTTGCATGGGCGAGTGTGGAGGCCAGAAACCGCTGTGTGAGTGAAACCTGCAGGAATATTGAGGCGTTTATAAAGGGAGAGAGCAGAAACATTGTAAATGAATAAATAACGGAAGAGAATGACATAAGGAGGGTATTGCAATGGGTACAGGTAAGGATTTTGCTTTATGGAACAACGCACTGTCCGTAGAAGAGCGGCTGGATGCGGTTATTTCGGAATTGACATTGGGGGAAAAGCTTCATTGCCTGACAACCGGTATTCCGGATATTGACCGGCTGGGAATTAAGGCTTCCTTTGTGGGAGGTGAAGCGGCACATGGCATTCAGGCGCGTCATGATCAGGCATTTGATGCAGGAGAGCCGGAGCCGACCACATCCTTTACGCAGCCGATCGGTATGAGCGGCAGCTTTGATACGGAGTTGATTCATGAATGTGGACGTGTGACAGGTGAGGAGGCAAGGGCATTATATAAGAGAAACAACGGGGGAAGTCTTTGCCGCTGGGCACCGACCATTGATATGGAGCGTGATCCGCGATGGGGCAGAACGGAAGAGGCCTATGGAGAGGATCCGTGCCTTACAGGAAAGATGGCATCTGCGTACATTCAGGGAATGAAAGGAGACGATCCTTTTTATATCCGGTGTGCGGCAACCCTGAAGCACTTTTATGCGAATAATGTGGAGAAGGATCGTGTTTCGGTATCTTCCTCCATTGATGAAAGAAATAAGCATGAATATTATCTGGAGCCGTTCCGCAAGGCAATTACAGAGGGCGGTGCAGAAGCCGTGATGACTTCTTATAATGAGATTAATGGTGTTCCTGCGGTGGTTAATCATGAGGTACAGGATCTTTTAAAGGATGAGTGGAAGCTTCCAGGACATGTGGTCTGTGACGGTGGAGATTTCCAGCAGACGGTACAGTTTCATCATTATTTTGCCACACATGCCGAATCCCTTGCGTATGGTCTGAAGGCAGGAATTGATGCGTTCACGGATGATCCGGAGGTGGTATACCGGGCAGCGAAGGATGCTTATGAGCAGGGGCTGATTACGGAGGAGGATATTGACCGTGCCCTGCGTAATTCATTCCGGACCAGGATACATCTTGGATTGTTTGATGGAAACGGGAATTGTCCCTACAGCAAAATGGGAGAAGAATATGTAAACAGCACCGAACATCAGGAGATCTGTCGTAAAATGGCAGAGGAGTCGGTGGTGCTGCTAAAGAATGAAGGGATTCTTCCGTGGGAAAAGGACGCAGAGAAGCCGGAGCTGCAGGATTCCGTTGGCAGGGACAAGCCTCAGACTAAAATGTCTGAGACAATTGCCGTAGTGGGACCGCTTGCAGATGTCTGGTACAAGGACTGGTATTCAGGAGTTCCTCCCTATGCGGTAACACCGGTAGAGGGAATCCGCAGGGAATTTCCGGAGGCAGAGGTGACCTGTCACAGTGGATTGTCAAAGCTTCAGTTATCCGTAGATGGAAAATATGTGGCACTGGATGCAGATAACCGCCTGTATCTGGGAGAAAAGGAACAGGCAGAAACCTTCCTCTATACCGACTGGGGATGCGGAAATACGACCTTACAGGCGATGAGCAATGACCGCTTTGTGCTTTTGGAAGAGGGATCGTATCTCATTACCGCTTCTTCGAAGGAGGCTTTTCACTGGTTTATCCGGGAGCAGTGGGATTTTCAGGAACAGCCGGATGGCTCTTACCTGTTAAACAGCTGGAACGGACGGCAGGTGACGATAGATGCGGACGGCTATCTTGCGGTAATTAAAAATGGTGATGTGGCTGTTGGTGAGGGAGATGATGAGAAGCTTGGACTTGTTTCCCATGCCGTATCCGAAGGTGAGCCGGTGCGTTTCCGGATGGAGATTATCGAGGATGGTTCAAAAGAGGTACTGGGATTGATAGAAAAGGCAGGGAAAGCCATCGTTGTACTGGGGTCAAATCCGGTCATTAACAGTAAGGAGGAAATTGACCGTACGACACTTGCTCTTCCGCCTGCACAGCAACGGCTGGCAGATGAGGTGCTGGAAGTCAATCCGGATGCAGTCATTGTTCTGGTGACCAATTATCCGTATTCTATTGTGGAGCTTCAAAACAGGGCAAAGGCCATCGTGTACACGGCATCCGGCTCGCAGGAGCTTGGAAACGGTATTGCGGCAGTATTGAGCGGACGGGTAAATCCGGCGGCACGCCTTCCCATGACCTGGTACCGGAAGGATGAGGATCTGGCGGATATCAACGATTACGATATTATTAAGGGCAAACGGACCTATCAGTATTTTGACAGAAGGGTTCTGTATCCGTTTGGATATGGCCTGTCTTATACCGGCTTTGCATATGATGAGATGACGGTTGAGGATAAGCCGGATGAAATTCAGGTGAAGCTTTCCGTTACCAATACCGGTCATTGTGAAGGGGATGAGGTCATCCAGCTTTATGTACATAAGATGGATTCCAGAGTGGTACGTCCGATCCGTACCCTGAAGGATTTTGTCCGGATTAAGAACGTCAGACCGGGCGAGACAAGGAAGGTAACACTTTGTGCGAAGAAGCAGGAGCTTCGGTATTATGATGTGATTTCCGGACAGATGCTTCTTGAGGATGGTGGATATCTGTTTGAGGTTGGAGCTTCATCTGTGGATATCCGGCAGATGAAGAAGCTGATTTTAGACGGACAGAAGGCCGGTGTGCGTGATCCGTTTGCGCTGACCGAAGCCATCCGGTATGACGATTATACCAATTGCTTTATTCATAAGGGAACATCTGGACATGCAGAGCATGGAGAAACGTGTCTGATTCCGGGCAGGCCGGGAGAAGCACCGGATGAGATACAGAAGCTTCCTGATGGAAAGGTAAGGGGCGAGCTCGTATACCGTGACTTTTTCTTTGAAAAACAGGCATCGAAATTCAAATTTACCGCCTGGGTTTTAGAGGAAGCAAGAATCCGTGTCCTGTCAGAGGACGAGAATCATAAAACCATACTGGTTGACCGGGTACTTCCTTTACCGGAAAAGAAGGGCTTCTGTTCTTATGAGGCAGCGCTGGAAGAGAAGATCCCGGAGCTTTCTACGGTAAAGACCATTATCATCCAGTTAGAAGGTAAAGTAAAATTGAAAGAGTTTCAATTTATTAAATAAAGAACAACAGCAGGGGGATCATTGCATGATTGAAAGCAAAAAAGTACAGAAAATGTTATATGGTGGTGATTACAACCCGGAGCAGTGGCCGGAGGAGATCTGGGAAGAGGATATGAGGCTTTTCCATAAGGCGCATATTGATGTCGTGACCTTAAATGTATTCAGCTGGGCAGCATTGCAGCCGGATGAGAGCACCTACGATTTCAGCAAGCTGGATAAGATTATGAAGCTTGTAAAAGAGAATGGCTTAAAGGTCTGCATGGCAACCTCTACTGCAGCGCATCCGGCATGGATGGCAAGAAAATATCCGGATGTACTCCGGGTAGAGCACAATGGAATGAAGAGGAAGTTCGGCGCCCGTCATAATTCCTGTCCGAACAGCCCGAATTACCGTAGGTATTCTGCAGCGCTTGTGGAAAAGATCGCAGAGCGTTATAAGGATTACGATAATATTGTAGCCTGGCATATTAACAATGAATTTGGCGGCTGGTGCTATTGTGAAAACTGTGAAAAAGCCTTCCGTGTATGGCTGCAGAAGAAGTATGGTACCCTTGATGAACTGAACCGTGTATGGAACACGGCATTCTGGAGCCACACGATGTATGACTGGGACGATGTTGTAGCCTGTAACATGCTTTCCGAGGAGTTCCTGTGGGATGGACAGATCCGTACGAACTTCCAGGGAATTTCCCTTGATTACAATCGTTTCAATTCCGACAGCATGCTGGAATGCTTTAATATCGAAAAGGATGTTTTAAAGAGAATCACACCGGATATTCCGGTTACCACGAACCTCATGGGTGCTTATAAGCATCTGGATTATCAGAAGTGGGCGAAGGATATGGACTTTGTTTCCTGGGATAACTATCCGGCATATGATGCCGTACCGGGAGATGCAGCTATGAACCATGATCTGATGCGTGGACTTAAGCAGGGCAAGCCCTTTGCACTGATGGAACAGACACCGGGAGTCAGCAACTGGCACATATACTGCAAGTTAAAACGGCCAGGCGTAATGAGATTATGGAGCTATGAAGCGGTTGCGCATGGCGCAGACACTGTAATGTTCTTCCAGATGAGAAGAAGCATGGGTGCCTGCGAAAAGTATCACAGCGGCGTGATCGAGCACGTGGGAACGGATGATACCAGAGTATTTCGTGAGATTACCGCACTTGGCGCAGAGCTTGATAAGCTGCAGGGTGTAACGCTTGGTGCAAGAGCAAAATCTGATGTTGCGATTGTCTTTGACTGGGATAACTGGTGGGCAGCAGAATTAAGTGCAGGTCCGAGTAAGCTGATTAATTATACGAAGGAAGTAAGCTTCTATTACAGGGCATTCTTCCAGCAGAATATTTCCGTGGATTTTGTCAGCGTGGAGGATGATCTTTCTTCCTATAAGCTGGTGGTGGCACCGATGCTTTATATGTGCAAGGACGGATTCGATGAGAAGGTGCGCGAATATGTACAGCAGGGCGGCAGCTTCCTTACGACCTATTTCAGCGGTTATGTAGAGGATCACGATCTGGTTACTCTCGGAGGCTATCCGGGCAGACTGAAGGATATTCTTGGCATCTGGGTAGAGGAATCCGATGCACTTCCTCCGGAAGAGAATAACTCCTTTGTTTATGAAGGAAAGCAGTATCCGGCAGGTCTTCTCTGCGATCTGATGCATCTTCGCGGTGCAAAGGAGATCGCCTCTTATGAAAGTGACTTCTACGCAGGCATGCCGGTGCTCACCGAGAATGAGTTTGGTAATGGTAAAGCTTATTATGTAGGCGCACGTTCGAATGAAGAGTTTTATAAGAAATATCTTGGTGATATCTGCGAAAGCCTTGGTATCAGGCCGGTTGCAAAGACACCGGAGGGAATTGAGGCAACTGCCCGTTACAATGACAATGGAGAATTCCTGTTCCTGTTAAATAATACACAGGAGGAAAAGGAAGTTGTGATGGAAGAAGCCGGAACCGATCTGCTGACGGATCAGGTTTATGCAAAGGGTGATACGCTTACTCTTGAAAAATATGGCGTAGCCATTGTGAAGAGATAACGGTGAAGATACCGGAACCATGATGTAAGATGAATATGCATCAAGAGTAACTGTGAAAGCATGGAACAGTAGATGGCATCAGAGTCTTGAAAGGTTACTGAAATGTCAAATCAGGAGAATAAAGAAACAAAATCGAATCGGGCATTGATGATTGTATTTGTGGTTCTGGCAGGAATTCTGCTGCTGATTGGCGGCAGTATTTACCTGTCCAGGGACCGCATACAGGAAAATATCAATGATACACTGGCGCCTTCCCGGGATCAGGAAATGGATGAGACCGGTACGGAGGAGGAAGAAGCAGAGAATACCGAAGCTGCACAGAATACCGGCGTTACACAAAATGCAGAGCCCAGGATACAGGTTGTGGAAGATGAGGCAACCAAAGGATTTTCCGCACAACATAACCGTTATGTTTATTATGAGGTTACGGACGGAGATCCGGACACGAAGCAGCTTATCGCAGGCGGTGTCTATCGTGAGGAAGCAGAGATTGAAAAGTTCTGCCGGGATATGTGTGATCTGGCACAGAATTATCCGGATCTATCCCGGGATACGATCTGGTTTTCTGTTGGAGAAAAACGATATTCCTTTGCCCTTTCTTCCTATATGGAAAGCGGTGATATGACGGCCCTTTATAATGATCTGTATCTCTATGTAGAAGAGCTGACCCTGCAGGAAGCCGAAAGAAGCGCAAAAGCGGAGATAAATGAGACAGCCGGAAATGATTCCGGAAATGATACGCAGGTCAGCCAGGAATATCTGGAGCTGTATCTGACCTATGAGGCAGATGCCGTGGATACGCTGACAGACGGAAGCGAATACCGGATGGTTCCGGTCGATCAGGCAGCAGGAAGCCGCTATTATGTGCTTCTTTTTGTTGCGGCTGATGGGAAAACCGCAGAGATCGTAAACACTGATCCCTACCTTGGAATGGGCGGCGCAGCGAAGTGGATTCATTTTCTTGACGATGGCAAGACGGGATTTACGTGCCTTTCCTATAGCGGAGGCGCTAAAGGAGCCTTTTACCGGACCGCAGACGGAGGAAAAACCTTCCGGGAGGTTTCCTATCCGTCAGCAAAAATAAAGCTTTCTGATGGAACCTATTATAATCCGTTCGTCATGCCGGAAAAGGTATGGGAGGAGGACGGCATCCTCTATATGGAAGCCGGTCAGGGAGCCGATGGAGATTATTATAATCAGGACGGCTTCTGTCATGGTCTGTATCACTCCGATGATCGGGGCGTGACCTGGAGCTATGATAAAGAAGTGGTTGTGGAGAAAGAAGCATGCAGGAACTGACATTGAACCTGCCGGAGGGTATTGATGACGGAAGCTTCGTGGGACGCACGGCAGTCCGTGGTATCATTTGTCAGAATGGGAAATATCTGGTGATTCTGGGGAAGCAGGGTGACTGCAAGTTCCCGGGCGGCGGTATGGAGCAGGGAGAGTTCTTGTTCGGCACACTGACGCGGGAGGTCTTAGAAGAAACAGGCTGTCATGTAAAGCCTGACAGCATCCGGGAAGGCTTTCTGGTGCATGAGAAGACAAACCGGCAGTCCGAAGAAGTTCTCGTTATGGATTCCTATTATTACTTCTGTGAGGTGGAAGATATCAGAGATTCTAAGGAAGCAGCGGATGCATCCGGATATGTTGTTGGAAATTTCTATGAGGGAGAGGCGGGAACGAAGGTCTGCTGGCTTCCTCTTGCAGACATGATTGCCCGTAACGAGAATGTAAAGGAGCCTTCCAAAGCTCCCTGGATAGTCCGTGAACTGCTTGTTATGCGGGAGCTTCAGAAGAATTTTTTATAAAGTAACGGTAAAGATGCTTCCGTTTGGAGTATTATCTTCTACCTCGATTTTGCCGCCATGGGCGGTCACAATTTCATAAGCAATCGATAAACCTAACCCGAAGTGCCCCTTGGTGCTTCGGGATTTTTCTGTCCGATAAAAACGGTCAAAAATATGAGGCTGATCTTCTTTGGTGATTCCAATTCCAGTGTCTTCTACAGAAAGCAGATGGGCTCTTCCCTGTGTTTTCAGCCGGATGGTGATGCTTCCACCCTTTGGGGTGTAGCTTAGGGCATTGCTTAATAAGATGCTTAATAGCTGCATAAGCTTTTCTTCATCACCGGTTACAGAAGGAATAGGATGCTCCGGGAGATCCAGCGAAAGTGTAAGTCCCTGTCTGGCAGCCAGAGGTTCAAAGGATTCAAAGCCCTTCAGACACAGAGTGTCCAGTTCTACCTGTTCCAGGTGAATCCGCATCTGCTGGTCGCGGGATTGGGAAAGGTAGAGCATTTCGTCAATCAGGTGTGACATCCGTTTTCCTTCCTCCCCGATGGTCCGCAGGAAAGATTGCTGGTCGGAAGAAGCCCCATATTCACAGCATTCGGCACTGGACAGGATGACAGCCAACGGTGTGCGTAACTCGTGAGAGGCAGAAGCAACGAATTGAAGCTGCTTTTCCTGATTTTCGGCAATGGGCTTTAATAGCCTTTTCGTAAAGAAATAGGAAAAGGCAAACAAAAGCAAGGTTGCCGATACGGTAATCAACACGAAGAAAATCCTCTGTTCTATGTACTGGTAATGTAGGTGGGAAAGCGAAGAGAAGACAAAAATCTGCAGGGAACTGTCGTTTCCTGTCGAATAGACCATACCGATTAAATCGTTTTCCTGGCGGGAAGCATTTAAGAGTACGGAGTCCATCCGGTTTAAAACCGCAGAGGATTTTTTTGTGGGAAGCTCCAGTTCTTCTGCGGCCTCCTGTGCTTTCTTAAGAAGCTTCTGGTTTTGTGGGGTATCGTGAAG
This sequence comes from Firmicutes bacterium CAG:95, assembly GCA_000438155.1. Classification (GTDB taxonomy): domain Bacteria; phylum Bacillota; class Clostridia; order Lachnospirales; family Lachnospiraceae; genus Suilimivivens. The sequence goes on from FR902893.1 coordinate 28,476, forward strand.
CTGGTTATAGAGAAAGGGAGTTCCGTTATCAAACAGGAACAACTGATAATTCTCGTAAGCTTCCATCTTGGCGATCCATTCCATGGAGATGATAGACTGTTGTTCGAGATTGGTTTCCATCGTATGTAAATCATTCTCAAAGGAATACAGCTCATTCTGAAAAAGCTGTGTTTCCGACAGATGAAGGTAGATTAAGGACATCACCAGCATAATAAAGGCGGTAATTCCGGTGCACAGCAGGGTAAGTTTCCAATGTACTTTCTGTAAAATCATGGCAGTGTCAGTTCCTTTCATCAGCTGTGGTCAGGCAGTAGCCGGTTCCACGCAGGGTTTTAATCTGCAATGTACTTTCAAGCTGCCGGATGCGGCGGCGTAGAAAGTGAATATAGTTATCCAGGTTTCCGTCTTCAATATCGTTGTCCGGTCCCCATACCTTTAATAATAAGGTGGTACGGGGCATTGGTGTATTTAAACCTGCGCGCAGCAGAACTTCGGTCAGGACGGCTTCCCGCTGTGAAAGCGTGCACTGCCCGGCAGGTCCCATTAGGCGCTTTTCTTTTATAAATAAGGTAAGATCCTCTAAGCATACTTTCGATGGATCGGAAGGTGTGAGGATCGGGGAACGGCGTGTGACGCAGCGGATCCGAGCCATCAGCTCTTCAAAGGCGAAGGGCTTCACCAGATAATCGTCTGCCCCCAGATCCAGTCCTTTTACCTTGTCCGATAAGGTTCCAAGTGCAGTAATCATAATGATGGGAGTGCTGATTCCTTTGGCACGCAGGGCAGTCAGAATTTCCGTTCCTTCCATTCCGGGAAGCATCCGATCCAGCAAAATGACATCATAAATATTCTGTTCCCCATAAAACAGGGCATCTTCTCCGTCCAGACAGCTATCCACCTGAAAGTCCAGATTTTCTAATTGATAACACAAGACCCGGTTCAGCATCCGGTCATCCTCTGCCAGTAAAATACGCATAATCTTTCCCCTATTTCTGATCTGTTTTTACAGTATAGATCAGTATACACCCGAAATCTTTAAGAAATCTCTAAGATTTTCCTAATTTTCTTAGAGAATGTTTAGAGAAACTCCTGTTATGATAAAGCAGTCAGATCTGAAATTGCAATGGAAAAGACAGGAAAGGAATGAAAACATGAAAATAAAACATTTGGCTTTGGTTTTAGCAGGAGTACTTCTGCTGACCGGATGTGGATCCGGTCAGGCAGCAGGTACGGCAGAAGAAGATTCTTCTGCTAAAACGAATCAGACAGTGGATGAAGCAAATAAAGGAATGGGACGGTACGTGGAAGCAGAAACGGATCTTTCCGATATCTGCAGATCTGCGGCAGGACTCAGGCTTACGAAAGACGGAACCTTATATTTGTGTGATGCGCCGGGGGCTGTTTATGAGTCCACAGATCAGGGAGAAAACTGGAATCCTTACGAACTTCCTTCCTTGGAGGAAGTCGTGGATCAATCCCCAATTTATTTTATCACGATGGATATGGCAGAGGATGGATCCCTGTGGGCAGTCGGAGATCACTCTGTAAATGAGGATGAGTGGAATCCACAGCTCATGCATTTCCCCAAAGAAGGAAGTGCACAGATTTTTGATAAGTTATCACTGGAATCGGGAGAGCAGCCCTGTCAGGTGCGTGTTTCTGACAACGGAAAAGTATTTTTGGCAGATTATGGAGCAAATATTTATGAGGTGAAAGAAGATCAGACTGTCACAAAGGTTCTTACAGCAGATGGAAGATTTAGTAACCTTCAGATTCATAATAATCTGCTGGCATTTTATCCGGATGATGGGACGGGCGTGAAAATTTATGATCTGGATCAGAAGGAGTATGTGGAGGATGCGGTGCTGGATCAGTTTATGCAGGAAAACTATCCGGGTGCATCCAGCAATGGTTACAGCAGTTTTCAGGTGTTTTATTTCTGGGGAAATGATGATGCCTTTTATGTGGCAGGGAAATCCGGACTTCACCGTCATGTAATCGGTGGGGGCACCATGGAGGAGGTAATTAATGGCGGACTTTCTGTCTTAAGTAATCCGAATTACTGGTATAGCGGCATGGTGGCACTTCCGGATCATGAATTCTTAATGCTCAGCAGTATGGGTAAACTCATTCGTTTTACCTACGATGCAACGATTCCTTCCGTACCGGAAAAGGAGATTACTATTTATAGTCTGGAGGAAGAAGATGCCCTGTTAAGTGCTATTTCCACTTATCAGTCGAAGCATCCGGATGTATATGTGAATTATGAAGTGGGAATGCCGCAGAACAGTTCCGTGACGAAGGAGGATGCGATTAAGAACCTGAATACGGAGGTTTTAAGCGGCGATGGACCGGACGTACTGATTATGGATGGCTTGCCGATGGATTCCTTTGTGGAAAAAGGACTTCTGCTGGATCTTACGGATTTCATGCAGGAACTCAGCACGAAAATACTGCTTTATGAAAATCTGGTAGACGGGCTGAAAAAGGATGAAAAGCAGTATGTGATTCCTTTACAGGTTCAATTCCCGGTGGTCGCAGCAAAAGGCGCTTATGCCAATGAGATGAATGATCTGAAGTCCATGGCAGATGCGGTGGAAGCATTGTCGATGGCTGTTCCGGGTGATGTGCTCTCCACATATTCACCAAAGGGAATTATGCGGAAATTCACGCCTGCAAGTGCTCCTTCTTTTAAAAACGCAGATGGAACGCTGAACCGGGAAGCAATTCTTACATTCTGGGAACAGACGAAACGCATCTATGACGTCCAGATGGCGTCGGCATCGGAGGAAAAGGTAGAGCAGTACCAGATGATCCTGCCGATGTATGAACAGGAATATGGCTCATCTTATGAGGACAGTTCCTGGTTTGGATATATAAATGCGTTGGACTATATTGGAGGTTCCACGCATATGATGGCAGGAATTGCAGATACGCCATATACACAGGCAGAGCTTTATTCTCTTTCTAAGAATAAAGGCTGTGAGGATGCGGTGGTAAGGCTGATGAGCGGAACCGCAGGAAAAGTTTATATTCCGGAGCTGATGATCGGAATCAATGCATCTTCTGCCAATGTAGACAGTTCGAAGGAATTTCTGACGGATTTCCTTGGAGATGAAATACTGGAATCCATGGGCGGCTTCCCGGTAAGCAAAACCGCAATGGAACAGGCTTTTGTACCGAATCCGCAGGATTATGTGGAAGGTCAGCCCATGTATTACGCAGCAAGCTCGGATCCGGAAGGGAATATGATCGAGGAGCAGATCTGGTGGCCAGTGAATGGAGATCTGGAGCCCTTTTACCGGATGGTAGAGGAGGTTACGGTGCCCTATGTGCAGGATGCGGTTCTGGAAGAGGCTGTATATCAGGCAGGGACAGCTTATTTCGAAGGAGCATCAACGTTGGAGGAAGCATGGGATGAACTGCAGTCACAGATTTCCCTTTACATGGCAGAATAAGGCGCTGCGCCGCAGGATACATCTGTGGATGTTTCTGTTCCCGAGTTTTCTGGGAACCATGGTGTTTATGATCCTGCCATTCGGGGATGTGATCCGGAGATCATTTCTTACCGTGGTGACGCAGAAGTGGGTTGGTTTGCAGAATTACCGTACGCTGTTTCAGAATCAGGCGTTCTGTCTGGCGGTTAAGAATACGCTGCGGTTTACGGGAGTCTGTATTCCCCTTCTTCTGTTGCTGGGATTCTGGCTGGCATGGCTATTATGCGGCATGAAGGGGGTACAGTGGATCCGTTCGCTTTATCTGTTTCCGCTTGCCATGCCGACAGCGACGATTGTTCTTGTATGGAAGATGGTATTCTATCCGCAGGGGTTTTTGAATAAGCTGCTTTCACAGATCGGTACGGTTACCGGTCTGTGGGGCAGTATTTTTCATGATTATCTGGGAAGTGATCTTGCTTTCTGGGTATTGGTTTTCAGCTACATCTGGAAAAACTCAGGGTATACGATGGTGCTCTGGATGGCAGGCATTCTGGCCGTGCCAAAGGAACAGACGGAAGCAGCATGGGTGGATGGCGCCGGATCGTGGCAGCGGTTTTATTATGTGGTTTTTCCGCAGCTGCGGGGGTGTCTTATCACCATATTGATCCTGTCCTTTCTCAATTCCTTCAAGATCTATCGGGAAGCGTATCTGGTGGCAGGTTCTTATCCGGATGAAAGCATGTATTTATTGCAGCATTTGTTTAACAACTGGTATGTCAATCTGGAGTTTGACAAGATGGCAGCAGCCAGTGTGTGTGTCGGTGCTGTGTTATTTGTAGTGATTGTGTGGCTGCAAAGGTTATGGAGGGATCAGTGAAACGGGTGAAATATGTAATAAAGCTTCTGCTTCTTTTATTGCCGGCGGTTCTGGTGATTCTGCCGGTGGCGGTTCTGCTTTCGGGAGCCATCACGGATTCCTATGAGATGATGGAGGATTTGGGTCCGCTGATCCGGAAAACGCAGGAGTTTATTAGCTGGCGTTTTATTCCGGAATATCCAAGTTTTAGCAACTATGTAAAGCTCCTGTTCCGCTCACCTGAATTTTATGTCCTGTTCTGGAATTCGGTGTTTATGGTAGGGATGATTCTTCTGGGACAGGTTCTTGTCGGGGTTCCGGCGGCATGGGGCTTTGCCGTTTATGAGACAAGGGGCAGCCGGCTTTTATTTTCGCTGTATGTGGTGCTGATGCTGATTCCTTTTCAGGTGACGATGCTTTCAAGCTATCTGGCATTGAATAGGTTGAAACTGTTGAACACCTATTATGCCGTCATTATGCCGTCACTTTTTTCGACGCTCCCGGTGTTTTTGTGTTATGGAGGCTTCCGTGAAATTCCGGCAGAATTACTGGAAGCAGCAAGGATCGACGGGGCAGGAGAATGGGCGCTGTTCTGGAAATTAGGGCTTCCCATCGGAAAAGGGGGGCTGTTGTCCGCGATGGTGCTTGGATTTCTGGAATACTGGAATCTAATGGAACAGCCGATGGCCTTTCTGAAGGATGCCTCCTTATGGCCATTGTCCCTGTATCTGCCGCAGATTACGCTTTCACAGGCAGGCTTTGCATTCTGTGCATCAGTGATGATGCTGATTCCGGCGGTGTTTGTGTTTGCCTTGGGACAGGATCATCTGGAACAGGGAATTATCTATTCGGGACTTAAAGGATAAGGAAGAAATATGTTTGAGATTTACAAACTTCTTTTACGAAGCAAAGTCTTAAAGGAGGCTGGAGCTTGTTACCGGAATGAGGAAATGGTAGCAATGAAGAATGGAGTGGGAAATGGGAAACAAAAAGAAAAAATGGATGATAGGTCTGGCGGTTTTCCTACTGGTTATGCTGGCGCTTACGATTATTTCAAGGAGCGTGTATGCCTATTATCTGCCACTTGTGGAAACCACCACCGTGCAGGAAAAGTACATCGAGCATGGCTTTGAGGAAGAGGGACTTGTTGTGGCAGGAAATGAGATTCCGGTAAATACCGTAAGCGGGCTGCGGATCCGGCAGATTCCGGTACAGGTGGGGGATCGGGTGGAAGCCGGTGAGCTTTTGTGCCGGATCGATCTGGAGGATCTGGATACCATTATTTCCGGCAAGGAAAGTGAAATAGAAAAGCTGGATGCGCAGATTGCGTCCATTCTTCAGAATGAAGAGCTGGCAAAGCAGAAGAAGGAACTGGAGCTGACCCGGGCGCAGGAGGATTATGAGCTTCAGACAAGAATCGGAGATACGAAGGTCGGGAGAGCCACAGAAAGCTATGTGCAGGCGAAAGAAATGTTAGAGCGTGCGCAGGAAAACGGACTCTCGGAAGAAGAACAGATTGCTTTGGAGCAGAGCATCCAGCAGTCAGCGTATGCAGAGTCGGATGCGATGGCACAGCGTGATGCGGACAATAAGAGTCTGGAGCGGAAAATGGAGGATCTGACGCTTCCGGAGGAAGAGACCTCAACACTGGAAGTCTGCCGGATGGAGAAGGAAGCGCTACGGCAGAATCTGAACAGATATGAAGACATCCGGGAAAAGAATGGAGAAATCACTGCCAGCGAGGGTGGTGTGGTTACGAGAATCCTTACAGAAGCAGGTGCCCGAACCGGGGATACGGCTATTTTCCTGCTGGCAGATGAAACGGAGCCGTGTCAGTTGAAGGTCGCGTTAACCAGGGAACAGAAAAAGTACATTGATCTTGGTGATCCGGTATCTGTAAAGCTTGGAAACCGGGAGCTGGAGACAAAAGTAGAATATGTAACAGAGGAAAACGGAAGCTATGTACTGTATCTGCCGCTTCCCGACGATACCGGAATCCCGGGACAGTCCGGAACAGTTCAGGTTTCGGGCAGGGGCACCAGGCAGTCCAAATGTGTCTCACCACTTGCCGTTACCACCGAGCAGAATAATAGTTTTGTCTATGTCGTGGGCGAACGGGAAGGAATCCTTGGAAGTGAATATTATATCCGGCAGGTTTCCGTGAAGATCATCGACAAGAATGATTCCTGGGTTTCCATTGAGGCCGAATCCCTTGATCAGAGCGATAAAATTGTGCTGTCCTCCACAAGAGAATTCAAAAAAGGAGATACCGTCCGGCTGCTGTGTGAATCGTAACGTCATTTACCGTAATTGCTGTAAAATCCAGGGATCAATATTGAAGAAAGCGCAGAAATATACTACAATTAATTTTAATACTTTATAGATCCTGATGGAGAGAAGCAAATGAAAAAAGAATATGTTATGGGAAACGGAGCCATTGCATTAGGAGCGTTGTCAGCGGGGGTAAATCTGGTGACAGGATATCCCGGAACCCCTTCTTCTGAAATTCTCGAAAATATTCAGAAGTATTCCGATGGAAGTGTTCATATTGAATGGTCCGTGAATGAAAAATCAGCCATGGAAGTGGCAGCAAGTGCATCCTATTCCAGAGCACGTACATTGGTTACGATGAAACAGGTCGGGCTAAATGTTGCCTCGGATCCGCTTATGTCTCTTGCGTATGTCGGAGTTAAGGGAGGAATGGTCATTGTATCTGCAGATGATCCGGGACCGATTTCCTCACAGACCGAACAGGATACCAGAATGTTTGCGGAGTTCTGCCGGATACCGGTTTTCGATCCGGCTTCACCGGAAGAAGCCTATCAGATGATTCAGGATGCATTTATTTATTCAGAAAAATATAAGACACCGGTTTTGTTCCGCCCGACCACGCGTGTCTGTCATGCGTATGCTTCTGTGGAAGTCCCCGAAAACCGGACAGGTAAGGAATATGAAGGCTTTGTGAAAGACTCTAAGAAGTGGGTCATTTTCCCGCGTCTTTCCTTTTTAAATCATGCCATGATCGAAGAGCGGAACCCAAAGATTGGAGAAGACTTCTCTTCCTACTCTATGAACAGTATACAGGGAAGCGGCAGAAAGGCTGTTTTTGCATCCGGTGTCAGCTATGCTTACGCGAAGGAGTGCCTGCAGGAATATCCGGAGGTACGTTTCTGCAAGATTGCAACGCCGTACCCGTTCCCGGAACGCTTTGTTCTTTCCTGCTTAGAGGGAGTGGAAGAGGTTCTCTGCGTGGAGGAGCTCAGTCCATACATAGAGAGTGCATTGTTAAAGCTGATCGGAAAATATCAGCTTCCGATTAAAGTATACGGCAGACTTACCGGTCATATCGCATCAAGCGGGGAGAACTCCACAGATTCCCTGCGGAAAACGTTAGGGGATTTCCTTGGAATTGATATGATAACGGAACAGATGGATTTATCCGACTGCCCATCTCTTCCGGTCCGGCCGCCGGTACTTTGTGCCGGATGTCCCCACAGGGCTTCCTTTTATGCGGTAAAGAAGGCAATGGAGGGCAGGAAAAGTTATTTCTGCGGTGATATTGGCTGCTATACGCTTGGAAATGCCATGCCGCTTGATATGGTGGATACCTGTCTTTGTATGGGAGCCGGTGTTACCATGGCACAGGGCTTTCACTGGGTGGATAAAGAGGCCGTCTGCTTTGCATTTATCGGTGACTCTACCTTTTTTGCATCCGGTATGACAGGAGTTGTGAATGCCTTGTATAATGAAGCGGATATGATCCTGTGTGTACTGGATAATTCGACGACGGCAATGACCGGCCATCAGCCGCATCCGGGAACCGGAAGAAATATGATGGGTGATGTTGTGGCGAAGGTCAGCATTACGAAGATACTGGAAGGAATGGGTGTACAGAAGGTGATGACGGTTGATCCGTTGAAGCTTCAGGAAGCAATGGATGCAGTAAGGGAATGTGCAGCGCTTCCGGGTGTGAAGGCGATCATCTTTAAGTCTCCCTGTGTAGCTATAACGAAACCTCAGGGAACGATGAAGATAGCGTCCTCCTGTGTCGGCTGCAGGAAGTGTATTCGTGAAATCGGTTGTCCTGCCATTGTTGTTAAGGACGGAAAAGTAACGATTGAAGAAGGGCTGTGTACCGGCTGCGGATTATGCAGTCAGATTTGTCCGGTTCATGCGATAGGAGGTGTATGCCATGAATAAAGATATCTTATTGTGCGGCGTAGGCGGACAGGGAACCGTACTGGCATCCAAGCTCATTGCTTCTGCAGCCATGAGATGCGGAAATGTCGTTCATTCGGCAGAAACGATTGGAATGGCGCAGCGTGGCGGTTCTGTGATCAGTCATATCCGCATTGGCGAGCGGGCAGCTTCTCCGTTGATTCCACGTGGTAATGCCGACATCCTTATTGCATTTGAGCCGGCAGAGGCAGTTCGGAATCTTTCCCACCTGAAAAAGGATGGTGTTGTCATTGTGAACAGCACACCGGTAAAGCCGACCACGGAAGCCCTTCAGGAGACCGGCTATGATGGCACAGAGATGATTGCCTATCTGAAAAAGAAGGCGGATTGTGTGATACTTGATGGAGAAGCCCTGCTTAAGAAGGCAGGTTCCGCAAGGTGCTTCAATATGATTGTATTAGGGGCACTTGCTGCAAGCGGAAGACTTGAAATTCCAACGGAAATTCTGATAGAAGAAATGGAACATCAGATGAAACCACAGTTTCTTGAACTGAATAAAAGAGCATTTCATATTGGCGAGGAGGCAGGAACAGGCAATGAAGTTAAATGAGAAGCAGTTACAACAGGTTGATGCGCAGGTAAAGCGTCTTTTGAAGTCCGGCAGCTTTTATGGTGAGGTATACCGTAAGGCTGGGATTTCCGGAGTAAGCTCCCAGGAGGATTTTGAGAAGCTTCCCTTTTCGAGCAAGGATGACCTGAGAAATGCGTACCCGCTGGGGATCCAGGCGGTTCCGGAGGAGGAGGTTGTGAGAATTCATTCTTCATCGGGAACGACAGGAAAGCCGGTTATCATTCCTTATACTGCCAAGGATGTGGACGATTGGGCAATTATGTTTGCCCGTTGTTACGAAACAGCGGGAATTACGAATAAGGACCGGATCCAGATTACTCCGGCCTACGGCTTGTGGACTGCAGGTATCGGCTTTCAGCTCGGCGCAGAGAAGCTTGGTGCAATGACTGTTCCGATGGGTCCCGGTAATACCGACAAGCAGCTTCAGATGATGATGGATCTGAAAACAACCGTGCTGACAGCAACCTCTTCTTATGCACTGCTGCTTGCGGAAGAAATCAATAAACGAGGTCTTCGGGATAAGATTCATCTGAAAAAGGGTGTATTCGGATCAGAACGCTGGAGTAAGAAGATGCGTGAATATATCCGAAATGAGCTTGGAGTTGAGCTTTATGATATCTACGGTCTGACCGAGATCTACGGTCCCGGTATCGGCATCACCTGTGAGAAGGAGCAGGGTATCCATTATTGGGATGATTATGTGTATATTGAAATTATCAATCCCGAGACCGGTGAGCCTGTGCCGGATGGTGAAACCGGCGAAATTGTTATTACGACGCTGGTAAAAGAGGGCGCACCTCTGCTTCGCTTCCGTACCCATGATCTGTCCAGGATTATTCCGGAGAAATGCTCCTGTGGACGTTGTTATCCCCGTCTTGATACTATTGGCGGCAGAAGTGATGATATGTTTAAGGTACGTGGTGTCAATATGTTCCCGAAGCAGGTAGAGGAGCTCTTGCAGGATGTGGACGGTGTCTTGAGCGAATACAATATCACGATAGCACACGATGATGATCATAATAAGGATATTATGATACTGACAGTAGAGGTAGATGGCCGTGTGGACTTTGAAAAGACCGCATTACATATCCGTGAGCTCTTTAAGTCCCGTATCGGTATGACTCCGAAGGTAACTGCTGTTCCGGTTGGTACCCTGCAGCGGAGCGAGAAGAAGACGAAGCGTGTCATTGATTACCGTTATCAGTAAAAGTGGAGGAAGAAGATCAGAGTCAGGGTATTCTTGGGGTTTTGAAATAATAAGAAAGATGATATAATGATACAAAAGAGATGAGGAGGAGGGGTATAATGCCGGAACTCAGCAGGTTTGGTGGAATGGTTATTTATATGTTGTTTATGGATACGAAGCAGCATAATAAACCGCATGTACATGTATATTATGGGGATTATGAGGCAGCTATTGGAATTGATGGGGAGTTACTGGCAGGCTCACTTCCCAAAAAACAGTTAAAAATGGTAGTTGGATGGCTTGCATTTCATGAAGATGAAGCGTATAAGGCATGGAATCTGGCAGTTCGAGGTGAACACTTTGATAAGATTGCTCCCATGTAAGGAGGTGTTTTGAATGTATATAGTAGATGATATATGTTACGCAGGAGAAGAGACACCAGATATTAAGGTGAAAGAGGCAAGGGCTTTGCGTGGCGGTATGCTATTGCTCACGTTTTCTACAGGAGAACAAAGATTGTTTGATACAACTTTATTAAAGGGTTCTGCGTTCGAACCATTAAGGGATGAAAAAGTGTTGGCAGATTTTATAATTTTTCATGGTGTTATGACCTGGATGAATGGAGATATTGATATTGCACCGGAAACAATGTATGCGGAAAGCTATCCTTATACAGCACGGAATGTAAGTGCAGCGGTTTTACGAATGGGGACTGAATAGTTACTATGATTTCACAAAAAGAAGCTGATAATATTCATT
>FR902894.1 GCA_000438155.1 Firmicutes bacterium CAG:95
AGGGGCTACAGGGATTCTGAGGGCCGCCGGACGACGCTACGTCGGAACTCCCGGGGCGTCATATGCATAAACCGTTGGAAGGTCCGGTTGAAGTAGCTGATATTATTAAAGCCGGTCTGCAAAGCAATCTGGCTGATCTCGCGGTCTGTTTCCAAAAGCAGCTCCGTACTTTTGCTGATGCGGAAATAATTCAGGTATTCAAAGGGTGTCATGTGCGTTACCGATTTAAAGGAACGGCAAAGATACCCTTTGCTGATGTTAAAGATTTTTTCCAATTCATCCAAGGTAACAGTATCATTATAATTTGCCTGCAGGTATTTCATAATGGATTTAATGAGCCCGGTACGGTAATCGGAATCCACATAAGCTTCTTCCTGATTTACGATCGCATGTGAAATCATCAGATGGCAGGATTTAAGGAGAGCTGCCTTGATGAGCAGTTCATAGCCGTAGGGCTTTGTAAGAAAGGCATCATGAATCTCGTCAAGTACCTCGCGCAGTGTGAATTCCCAGGCAAATGCCGGATTGATGACCCGTGAGGTCTCATAAAGCGTGGAAAACTGTACACCTTGATGGAAAAGCGGATCTAAAAACTTCTGTTGGATAATGTCGTTTCCAAGGCTGTAGAGCAGATCCGGGTGGAAAACGATCGCGTAGAAGTCCAGTGCTTCTCCAATTTCACAGGTAACAAGGTGAAGGGCATTGGCAGGAATCAGGCAGATGCTTCCGGTTTTCAGGGCAAAGGCTTCCTCCCCTAAATACAGACGTCCATTTCCGCGTTCAATGACCAGGATTTCCACTTCTTCATGCCAGTGGCAGTTCACCCGTTCCGGGAAGGTAGTGTCCGACTGGATATCATAGAGCATAAACGGAAATAGGGAATTGCCGTGAATCCGTGTCTCACGTAATTGTGGAGTGTTATTGTTTGTAATGCTTTTCGCGGGGATCTTTTTCATGCTGAGGTTCTTCATGTGGCTCCTTCTGATCTCAGATGTCAATATTGTACCAATATCATGCAATAAAATTCAAGTAATACGATGGAAGTATCATTACACTGTTATTATAAGATACCAGGGTCAAAAGGTCTAAGCCCACA
>FR902895.1 GCA_000438155.1 Firmicutes bacterium CAG:95
ATCTAACTTATTAACCATCGTCGCACCATTCTGTTGGTAAGTTACCCATCCTGGCACTTTTGCATTTCCATGAATGCTCTCTAAAAATGTATCATTTACTATATTAGTACCCAAATTTGTACGGATCGTAAAATGATCTTTAGAAGGATCCTCAATATTTACTACTGCTTTGTATGCCTTCTCAGCCGCATTCAATTCAGCATCCGACATTGCTTCATCTACTTGCTTTGCTATGTACAGATTTAATGCTTTTGACTGCTTACATTCAAAAACGATCTTATCTGATTCTGCACCATATAAGGGATAGTAAAACAGATAAAAATTATTTCCTTCAAAATTGCCGCAGGGATTAGGATCTCCTGCACTCGGATAAGAATATGTATAACTCTTTCCTCCATACGAAAACTCATACATATAATAAATTGTTGCATTAGTTTTGATTATGATATTTCCCTCGTCATCTGTAAATGTTCCATCATCATATAATTTAATATTGATAGTTCTTTTATATGATAGCCCAGCTATATTAAAATCTTGTGCTGTCTTTGGAATACCTAAGTTATTTGGATCCTGAATTTCCTTAAGTATTTCCTCATGCATACTATCAATCCACTGTTTTTTCTGTGTATATCCAGAGTTTTTCTCAGTACTTGTGACCTTCGCCACATCCTTGACATTTAAAGGAAATCTTGTTGGGGATGCCCCTTCCACATATCCGGTTGCATCTACGGAAATCAGTACATCAAACCTGCTGTTTTCCAGTTTCGCATTTTTAAGAACAAAGTAATACTTACCTGGTTTTTCCCTATCCACATCCTCTTTATAGGTACAGTCTCCTGCAATGACAGAGGTATTCAGCATCTCAAAGTCTTCCACACCGTTAAACTGATCCTGAATCTCATCGATATGATATGCCTTCAGCCCCTCTACAATATCCTGTGCAAGTACGGTTGCCCGCAGGGTGATCCGGGACTTGCCATTGATTCTGGCGGAAGTCACGAACATATGCAGCATGGGAATCGTAATGATTGCCAGAATCGTAACGGCAATCAGAAGCTCCAGCAGGGAAAAGCCCGCGTTCTTATTCAGTTGTTGACCTTTTTCCTTCTGCTTCATGCGTATCCTCTGTCCTGCTTATTCTGTTCAGGTTCTCTATGCAGACTGTTCTTTTCTTCGGCGGCTTCTTCCGGCTCTTTCTTCCTGACGGGTATCCGTAATCAGACCGCAGCTACATATCCTCACCGTTATCCTCTTCTGCCTCTTCCTCATCCACATGAATACCCGTTGCATCCTCTGCAAGTCCTGCAACATCTGCTTCATAAGGCATTGTGATGGAACCGAACGGATTATCCGTTCCGGTAATGACCGAAGAGAAGTCCGGCTGTACATAGGTCTTGTCTTCCTGTCCGGTAATAAAATACATATTTAAATTTGCCACGCAGGTAAGTAAGCCTGTCATTTCGTCATAAGAAGCGGTGATTCCGACGATCTTCGTACGGTTTGTCTGCAGAGACACGGTCTTCACATACCGCTTCAGGGCTTCATAGCTTGAAACAAACTGCATGGAAACCGGATTCCGGTAAAGTCCAAGCTGTATCGTTTCTCCCGTATCGACCGGTTCTGCCTCTTCGGATTCCTGCGTATAAAGCTCGAAGTCCACCGGTTCTGTTTCATCCATGGTAAGCGTAGTCACGATCATCGGAGATAATAATTCCTCCGTTAACGTCAAGACAATAGCATCCTCTTCCTTTAACTCCACGGGAAACATCTGCAAAATACTGTCCATCTCGGTTGCCATTTCCTGAGTCTTAGACACATAAGTGTCCTTGTTATCCATCTTGCTTTGCAGATCTGCAATTTCTATTTCCAGAGAACGGCTCTCTGCCTTTAAGGCATCCACCTTTTCCATGGTCGGCTGATAAACCCACAGGAATGCACAGAGGAAAGCGAGGACTCCCAAAAATCCAATGATTAAATAAATATCTTTCTTTGATACCTTCATCGTTCTTCTCCTTTACTGCGCTTTCGCCACTTCGTGGTTTTCCGTATCTTCCAGATTCTGCTGCATCGCTTCTTCATCGGTCATCTCATCCTCCGGAGCTTCGTCCATATCCCGGTAGGATCCGACAATTGTGAAGTTATAGGAAAGCACGGTATCCTCGCCATCCACATCTGCGGTAATCGAAGATACCGACACCGTATCGGGAAGGAGGGAATCAAAGGTACGGAACTGTTCAATCATCGATGCTGCCTCCGTCTTCGAAGATACCGACATGTTGATCGTTACCGTCTCCGCATCACTGGTAAAGGAAGTGATTACTCCGTTACTTGGCATCTTGCGTTCCAGTTCTTCCATAAACGCATATAAGTCATCGTTCCGGTTGCGGGTGGCATCATGCATGGCCGTCAACCGGTCGTAAGCTGTTTTGGTACTCACATAATTATCATAAATCGGCTTGATTTCCTGTAAACCTGCCATCTGCTCCTGCAGTGCCCGGTTCTCTGCCTTTGCCGCAACATAGGTTATGGCAGAAGCCACACTCAGAATTACAGCACCCAGTATGCCGAATGCAAAGACTGCAGCAGCAATCAGGATTCCGTTCACCTTGCCCTTACTCTTCGTATCTCCGGTCTTACCGCCTTTGCCCTTTTCATTATCGGCTTTAAAGCCAAGTGGAGCCGCTGTGGCACCCACGCAGGCAACATATTCACCGAAGAACTTACCTTCAAAGCTCTTTTCCAGGTTCCAGCCCTCTGCCTGACGTAAAATTTCAATCGGATAGTCCAGCTGCTGGGCCAAAAGTCTGTGAATACCCTTCATATTTGCACCAAGACCGGTTAAGAGAATCTTCTCAATCGGGGTATTGGCATTATGGGAAACATAGTAATCCACAACACGGGAAACCGCACCAACCAGCGGAACCAGTACATCTGTCATGGATTCGCAGAATTCCTGTTCTTTGGACTTTTCTTCTTCACTGCCCTCAGTCTCTTCGGAACCATCGTTCAGCACCACAAAGGACTTCTTGGACAAAAGCTCCATCGCCTGTTCCGGCGTCTCAATCCGGTTCTTCAAAGGAAGGTTATAGGTCAGCTCCAATGCTTCCTGCACACCGTAGGAAACGCTTCGGATAAAGGAAATCACCGACTGATTCACAACCAGCACCATGGTTGCACCCTCTTCGATCTTTACGATCATCTGCGCTTTCTGTGCACACTCATCCTTTACGACCTGATAAATACTGTTTCCGGCATAGTCAAGGGCCGCAAGCTCCAGCTTCAGTGCCCTGGCAAGTTGCTGATAGCCATCGAGAAGTGCCTGTGGCGCTGCCAGAACCAGAAGCTTATACTGCTGCCCGGACTTCGGATTTCCGGTCACACCAAGCATGCTGTATGCAAGCTGATACTGGCTTAAGTCCACCGGGAAATAGTCCGACGCATTGGCATTTACAACATCCATGATCCGGTTTTCTTTCACAAAAGGAATCGTAACCTCACGGCTGGCGATCTTGGTCGAAGTCAGGGTAAACACCACCTGCTTCGATTTCATCTTATACTCGGCAAGAGCTTCCCTCAAATCCGCCACAAAGGTTTCATTTAAATTCAAAATACCGTCATTAATCATTCCCATTTAAATTAAAAATACCGTCATTAATCATTCCCTCCGGAGTCGGTAGGGAAAAATACCCGTACACCTTATGGGTTTTTGATTTATAGTCAACCTCACATACTCTTGTCAGTGAATATCCGATTTCTATACTGATTACTTTACCAGCCACGAATCGTTTCCTGCTACTAAAAACATATACAAATGTG
>FR902896.1:0-8182 GCA_000438155.1 Firmicutes bacterium CAG:95
CCAGCTTGCCTTCTTCACGATACGATCTCTTTATTTTGGACTTTTACTTTCGTAATATTTTCAACACAACGGTTTACTTTATTTCTAAAATATATTAGAATTATACTGTATGCAAAAAGAAGGAACTTTGCACGATCCAATGAACATCGTGTCAAACAGTTACCAAGAATAATAAAGGAGAGACGTAACATGAACATTTCACCATTACAGAAAGCCAGATATGAGTATGCTCCCAAACTTCCGGGCATGCTCAGACACGGCATTGCAGATATCTGCGTAAAGGAAGGCGAGGAAACACAGAGTGTTGCTGATCAGGAGAAGATCAAGGCACTTTTCCCGAATACCTATGGTAAGAAGGAAATTACTTTCGAAAAGGGTCAGAACACTTCAGATATGAAGAAGCAGATCGTCGGCGTTATCCTTTCCGGCGGACAGGCTCCCGGTGGACACAACGTTGTCTGCGGTTTATACGATGCATTAAAGGCAACCAACAAGGAGAACGAGCTTTACGGATTTAAGGGTGGTCCGAGCGGACTGATCGAAGATGATTACATCGTTATGACTGACGAATACATCAACCAGTTCCGTAACACCGGTGGCTTCGATATCATCGGATCCGGCAGAACCAAGCTTGAAACCAACGAGCAGTTTGCAATTGCTGCTGAGGTTTGCAAGAAGCATGGCATTACCGCTATCGTTATCATCGGTGGTGATGATTCCAATACAAACGCTGCTGTTCTCGCAGAGTACTTTGCAGCACACAACACCGGCGTTCAGGTAATCGGATGCCCGAAGACCATCGACGGCGACTTAAAGAATGAAGATATCGAATGCTCCTTCGGTTTCGATACCGCAACCAAGACTTACAGCGAAATCATCGGTAACATCGAAAGAGATGCAAACTCCGCTAAGAAGTACTGGCACTTTATTAAGGTTATGGGACGTTCCGCTTCCCACGTTGCCTTAGAGTGTGCTCTGGAAACCCAGCCGAACATCTGTCTGATCTCCGAAGAGGTTGCAGAAAAGAAGATGTCCCTTTCCGCAATCGCTGATTACATTGCTGACTCCGTAGCTGCAAGAGCTGCTAAGGGAATGAACTTCGGTGTTGCAATCATCCCGGAAGGTGTTGTTGAATTCGTACCGGAATTCTCCGTATTAATTCAGGAAATCAACGAGCTTCTTGCCGGAAGCAAGGCCGATGCCTTCAACGCACTTCCTACCTGGGAAGAAAAGTATGCTTTCATCGAGAAAGGTTTAACCAAAGAATCCATGGAAGTATTCGCAATCCTTCCTCAGGCAATCCAGCAGCAGTTATTCCTTGAAAGAGATCCTCACGGAAATGTTCAGGTTTCCCTGATCGAATCCGAGAAGTTATTCTCCGCTCTTGTTAAAGATAAATTAGCCGCAAGAAAAGCAGCCGGAACCTACAATGGTAAGTTCAGTGCCCTTCATCACTTCTTAGGTTATGAAGGAAGATGTGCTTTCCCTTCCAACTTTGACTCCGACTACTGCTACTCCTTAGGATACAATGCATTCATGCTCATCCAGTATGGTTACAATGGCTACTTATCCAAGGTTTCCAATCTTTCTGCTCCGGCCAGTGAATGGGTTGCCGGTGGTATGCCGATCACCAAGATGATGAACATCGAAAGAAGACATGGCGAAGACAAGCCGGTTATCAAGAAAGCTCTTGTTGAACTGGACGGTGCACCGTTCAAGTACTTTGAGGCTCACCGTGAAGAGTGGTCTGTTGACACCTGTTTCAAATATCCCGGTGCAATCCAGTACTACGGACCGACCGAGGTTTGTGATATCACAACCGTAACTCTTGCTCTTGAGCAGGCGAAATAAGTTGCTTACAGGTAACTGTTCAGTACCTTCACAGTTACGCTTACAGATACCTTTAAGGTTTTATAAACAAATTCACAGCAATTCAAAAGCAATAGAAATCCCACAGATTTTTCCTGTAATAAGGAAGTTTCTGTGGGATTTTAATATGAGTTTTCTGATTTCATCCATTCCCTTATATAGAATCTATAGCTTAATCCCTATAACTTCATTCTATAACTTAATTCTATTGCTTAATCCTATAACTTGATTCTATAACTTAATTCTATTGCTTAATCCTATAACTTAATTATATAACTTAATTCTATAGTTCACATTCAGATTATTCGTTTGCTCTTTTACTATCCCGGAGTTTCTTGGTGACCTTCTCAATCGTACCGTCGGGACGCTCGATTTCCATATTTTCCAGCTGACCGCGCAGATTGTTCTTCACGCTGTCAATATAGACCTGGCGAAGCTGCTTCTGTTCCTGCTTCTCTTCCTCCGAAAGTCCCTCCTTCTGGGATTTGTGGTACAATTCATTGATTCTCTGAATCGTTTCTTCAAGTGTCATGTATCATACTCCTTCCTGCTCCTCCAAATTTTATATTCCTTGGCACTCTGCTCGGATCTTCCTGATCCCCACAAATACTGCTGTAGTTCTTGGCTGAAGCCAATACTCCGTAATAGGTACATTCCCGTTTTCTTCTCCTGTTCCATCCAGTGACGTATCTGCAAAACATCTCCATTCATAGGCTTCCGGAAGCTTCGGCAATTCGAACCTCTGCTCCTCCCAGTAGACATTCAGCGCCACATATACCAGATCCTCTCCCTGACCGGTCTTTCCTGCATAACAGACCGCAAGAGCCTTTGTGTCAGAATTGATTTCATGCTCAAAAGGTTTGTCTGTATGGACACTTACTGTCGGAAACCCGGTCTCTGATGGTGCCTGGTCACTCCGGATTGCCGGGTGCTCCTTTCGAAACCGGATCATCTTTTTGAAAAACCGGTAAAGCTCCCGGTTCGTCTTAAGACGGTTCCAGTCCAGCCAGGAAATTCCGTTATCCTGACAATAGGGATTATTATTTCCAAAACGGGTATCTCCAAATTCATCCCCGGCAAGAAACATAGGCGTTCCCCGGCTGCACATCAGAGCCAGACATGCATTTTTCATCATTCTGAGACGAAGCTTTTGTATTTCCGGATCCGATGTTTCTCCCTCTTCTCCACAGTTCCAGCTCCGGTTATCATCATGCCCATCAGAATTGTTCCAGCCATTGTCCTCGTTGTGTTTTCCGTTATAAGAATAAAGATCCCAAAGTGAAAAGCCGTCATGACAGGTAATAAAATTAATAGAAGAATCATAGCCCTTATACTGACCCGTATACAAATCCATAGATCCGGTCAACCGGTTTGCCGCAGCAGCTGCAAACCAGTAATCTCCTTTTAAAAAGCTTCTCATATCGTCCCTGTACTTTCCGTTCCACTCTGCCCATCGGGTAAAGGCCGGAAAACTGCCCACCTGATAAAGACCACCGGCATCCCATGCCTCTGCGATAAGCTTTACATTACGCAGAACCGGATCTCCTGCCAGATTTTTTAACAGCGGCGGCTGATTCATGGGCGAACCATCTTCATTCCGTCCCAGAATACTGGCCAGATCAAACCGGAAGCCGTCTACATGGTATTCTATCGTCCAGTACCTTAAGCATTCCAGAATCATCTGCTGCACAACCGGATGATTGCAGTTCAGCGTGTTGCCGCACCCACTGAAATTATAATACAACCCCTCCGGGGTAAGCATGTAATAAACCCGGTTATCGAAGCCCTTAAACGAAAAGAAGGGTCCCTTTTCATTTCCTTCTGCAGTATGGTTAAAAACCACATCAAGAATCACTTCAATGCCATTGGCATTCAGCTCCCGAATCAGCCCCTTCAGTTCATCACCTTCCCGGTTAAACTCTTTTTGTGCAGTATAGCTAGTATTCGGTGCAAAAAAGCTGACCGGATTATATCCCCAGTAATCCAGAAGCATCCGGCCGTTAACCTCACGCCTTCCCATCGTCTCATCAAACTCAAATACCGGCATAAGCTCCACAGCAGTGATTCCCAGGTCCTTAAGGTAAGGGATTTTTTCCCGGATCCCCGCAAAGGTTCCCGGATGTTCAACCCCGGAAGAGGCATCCTTCGTAAATCCCCGGACATGAAGCTCATAGATAATCAGATCCTGAATCGGTCTGACCGGATCCACATGATCCCCCCAGTCAAAATCATTGACCACTACTCTGGCCCGGTACCCATGATCCTGATTAGGCTGTTCTCCCCATACGCTCTGTCCGGTAACTGCTCTTGCATAGGGATCCAGAAGTGGCTGTGTTTTGTCATAAATAAGACCCTTTTCCGGAGCATATGGACCATCCACCCGGTAAGCGTACTCAAAATCATAAATATCCAGTCCAAAAACGATCATGGAATAGACACCACCGATCCGGTAATGCTTCGGAAACGGTAAAACTGCATAGGGTTCCTTTTCTCCTCTATGATACAAAAGGAGCTCCACCGCTGTTGCTTCCAGAGAGCACACCGTAAAATTCACACCCTCTCTTAGCGCCGTTGCTCCGTTAATTCCATAAAACCCGGGTCTTACGTCATATCCGTTAACCTTATCCAATGGTATAAGATGCTTTTCCTCTGTCACAACCATTGATTTCCCATCCATTGCCCAGACTCCTTTGCCTGTATTCTTCGCTTCTGTCCTGATCTCCTCTGCCGCCTCCCCATGACCAATTCATTTACGGCTGCAGAGTTATGCTTAAAGTATACCACACCCCCTAATTGTTCCACAATGCTGCATTTCGCATTGGTCACATAGGTGTCATTTCAGAAACTTTTCTTTTTGTACCCACAGTCACAGTAGGGGCCGCCGGAGGCAATGGTATACTGCCGCACAAAATCCGTCACACCTCCTGCCTCACTCATGGTATAATCCAGATGGCACAGGGCAGGAGTCAGGTCATACAGCCCCAGCTCTTTCATCAATACACAGATGCCGCATTGGGTAAAGCGTCCCTCGTAGCCACTGCCATCCGGATATTCGTAAAACTCCATGTTCCACGAGTAGGGGTTGCGGTCAGCTGCCTTCAGGGCAGCGGTAGCTTTCATTGCAGCAATATCCTTTGCAGTAAACTTACTTTTTCCGCTCTTACGGCAAAACCACTGCATGGGCGTTGTCATCATGGATTTTGCGTAGTAATCCGTCAGGCTGTCCATCTCCGGGCGCTGTGGCATGGAAAGGATGAACGCCCCGATCATTGCACAATTGACAAGATTCATTTTGAAGCGGTCACCTTTTTCAAATTCGGGCAGTTCGGAGATGATCTCTTTATATTTTGCTTTTGCCTTGTGGGTTATGTCCCTGGCGCTTTCATCATTGTAGCCGAATATTTTGGTAAGCTGAGTGCGAAACGATTTTGCCAACAGAGTCCACATGCCGAAAGGCATTCCGAAATAGTTCACTTTTTGTCCCTCCAATCACATTTTCTCTGCCTCTGAAAAGTCGTAGTCGATCTGGTCGATCAGACGAACCGCCGTCTCGTCCTGATAGAGGTTTGGGTACAATTCCGAGCACAGCTTTCGGGAATACAGCGGGAGAACCAACGTTTCCTGCACAGTGTTTTTTTCGATTTTGTATTTCATAAAGACAACTCCTTTCTGATAAAGGGCAGCTTCGGCATACATTCATGCAAAACAGTCATACTTTTTCGTATACATCCTTGTCTTTTCGCATAAAAGGTCATATATAACTGCATTTCTGTCCCGCAAATTCTTGTGTTCCCGCATTGCCGTCATCCCTTTTCGAGTTAGATATATCTAACCAAAGTGCACACATCCAGGTTAGCATTAGCTAACTCCCATATTTGGAAAAAGCCGCATTTCTGCGGCCTTTCGGCTTATTCAAATAACTTCCTGCACCGTTACAGTGACTTTTGTTTTCTTGGTCATATTATAGCGTGCTTACTTCTTTTTTGCAATAGTATCGTATGTGTATCTCCTAATTCTGTCTCATGCGGCATTCGAAAGACTTCACCTGTCAGCGGCTCCACAGCAAAGCTATCCAGGAAGTTATGCGATTATACTCTTTTTAAGCATATGCAACGATATTCTGATGGTGTTAAATGATAATGCTTTTTAAACAATCTGCAAAAATAATCAACGTTATGAAATCCGCTTTCATAGGCAATTGTTTTTACTTTTTTATTCGTATTTTTCAATAACCAGGAAGCTGCCTGAAGTCGATATCCTATCAGATAACTAACGGGTGTAGTATGTAAAAAACGGTGAAACAAATTAAGTGCAGTACTTTTGCTGATTCCGATATGTGAAGCAATTTCATCCAAAGACAAATTACGACTATAGTTTTCATGTA
Organism: Firmicutes bacterium CAG:95; assembly: GCA_000438155.1. Lineage (GTDB taxonomy): Bacteria > Bacillota > Clostridia > Lachnospirales > Lachnospiraceae > Suilimivivens. The sequence goes on from FR902896.1 coordinate 6,254, forward strand.
TATATTGCATGATTAACTGTACTCTTTTCTGTGCAGCTTCATCAACTGTTTGCACATCTTCTTTACCAGATAACTTTACATTTTCATAAAAAGTCAGCCATAAATCCTGCACCAATGCCAAAGTAGCAAGTTCTTTTATTTTTTCATTCTCCTGTATTTCCATTATTTTTATCATAGTTTGTATAATCCTTGCCTGCCATGGCTCATCAATCTGAAAACGCTGGAAAGATATATTCGATGAAATGACTGGTAAGATATATTTTTTATAAATCAGACTGTTCTCCGGTGCAATAAATTCCGGCATACATACAAAGTTAGGAATGATACCACCTGATGATGCGTAAAAACGGTGCAATATTTTAGAATTAATAAAAATTGCTTCTCCTTCTGACAATATAATCTGCTTTTCCCCTATCCCGCATATAATTTGTCCGGACTCAACATATAAAAACTCAAATTCTCTGTGCCAGTGCCATTCAATACAATGAAAATCAAACAATTCCAGATTATCATAATAATACTGAAATGGATAATCACTGCTTCCATGCTGTTTGATTTCCATAAACTCTTCGTCTGTAAGTATTTTATTATAAGTTTTGTTATAATCCATTTTCATATCACATTCTTCCCTTTTTACGATATTATACAGTATTTCTACAATTTAATTCAATGTATATATCTGATATTTGCTATATAATCAAACCAAGCAGCTTTCTATCGAACATAAAACTGTTAAAAATATCCGGAGAGGAAAATAACAAATGAATGTTGTAAAAAAAGCAGACTACCATAAGACAAAAATCGCCTGTTATATGGGATTTATCACACAGGCTATTGCGGCAAACTTCACACCGCTCCTTTTTTTGAAATTTCACAGTGATTACCATATTTCGCTCGGTAACATTGCTCTGATATCCACTTTCTTCTTTTTTACACAGCTTCTGGTTGACCTGTTCTGCGCCAAATTTGTGGATCATATCGGATATCGTGTGTGCATTGTTGCATCAGAAATATTTTCTGCATTGGGTCTGCTTGGGCTGGCATTTTTACCTGATTTGTTATCTGATCCTTTTATTGGAATTATATGCAGTGTTATTGTTTATGCCATCGGAAGCGGTTTAATAGAGGTACTTTGCAGCCCTATTATCGAAGCCTGCCCCTTTGAAAACAAAGAAGCTACTATGAGCCTGCTCCATTCGTTTTACTGCTGGGGAGCTGTTGGAACAATTTTAATTTCCAGTTTATTTTTCCTGATATTTGGAATAGACAACTGGAAATGGCTAGCCGTAATATGGGCAATCATTCCTGCAGTTAATGCCTATAACTTCTTAATCTGTCCGATTGAACCTCTGGTTGACAATGGTTCCGGAATGGGAATTAAGAATCTGTTTTCCCAACCATTTTTCTTGGTTGCAATATGTCTGATGATCTGTTCCGGAGCTTCTGAACTCTCAATGGCTCAATGGGCTTCTGCTTATGCAGAATCAGCACTGGGATTGTCAAAAACACTGGGGGATTTAGCAGGACCCTGTATGTTTGCGGTAACAATGGGAATCAGCCGTATGATTTTTGGGAAGTATGGCGAACAGTTAAATTTAATGAATTTTATGAGTGGTTCAGGCATATTATGTGTTATCTGCTATCTTCTTGCAGCCTTGTCATCCAGCCCTGTTATCGGACTTTTGGGTTGTATTGCATGTGGATTTTCAGTTGGAATCATGTGGCCTGGAACAATCAGTATTTCCTCGAAAACTTTTCCAACAGGCGGAACGGCTATGTTCTCTCTTCTTGCCATGGCAGGAGATTTGGGTGGCAGCATTGGACCTGGAATTGTTGGTCATATCACCCAGAATGCGGAAAATAATATTCAGATTGGTATGGGATTCGGACTTATTTTTCCAGTAATCCTCTTATTTATGCTATTCCTGC
>FR902896.1:8209-9398 GCA_000438155.1 Firmicutes bacterium CAG:95
TCCTGCTGTATCGAAAAAATCAGCACAGCTAAAATAATGCAGTTCATAATATCTGTACAACTACCCAATAAAATTTATTTTTCAGGTTATTTCATTGGGTAGTTGTTCTGATTCAAAAGCTTCAGGCAGGCGAGTTATTTCCCTGTTACGAATCTTCTTTGAATTCTTCCATATATCTGAAAACTTTATTATCATACCTTGTTTTTTTATACCAGCCAATTCCAATCATTACAAGTCCAATAATTATTACTACAGTTCGGCGTATGGAATCGGGTGAAAGCAGGCAAGATACAATAATTCCAGTTCCTGCACCCGTAAAAAAATCAATGATTGATTTTTCTTTTTTTATTTTTCCCAATACTCTTTCTTTATCTATTGTCTTTACCATCTTTGAATCCTCCTTTATCAGCGTATCAAGAGAGATTTCAAACTGATTGCTTATATCTATCAGCATTTGTAAATCCGGATAACTTTTTTCATTTTCCCAGTTTGAAACTGTTTGTCGTGTCACATGAAATAACGACCTAAATTGCTCTTGTGTTAATTGCTGTTCTTTTCGAATTGCCGATATCTGATTTCCAATATTCATAATAATTTCCTCCTCGCATCCAAATCATATATGACAATTGCATATTAAGTAAAGCAATTATCTGTTTACAGTGCGTGTATGATAACGCAAAGCTTCTTTGACATTCCCCTTCTTAATTCTGTCTGCCTGTCCTTTGGCATTTTCAGAAGCCAATTTCTCATTTGCAATATATTCGTAAATCTGGTCTAATTCACGGATTGCCCTGGGGTTTACTTTTACCTTGTATTTATCCAAAATGTTTTTTCATCATACCGTGCTTTTCCTGTCTTTGAACAAAGAAAATCTGTCAATATCTCTTTAGATCTGGCTCTTTTACTTCACAATAACTTCCATGATAGAGAACAAATCCATCTTTTAACTCAAGCACTAAATAATCTATTGTCGCATTAAATAAATTGCTGATCTGAATAAAATTAGTAATCTCGGGATATACCTGTCCCGATTTCCATTTTGCCACAGCTTGCCTTGATACAGATAATTTTTCTGCCAGTTCTTCTTGCGTTAACCCTTTATTTTACCAATCAACTGTTGTTTTTCCGAAAAAATCCTTCTTGACCACCTCCAAAATCATCGTACACCAACGCAGAATCTAAGCCAATA
>FR902897.1 GCA_000438155.1 Firmicutes bacterium CAG:95
CAATCATTTCTGCATGGCTGAACTGTTACCTACAACTTATGAAATTCCGGAATTCTCTTATCAAACGTGGTGTAATAATGGAATCCGCACTCCTTTAAAACCTCTGCCGCACGGTCAAAACCATCTGCAATATACTTTGGTTCGTGGGCATCCGAGCCAACGGTAATGATCTCTCCTCCAAGCTGCCGGTAACGCCGCAAAATATCATTACACGGGTTCAGCTCCTTTAACCCATAACGGATGGCACCTGTATTCAGTTCAATGCCCTTTCCGAGATCAATAATCTTCTCCAGAACAGGATCAATTACATCCTGATATTTCTGATAGCTGTATTCTGCATCCTTGGTCTTTCCATAGCGGACTACATAGTCCAGATGGCCATAAACATCAAAATCAGGGAACGCTTCCAGATTGTCCATAATCGAAGAAAAATATTCCCGATAGGCCTCTTCATCGCTTCTGCCTTCAAAAAAGGCCGGATAATACGGATCCTTATGATTGCAGACATGGGAGGATGCAATAATGAAATCAAACTCGTAAGTCCTGGCATACTCTTCCAGTTTAAAGGCAAGATGCGGCTGTACACCGATCTCGATACCGAAGAGAATCTTAATCTTATCTGCATAATCACCCTTGGCACATGCAAGATCATACAGATAGGAATAGGTATTGAGATCAAACATTCCCTCATCTTCCTTTTTGTCATAGGGGTAATCCATATCTATGTGTTCCGTAAAGCACATCGTGGAAAGTCCCAGTTCGATTCCCCTCTCAATCATCTGCTTCATCGGAGTCTGACTGTCTCCGGAAAAAGAAGAATGTAAATGATAATCTGCTTTGATTGGCATTGTTTTCTCTCTCTTTCTATTTTTAATTATCGTAACTACTCAGAACCACATTCGTAAAACCGCTGCTATCGCAGCTTTCATTTTACTCATGCGGTTACTTCGCCATATAAATTATGCCAAATGTCCTTACGAATGCAAGCCTTCGACGTCCATATTGTTATAATTTGCATGGCTCTGAATAGTTACATATCGTTCCGCCGCCGAGCACATATTCTCCATCATAAAAGACGCATGCCTGACCGGGAGCGATAGCACGGACCGGCTTTTCAAACGTGCACAGGATTTCATCCTCTCCGGTCTGTTCGATCGTGCACCATTCGCCCTTATGGGAATATCTAACCTTTGCAAAGGCTCGCCTTGGCTCTTTTAAATCTTCCATACCCATAAAATTCAACTGATTACAGGTAAGAAAAGACGAATACACATCCTCAAGTGCAATCACAACCTCGTTGGTTTCCGGCCGGATCTCAGATACATAAACAGGATGCCCCATGGCAATTCCAAGTCCCTTTCTCTGTCCGACGGTGTAATGTGTAATTCCCTTATGGATTCCAAGGATTTCTCCATCCTGTGTCACAAAGTTTCCGGGCCCCGGCATCCGGTCCGGCGCCTCTCTTTGTAAGAAGGCCCCATAATCCCCGTCCGGCACAAAGCAGATGTCCTGACTGTCTGCCTTATGAGCAACCGGCAGATAATGCTCCTGCGCAATCTTCCGGATCTCTTCCTTGGTGTAATCTCCAACCGGCATCAGTGTATGCGCCAGCTGGTTCTGCGTCAGGTTATAAAGGGCATACGTCTGATCCTTGCTTGCCGTTACGGAGTTACGGATCGCATATCTTCCATTGGGAAGGACTTCCACACGGGCATAATGCCCGGTTGCAATGTAGTCTGCTCCGATTTCCAGGGAGCGCTGAAGGAGAGACTCCCACTTCACATAGCGGTTACAGGCAATGCAGGGATTCGGTGTTCTGCCATGCAGATACTCCTCCACGAAATAGTCAATCACCTTCTTCTGAAATTCCTGACGGAAATTCATGACATAGTAAGGAATGTCCAGTACCTCTGCAACCCGTCTTGCATCATCAACGGCAGTTAAGCCACAACAGCCTCCCTGATTACGGCACAAAACCCACCCCAGCCTCCCTGATTGGAAACCTGCTGTGGCTGTTCCTCCTGCCAGATCTGCATCGTCACACCGATGACATCATATCCCTGTTCTTTTAACAGACAGGCTGCCACGGAGGAATCCACTCCTCCTGACATCCCGACTACCACTTTCTTTTTCATGCGTTATCTCAACTTTCTGTTCCTAACGCTGCTTTATTTATTCCGGATCATTCTCGTGGATATCGTTCTTCGGCTTCTTTAAGCCTTCGATGGTAATGCCGTTTTTCTCCGCATAATCCCATAAAGCAGCATGTACTGCTTCTTCTGCCAGCAAAGAACAGTGTACCTTCACAGGCGGCAATCCGTCAAGTGCTTCCATGACAGCCTTGTTGGTTACCTGTAAGGCCTCCTGTATGGTCTTTCCCTTTACCAGCTCGGTTGCCATACTGCTGGTTGCCACAGCCGCACCGCATCCAAAGGTCTTGAACTTACAATCCCGTATAATCTGGTTGTCATCAATATCCAGATAAATTCTCATAATATCGCCGCACCTGGCATTACCAACGGTTCCTACTCCGCTGGCATTCTCTATTTCCCCCATGTTCCTGGGATTTGTAAAATGATCCATTACTTTTTCACTGTACATGATAGGTCCTCCAATCAAATTTTCCATCCGGATTGTTCTTTATAAAATCTTCATACAAAGGAGACATTGCCTGCAGGCGGTCTACGATCACCTTTAATTCACGCACCACCGTGTCCATTTCTTCCTTTGTATTCTCAGGGCTCAGCGTAAGCCGTAGTGAACCATGTGCCATTTCATGCCGCAGTCCGATTGCAAGCAGTACGTGGGACGGATCAAGGGATCCTGAAGTACAGGCGGAACCGCTGGATGCACAGATTCCCTTCATATCCAGCATAATCAGCAGGGATTCACCTTCGATAAACGGAAAGCTGAAGTTCACATTGTTCGGAAGACGGTTTGATCTGCTGCCGTTTAGCTTGCTGTTCGGGAAATTTGCTTCAATCTGTCCAATCAGATAATCGCGAAGTTCGGTTTCCTTCTTCTGATTTGCTTCCATATTCTTCATGGAAAGATCTGCTGCTACACCAAATCCGACAATACCGGGCACATTCTCTGTACCCGCTCTTCTTCCCCGTTCCTGCGCACCGCCATGGATAAAGGAACCGATCTTTACGGTGTTACGGATATAAAGGAAACCGACACCTTTAGGTCCGTTCAGCTTATGTCCGCTTGCACTCAAAAAGTCAATGTGCATGTCCTCAACATCAATCGGAATATGTCCGTAGGCCTGCACGGCATCCGTATGGAACAGAATATGATGTTCCTTCGCAATCTCTCCCACCTCTTTGATCGGCTGGATGGATCCGATTTCATTATTGGCCGTCATCACCGAAATCAAAATGGTGTCCGGGCGGATAGCCTTCTTTAACTCTTCCAAAGAAATAATTCCGTCTTCATCCACCGGAAGATAGGTAATTTCAAAGCCACGCCCGGCAAGATAATCGCAGGTATGCAGAATCGCATGATGCTCAATTGCTGTCGTGATGATATGTTTTCCTTTCTTTTCATTTGCTTCTGCTGTCGCAATCAATGCCCAGTTGTCTGCCTCTGAACCGCCTGTGGTGAAATAAATTTCCTGTGGCGTACAGTTAAGACTTTCTGCAATGATTCTTCTTGCATTACTGACTGCCTTCCGGGATTCTGACCCAAGAGCATAAATGCTGCTCGCATTACCATATTTTTCTCCCAAATAGGGAAGCATCGCTTCCACTGCTTCCGGAGCGCACTTTGTTGTGGCTGCGTTATCTAAATAAATCATATGTTTCTTCCTCTCCTGATCCTTTCGATCATCTATTCTGAATCCTTTTATTTACCCTGTTACCTACTTGATTAATAGGTATTCTTTTCTATGGCTATCTTACACTATTTTCTGCTTTTGTCAATTCTTCTTCTCCATTTCCTGTGTATTTCTTTTCATGCACCTTTATAGTATGCACCAATTTACAGGATTTTCTACTTACTTATTACTAAAAACAGAGTCATGGCAATCATGTCAAATGTCTTTACGAATGCATGCATTCATGTACAAATTACCATAATTGTTATGACTCTGAATTACTACTTCACATAAGTTTACAAAAATGCAAACTCACTAAAACATATCATTAAGACGTGATCTCATTAAAAGCATAAGATCTTTACTATATCATCTTTTCAACCGGAAGATCCTCAAAATCAGCTTCCGTTATCACAAAATCCGTTTCATTGCTGACAGAAAAGATATGGCCGTCAAATTCCAGATTTTTAAAAAAGCATGGCTTTTCCGGAGATTTTCCAAGTACAAATCCATCTGTCGTACAGACTATTTCAAAGGCATCAAGCGGCAGGCTCATTCCTTTTCCGGTCATCTTCATATAGCTTTCCTTCAATGTCCATAAGGTAAAAAATGCCTTGTCCCTGTCAGTGGATGCATCGATATATGCCGATTCCGTTGCCCGAAAATGCCTCTGCGCGATTTCCATCGGTGCCTTCCGGATCTTTTCAATATCACATCCCACCTCACAATCGGAGGATACTCCCACCACATAATCTCCTGCATGGGACACATTGAAAAATACAGAATCTGCAACCGGCTTCTCGTTTTCCGAATACCGCAGGTCACTTTCGTTAAGTCCGTTCTCCCGTAAGATCTCTCTCAGGATGATCCCTGCGCCAAGACTTCTCTTACGGTCATCCGGCATGCGATACCGGATGACCTTTTCCCTACGTTTTGGAGATACCAGTTCGAGGAGTCTTTGATTCTGCAAGGGATCATCCATATGAGTGATATGGATCCGGTATAATTTCATCGCTTCTCAATCTGGATTTTCTGATCCAATGCGGTCAGACTGAACACATCAAACACTTCATCCGAAACATTGATGATCTTGAAGCCGTCTTTGCCGGACATTTTCTTATATGCAGAAATCACCTGACGTAATCCTGCAGAAGAAATGTATTCAAGCTTATCGAAGTCAAATACCAGACTTGTCACACTGTCATCAAGCTTCGCGAGCTCTTCTCCCAACTGAGGAGCAGTCTGTGTATCCAGCCAGCCGGTAATTTCAATTGTTACATTGCTTCCATCTTTTTTGGTTATCAGTTCCATTCTTATTTCCTCCATCTATCTATCTATCCATAATTTCCTATATTCGGATCATCCTGCGTCCAACAGCAGCCGGCTCATTCCTTCCGTCCGGTCACATCCGATCAGTCAAAAAATGCAAGTCTGTCAAGTGCTTCGATTGCACTTTCAAGGTAGCGGTCATCGGTAACCGGCCACTTATAATCCAGCCGGTAAAGAACCTGTGCCGTGAACCGGTTGCTGTATTCCATCGTATAGATCTCATTTTCATTATGTGAGGTATAGGCAATCAGTCCGGAAACGGCATCGGAATCATTACCGTTCTTTGCAAATTCCTTTACTGCCTCCTCAAACTCTTCGTCCTTTACGATGTCCAGTTTAAATCCGTAATTGCGCATTGCATAAATCAGATCCGCCATATAAATATGGTGACTGTTGCAGGCATGGAATACGGTAAATCTCCGGTCAGTCTGTACCAGCTTCAATACTGCAAGTGCCGTTGAGTCAATCGGTGAAAGCTCCGCAACCTCATGCATGCCGCCCATCGGGAACTTGCCAATTGCCTTATATCCTCTGAGGCTTCGCAGGAATCCGTTGGTAATAAAGTTAATCTGGAATTCCCCGTCGGAGTTTCTGCTCATCAGATTACCTACACGGATGATCTTTGCATCAAGTCCACCGGAAACCGCTTCCAGTACCGCACGCTCTGCAAGGAACTTCGTGCGGATATATTCATTGGTAATACTCTGTCCGATATACAGATCATTTTCACTAAAGACTCTGTCCATCGGTGGAACACCATTTGATCCCTCTCCTGCAACGGAAACGGTTGAAATCTGGATCAGCCTGCGCCCATTGTTCTTACAGAACTCAATCAGGTTCTCAACACCATGGACGTTGATCTTTTGAAGGACATCACCGGCTGCAAAATGCTTTACACAGGCCGCACAGTTAATCAGCGTCCGGAATTTATAAGCGCCAAAGCTTTCCACCTGCTCTTTTGAGGTAATGTCACCGTCCACACAGACGATGCGGTCCTTGAACAGTTCCTCACACGGATTATCAAAATAATACATCAGCATATGCATCATTCGTTTTTCCATGGATTCATAAGAGCCCTTACGCACCAGACAATAAACCTTTCCATCGTAATTGTCGAGGTATGCTTTCAGAATATGGATTCCAAGGAAACCGGTCGCACCCGTAATCATGATATCTCCAAGTTCTTCCTTGGTGATCCGGTCTGCATTCTCTTCCACATTTCCGCTGATGACGCTCTGGATCCTGTTATAGTTGTAATCAGAAAACTCATTATTGCTTTGCGGGCTTTCTGCGGATGCCTGATCATCCACGATTTCTGCCAGTTCGCGAACGGTAGGATGTTTAAACACATCGGCATATACAATCGAAATATTCCTGGAAAGACACATCACGGCAACCTTCGATGCGGTAAGTGAAGAGCCTCCCAGATCAAAGAAGTTATCCTCGATTCCCACCTTCTCTGTTCCCAGTGCCTTTTCAAAGATCTCGCAAAGGGTCTTCTGAACCATGGTAACCGGCTCTACATAGCTTGTGTTGTTTACAGCTACTTCCGGTACAGGAAGTGCCTTTTTATCAATCTTTCCTCCCGGGGTTACGGGCATTTCATCAATATGAACAAAGAAGGACGGCATCATGTAATCAGGAATCAACGGCTCTAAGAAGGTCTTAAGCTCCTCATCCGGAATGCTCTCTCCCGTATAATATGCGGTAATATACTTGTTTCCGCCCTTTTCTACAACAGTAACTGCCGAATTCTTTACCAGTTCATGCTTCAGAACGGCACCCTCGATTTCACCAAGCTCCACACGGTATCCACGGATCTTGACCTGCGAATCAATTCTGCCGATATACTCAATATTTCCGTCACCCTTCATTCGTACCATATCACCGGTACGGTAAAGACGCTTGTCATCTTCACATACGGAATACGGATTTTCCACAAATACCGATGCGGTCTTTTCCGGAAGGTTATGGTACCCTCTGGCAATCTGTCGTCCTGCATGGCATAACTCGCCGGATGCACCAACCGGAAGCCGTTTCAGATCTTCGCTGACAACATAGCTGCGGACATTCCGCTGGGACTTGCCGATCGGTATGTTGTCATATTGTTTATCTACCCAGAACTCTGTGGAAGATACCGTATTTTCTGTCGGGCCGTAGCCATTGATCATCTGATAGGTACGGTTCCTGTAATGCTTGAATTTCTCACCGCCAAGGGTAACGAATTTAAGACACGGAGCATCTTCAAGCAGCTCTGTTACCAGTTCACCCATCTGTGTCGGGAATGTAGCACTGGTAATCTTCTGATCCTGGATGCATTTTGCAACAGCAACAGCATCCTTCCGGATATCCTCCGGGAAAATATACAGCAATGCACCTGCGGTAAGCGGAGCAAACAGGTCAATGACCGATGCATCAAAGCAGAAGCTTGCAAATTCTGCCACGATATCATCCGGTGAAGTTTTTCTGGTCAGCCGGATGTATTCAATCAGATTGAGCAGATTCCGCTGTTCAAGCATAACACCCTTCGGCTTTCCTGTGGAACCGGAGGTATAAATCATGTACGCAAGGTTTTCCGGCTTCGGCGACGTAAGCTCTACGGAAAGTGTAAAGTCTTTCGATGCCTCTGCAACCTCATCCAGACTTAAAATATTTCCGTCATAGAAGCTGACCAGTTCACGGTACTGGTTAATCACAAGCAGATTGTCCGCCCCGGAGTCCTTTAACATATACTCAATTCTGCTCTGCGGATACTCCGGATCCAATGGAACATAAGCTCCGCCGGCCTTCATAACGCCCACATAAGCAACCGCAAATTCCCTGGTTCTTCCGCACAGAATACCTGCGGCCTGCTCTCTGCCAAAGCCATTTTCGGTAAGCTTCTGTGCAACGTAATCAGACATTCTGTCCAATTCACGGTAAGTAATTTCGCCCTTTCCATCTCTTACTGCCGGTCTGTCCGGATATTTTTCTACAGCTTCCCGGAACAGATCCACGAAGGTCTTTCCTGCATGCTCCGGATCATCCTCCATCGTTGTCTTTTCTTCAAACAGCAGCTTAATGTCATCCGGTTCCTGTTCTCTTAAGATTCCACCTGCCGCAATTTCCAGATTGTCCGCAAGGTATTTCATCGTATCCTCATAGTACATATCCCCACGGTACTCAATTTCGAAGACAAATTTGTTCCGGTCAATGGAAATACTGATAGAAACCGGTGCTTTCGCTGCATTTAGGCTGATCGGTTCTTCCTGTGCATATTCACCACCAATCGTATCAAACGCAAAATTGTCTCCCTGATAGATCACCATGGCATCTGCCTTGATGCTGAACTCATGGCTGATCTGTGAAAATGGATAAATATCGTTGTTCATGGAGTTGATCAGCTGCTGCTGTACCGCAAGCAGGCCATCCTTTAAGCTTCCTGCAAAATCCGTGTAAACAGGAAGTGTCTTTACCAGCATACCAACGGTTTCTGAAAGTCTGGAATCATTTCTTCCATGATAAATGGTAGTAAATACTGCATCCTTTCTGAAATTGTATTTACCAAGAGTGAGGCCAAACACCGAAATAAAGAAAACATTTTCGGTAATTCCGTGCTTCTTACAGAAGTCCTTTACCTCCTGTACGGAAACCTCCGTAACCTCTCTGTGGTAAGTCTCTGCGGTCGGAACCGGACCGTTTTTATCCGGATAGAAGTTGATGCTTCCACCCTTATTTTCAAATACGGATTTATAATAGTTCTCTGCATTCTTATAAACATCACTCTTCAATGCATCACGGTTATCCAGAGCCAGGTCATAGGAGGTATAGGTTTCTGCTTCCAGCTTTTCTCCACTGTACGCCCTGTTAATGTCGTTCAGTATAATACCAAGAGAGGTTCCATCCGCAATGATATGATGAATGTCAAGGAACAGGTAATTTCCATCACAGGTTCTGTAAATTTCAAACCGGAAAAGCTGCTCATTAAACAGCATATAGGGACGAACCAGCGTTTCCCTGTTCATTCCATTGATAATCTGTGTTTTACAGGTTAAGCCGTCATCACGTTTCTGAAGGACATCTCCGTTTTCATCCATGAAGAGGCGTGTCTTCAGATAAGGATGAGCCTCGATTGTGCTGTCAATAGCTGCTGCAAGCCTGTCAAGATCTACCTTCTTATTAAGCTTCAAAAGATAAGGAATATTGTATATGGTAGAGCCCATATTGGCCGTACACTCAATAAAGATTCCTTCCTGCGTATTAGTAAGCGGATAGTTCTCCTGTACTTCTCTCTTTGTTTCCTTACCGGCAGTCTTTACAAAGCCCTCTAACAGTTCAATTGTCGGATGGCTCTTAATATCCGAGGTCTTAATGACTATGTCAAATGCCTTGGAAATCAGGATATTCAGCTTGATTGCACTGATGGAAGTCAGTCCTGCCTCATAAATATCCGTGGTAATGCCGAATTCTTTATAGCCAAGAACGTCTGCAATACAGTCAAATAATTTCTGCTGTGTTTCATTCTTCGGCTCGATGATTTCTTCGATTTTTCTCTCCGGTACCGGAAGTGCCTTTTTATTGACCTTCTGGTTCTGATTAAGCGGAATCTTGTCGATCTGCATGGTAACTGCAGGTACCATATAAGCAGGCTTGGTTTCCTTAATGAAATCATTCAAGCCATTGATATCCACTTCACTGTCCGATACCACATAAGCTACAATGTATTTTCCACCGTTCGGATCATCAAAAGCAACAACGGTTGCATCCTTGATTCCCTGGTATCTCCGGATGACCTCTTCCACTTCGGAAAGCTCGATCCGGAAGCCCCTGATCTTAACCTGGGAATCCTTTCTGCCGATGATCTGGACATTTCCGTCCGGAAGATATCTGGCAATATCACCGGAATGATACAGCACTTCATAGCCTTCCGTATCATCATAAATGTTCTTCGTATATACCTCTGCCGTTTTCTCCGGCTTATTAAGATACCCCCTCGAAACCTGGAAGCCTGAGATCATCAGTTCTCCGCAGGCACCATACGGCAGCATATGACCGGATTTATCCGTAATATAAAGCTTCACATTATCCAGTGCTTTTCCGATCGGAATATTCGGATAATACTTGTCAACCTCAAAAGCCGTTACAAGAATGGTCGTTTCCGTAGGACCGTAAACATTGAAAAACCGATATCCCTTCGGCGGTTCACAGGGAACGAGCTTCTCCCCGCCTACGGAAAGATAACGGAGACTCCTGCATTCCATTTCCAGTGCAAACTGTCTTCCGACCTGTGTGGTCATGAAGGAGTGGGTAATGCCATTTTCTTCAAAGTATTTCTGCAAGCCAATGAAATCCAGACGGATTTCTTCCGGAATAATATGTAATTCTGCACCATTGGTGATTGCACCGTAAGTATCCATCATGGAAGCATCAAAACCAAACGATGCATAGGCAGCTACCTTACAATCCGGATCAATGCTGTAATACTTTCTGTACCAGTGACAGAATGCGGTAATATTTCCATATTCCAGCATACATCCCTTCGGTACCCCGGTAGAACCTGAGGTATACAGTAAGATAAACAGGTCATGAAGCTGCGGCTTTTTCAATTCCACATCCACATCCTCAAGCTGCATGATTTCATCGGTATATAAAACAGGTCCCTGATAGCCGTCCACCAGATGCAGAAGCTCTCTGTCTGCAATCAGAAGCTTTGCTGCGGAGTCCTCCAGCATATACATCAGACGATCCTTCGGATACGACGGATCGAGCGGCTGATATGCGGCTCCTGCTTTAATCACGCCCATCGGTGCAATCGCCATATACTCACAACGTGGAATCAGAATGGACACGACATCTTCCGTGCCAATACCACGGGAGGCAATGTATTTTCCGAGCCGGTCACTGATCTCATCCAATTCCTTGTAGGTGTACTTCTTATCCTTAAATACCACAGCCGTATGATCCGGTATGGTCTGTACCATTTCAGTAAACCGGTCAGAAATTGTTTTCGTTCTGTCATATTTGCAGGCCGTATCATTGAATTCTGCAATTTTCTTAACCGCATTCTCAGAGAGAATGGAAACCTCTGATACGTACTTGTTTTTCAGCATGGAATCCATGGCTGCTTCGTACGCTTCAAGCATTCCTGCCACGAATGCATCACTGTACCTGTCACTGCGGAATTCTGCAGTAAGAACATATTCGTTATTGTACTCTCTTACCTGAATAAGCAGCGGCATTTTCGCCATATCAAGGGAAAGATCGTGTCCCCGTGCAACGGTATCTCCGATTGGATAATCGTCACTTAATTCTGCCTGATAAGCAAAGGTAAGATCCGAATTAAATCCATATTTTGCACAGATATCCGAGAACGGGAAAATATCATTTGCCATAGAGGACAGGAGCTGTTCAGAAAGCTCTGTCATGTAGGCCTGGATCGTCGTTTTTGCTTCAAATTTACAGTAAACCGGAAGGGTCTTCACCAGCATACAGACCGTATTTTCCAGTCGGGAATCATTTCTGCCATTATAAATTGTAGAAAAAAGGCTGTCGTCGGAATTGGAATATCTGGACATCAGAATACCAAACACACCGGTAAATAAAATATTCGGTGTGACACCCAGCTTTTCACAGCAGGACAGGATTTTGTCCTCTGCAACCGTAAGCTTTCTTTCAAGATATCCCTTTTCCGGAGCTTTTCCGGTCACATCCGGGAATGGAAGGGATTCGGTCTCCACTTCTCCGAATACGCTGTCATAATACTTCTCGGCCTTCTTATATTTTCCTTCCTGCATCTGCTGCTCTTCGTCAAGGGCTGCATCAAATCCGGTATAGGTCTCCTTTTCGAGTTTTTCACCCACATAAGCCCGGTTGATATCCTTGAAAATAATATCATAGGAGTTACCATCTGCAATAATGTGATGGAAATCAGTGAACAGATATTTCCGGTCTTCCGTGACATAAATCTGTGCACGGAATAAACGTCCCTTTTCCAGCCTAAACGGACGCACCAGTTCCTTCTTCAAAGCTTCAAACTGTTCATTCGTTGTCTCAATGACATCCGGCACAAAATTCTCCGTACCCGGGCGCTGCACCATCTCTCCCTGATCGTTTAAGAATACTTCGGTAAGAAGATAGGAATGGGCATTCACCATCTGCGCCACAGCATCAGACAGCTTCTGTACATCTGTGGCTCTGTCCAGTTCAAACAGGAATGGAATATTGTATACAGTACTTTCCGGATTCTTACTGCATTCTACAAAAATACCCTTCTGCGAACCGGTAAGAGGATAAACCTCACGCTTCTCATAGGTCCGGATCTTCGGTGCAAGCATGACATAGTTTTCCAGCTTTTCAACGGTGTTATTTTCATGAATATCACTTGTTTTTACTGTAACGCCAAACTCATCCGAAATCAGAATGCAAAGCTTCATGGCACTGATAGAAGATAATCCTGCTTTATAAAAGCTGGTATCAATGCCAAAGAAATCGTTTTCTACCACATTCGCAACGATTTCAAAAATCCTCTTCTGCATCGGTGTTTCCGGCTCTTTCAAATTCTTCGGCTGGGAAATGGGCTTTGGCAGTGCGCTCTTATCAATCTTGCCGTTTGCGGTTACCGGCATCCTGTCCATCTGGATAAATACATCGGGAACCATGTAATGAGCGAGGGATTCGGCAGCATAGTCCGAAAGCTCCCCGGTATCAATCTTATGGTCTGCCAGAAAATAGCAGCAGAGATATTTATTGTCCACCGGTACGGTAATACTGGTGACAATTCCTTCATAGCTGTTGATGACTTCTTCAATTTCACCAAGCTCAATTCGTAAGCCACGCAGCTTGATCTGGTTGTCCATTCTTCCAAAGAACTCAATTTCGCCTTCGGGTGTAATCCGGGCAAGGTCGCCTGTTTTATATGCCCGTTCTCCATTCAGGTTAATAAATACAGCAGCTGTTTTATCTGGCAGATTGATATAGCCTCTTCCCACACCAAGACCTGCTACCACAAGTTCCCCTGTCTCTCCATCCGGAAGAATCCTGTTCTCCTTATCTACCACATAAACCCGGACGTTGCCGTTCGGCGTACCGATCGTAATATTTTTGCTGTCGCTAATCACCTTCATTGTACAACTGATCGTCGTCTCTGTAGGGCCGTAACCATTCATAATATAAGCATCCGGATTAACCGAACGGATCTTATCATAAAGTGCCGGAGGGAAGGCTTCTGCTCCCACGTCATAAACCCGGATCCGGGAAGCCGCTTCCTTCAGCTGCGGAAGATCAATCATGTTGGATAGATACGTCGGAGTTGTCGTCATGATATCGACATGATTTTTAACAATGAGATCTCCGAGCATCATCGGGTTCTGGATCTCTTCATCCGTTGCAATCACTGCAGTAAGTCCATTCGTAAGCGGAATAAACTCCTCAAGTACGGATACGTCAAAGGTCATCGCTGCCATGGAAAGAGAAACACTTCCCCTGCTTACATATCCATAGGTTTCTGCATTCTTTGGATCAGGATTCACAAAGTTTGCAAGATTTAAGTGCTCAATCATTACTCCCTTGGGCTTTCCGGTGGAGCCTGAGGTATAGATACAATAACACAGATCATGTTCCCTGATCTCTACATCCGGATTTTCTGTATCCGGATGCTGCAGCAGCTCTTCCAGTAAAAGCACCTTGCAGGGGAGTTTGTCAAACAGTTCCTTACGTTCTTTGGCAATCTCCTTTGTTGTGATGAGCAGCGGCACTCCTGCATCCTCAAAGATAAACTGGATTCTGTCATCCGGGTAATCCGGAGAAGCTACCGCAAAAGCGCTTCCTGACTTCAAAATACCCTGTCGTACTGCATAAAAATCACAACAGCGTTCCAGTACAACACCCACGATAATCTCCCGACCGGCCCCCTTTCCGATGAGAGAATGGGCAATTTTGTTTGCTCTTTCATTCAGTTCGGCATACGTGAAGCTTTCCTTACCGGAAGCAACCGCACACTTTTCCGGATGGAGACGTACCTGTTCTTCAAACAGCTTCGTCACCGGCTGAAATGTAAAGGCAAACCCGGATTTTTCATTAATGTCTGACATTTCTTTCCCCTCCTAAAATGAGATTATTGTATTATTCATATCAATGGCACGAATATAGTCCATAGATTTTGAAATCTTTTTCACAAGCTCGATTCCATGAATATCAAATTCTTCACTGTCACAGCTGTACTCCAACGGGTTGAAGTTCACTCCGTTATCACGGATTCTAAGCCGGCATAAATCATCCTCGATACAGAAATTGATATCGATCCAGTTCGAGGTTTTGCCGCCGAATCTGATGATATTTACGGTCATCTCTTCCGCACATACGGCTGCCAGATTGGCTTTGTTTCCGGATACTCCCTTTTCCCTGCAGAACTCCATGATTCTGGTATGTACAATCGAAGCTTCTTCCATGGTACTCTTAATTGAAAAGTCCAGATTGATTCCCGGATTTTTATCCGGGACAATATAAAAGGTGGAATGCGGATGCTTGATTTTCCGGAAAATCCACGCTGCAATTACCGTAATCAGCTCTGTCGCTACAAACCCTACCGCAATTCCATCTATACCGATTCCGTCAATCTGCTTCCAGATCAGAATTCCGGCAAAGGTTGCAGGCAGAACCACAACAGCGTTTTCAAGGAAGGTAACAAAGCTGGCAATCGCGGTTTCTTCAATGGATTCATAATAGCTTACAATGAATTTATTCCAAAGATACGGGATCACACATACAGCAAAAATGCGAAGTGCATTCACCATCTGTCTTCCAAGCTCCCCACCACCGCTTCCAAACAGAATGGTAATCTGCTCTGTAAACACTATAATCACTACAAAAATGACTGCAAGCATGATGTAACTGTATTTCAGCATTTTATTACACAGAACGCGGATTCCCACGTAGTCCTTTTCTCCAAAAAGGATTCCGGCCACGTTCGGAATGACACCAATGATTCCTCCAGTCAGCATTTCAACAATCAGAAGGACGTTATCACAAACCGTAAATACCGCCATACCGTCCTCGCCGATCTGATTAATAATGATCGTATTAAGCCCAAGTGCCTTGATAAAACTTGTTGCCATGAAAACCAGCATCGGAACGCCTGTAACCACTGCTTCCCTGAGGATGGCAAAGTCCTTTGGTTTCAGATGCACAAACCGGATATTCCGTTTATCGGAGCGGATATAAAACACGAAAACCACCATGGCAAGTAAAAAACCAAGCACGGTAGAAAGGGACGCCCCCGCAATTCCAAGCGGGGTGAATCTGAGAAAAATATAATCGAGAATCAGATTGATTACATTGGCAAGGATAAGGTAGGTGGATGCAAGCTCCGGGTGATTTTCCACACCAAGATAGTTCACCATCATAAGACCAATTCCAATAATCGGTGCACCAAGCATGCTGATCCGGATATAGTCTGCTGTATGGGTTGTCAGTGTTCCGCCGCCAGGTACTAAGAGTTTCGCGATCGGATCTGCTGCCGGGAATGCAATAAATGAAAAAAGAAAGCCTGCTAAAAGTGTCACAAGAAACGTAACTGTAAATAACTTCGAGGCACTTTCCTTATCCCGTTTACCAAGCATATTTCCCACAGCAATGGAGCCACCGATTCCAAGACAGTAACCGGTAAGCTGGATAATGGTTTCCACCGGAAGGCTCATGGTAACCGCTGACATGGCTTCCACACCGATCAGATTACTTACAAAAATTGTATCTACGATGTTTCCTAATTGAAGCGCCAGTGACATCATAATGCCCGGAACAATATACTTATTTAACTTTGCATTTAACAGCCGGTTATTTCTCTTATCTGCCATTTCATTCCCCTTTTAAATTGTATTTGATAAAGCTTTAATTTTCCCCATTTATTTACAATTTGTAACAGTTCAGCCATGCAGAAATGAT
>FR902898.1:0-1237 GCA_000438155.1 Firmicutes bacterium CAG:95
ATCATTTCTGCATGGCTGAACTGTTACAAACTGAGATTAAAATCAGATTGTCAAAAGTTATATAAGGTTATATAATGGTTTTAAAGTTATATATAGTTATATAAGAATTCAAAAGTTATATATAGTTATATAAGAAAGCAAAAGTTATATAAACTTATATATGAGGTGAGCCATGAACAATCCTTTTACTCTGTCTTTCGGGAAAAAACCAGTGCAATATATTTCCCGTATTACACAGACTAATGAAATTATTGATAATTTTAATGCCGAGCTTCCATCCAACCAGATCTATATGATTACAGGTGTCCGCGGTTCCGGCAAAACGGTTATGATGACCAATATTTCCACAGAACTAGGCCAGCTTTCCAATTGGATTACTGTGGAACTGAATCCTACACGGGATTTACTGCAAAGCCTTGCGGCCAAGATATACAGCATTCCGGATCTGCATGAATGTTTCATAAAGGCAAAGCTTGATTTTTCCGCATTCGGATTGGGCGTATCCATTGAACATGCTCCACCGGTTACCGATATTGAGGATGTCCTTATGCATATGTTAAGCCATATCCAAAAACTGGGAAAACGTCTTCTGATTACTATTGATGAAGTAACCAACTCTGAAAACATAAAAATTTTCACCAGTTCTTTTCAGATTTTTCTCAGGGAAGATTATCCGATTTTCCTTTTGATGACCGGATTATATGAAAACATCTACGAATTGCAGAACGACAAGGCCCTCACCTTTTTATACCGCGCTCCCAAGTTAATTTTAGAGCCTTTAAATTATACTGCAGTCCGCAAAAGTTATGCTGATATTTTTCAGATTGATCTGGAAACCGCAGAGAAAATGACCTCCCTTACCAAAGGCTATCCATTTGCCTATCAGGTGCTGGGATATCTATACTGGCTTCACAGGGATACAAAATCTCTGGAAGAAATCTTACCAGAGTATGACCAGTATCTGGAAGAATATGTATATAGCAAAATATGGTCTGAACTGTCCGAACTGGATAAGAAAATTCTAATCGAAATTGCGACAAGTGGAGAATATCGAATCAAAAATATCCGGGAACGGCTAGGGATGAGATCAGAGTTATTTTCTGTCTACCGGGAACGATTAAAGCGAAAAGGTGTTATTGACACCCGAGAATATGGAAAAATTTTCATGGTTCTGCCCCGCTTTGCTGAATTTGTAAAAGTGCAGTTACTGTAAACAGACAGGGCATTCCCGCAGGAA
>FR902898.1:1261-4483 GCA_000438155.1 Firmicutes bacterium CAG:95
CGCAGGAATGCCCTGATTCTTATTCCATATGCTTCTTCCTTCTGGCTTTTCTTACCCGTACACCTGTAAAGCTCCGTAATAAACCGCAATTCTACCTTTATCCTGCACAAAGGCTGCAACATCATCGGGAGCATACCGCAGCAGATAATAATCCATATCATGAAGAAGGTAATAAATTTCCTTAATATAAGTGACATCATGTGTCTCTTTTGCCTGACGTGTGTTCTCGATCAACTGATTAAGATCCGCGGTAAGCATATCATTCTTAAGCAATCCCTTCATCTCTTCCATCAACGCGATAAAGTTATCGGCATCAAAACGGTTGTAGGCATATACCGGCTGGCCATGCTCTTCCTCATATTGCTGATAGGCCTTCCAGTAGGAATCCATGTCCGTGATCTCTTCGGCATTCTGTGAATATTTCTTCCACGCATCCACTGCCTCCTGCTCCAGCGAATAACCAATCTGGATATCGCCCTTCTGATCGACATAATTCCAGTAAAGATCCTCCGGATCTGCCATTCTTTCAAACAACCGGTCATACAGGAAACTATATTCCATTGTCAGATTGGCAACCTTAATATTCTCGGTAAGCCGCGTAATATCCTCCTCCGACATTCCCTGAAGACAGGCATTCCGCCGCTCCAAAACCGTTTCTTTCAAAGGAACATCCGCACCTTCTTTGAGCAGATCGTCGTCGGCTTCTTTCAGCAATTCCTCTGCCCCGCTCTTTGGTCCAACCCACACGGTCTGCAGAATTTCTTCAAAGGCAGGCGCCAGCACCTTCCAACCCTCCAGAGATGGACTTGCTGTAATCAGATATGTTCCGCCGCTGACATCGTTTTCCGGGTTATTCAATGTAATGGTCAGCCACAACGACGAATCCAGTTCTTCTGTATATCGCCATCCGGTGATCCCATTCTCCAGCTTCAATTCCTCTATCGTCACGCCGGTTCCACACATACCAAACGGTACCTGGTATCCCAGCACAAAGATATCCTCCGGATAATCCTTCTGCCAGAAACGGATCGCACAGGAATACAGATTATCTTCTTTTTCCAGATCCTCTTCTGATAAAATCCGGTACTCCCAGTCCTCAGGCAGAACAATCGAAAGATAAAACTCATCCGAACGATAGACAACATTTCTTGACATACTATCCGCATCTTCACCGGCTGCTTCCTGATCGTCTCCGGAAAGCTCTGTCCCATTCCCATTTGTCTCCTCGGCGGTCTGCTTTTCCTCTTCCTGCACCATCGAATCGTTTTTTGTTGCATCCGTACTCTTCGTATCCTGTACAGGGTTGGAAGAATTTCCGCATGCCGTCAGCATGCAGATTGAAGTCATCACTGCAAGCATTGAGCACAAAATCTTTCTCTTCATCACAGTTTTCTCCTTTCCGCAAACACTATAACCTTACCGTTATGCCAATCCCCGGACTTCCTTGAGCATCTTCCATCCTAAAGTGCCAGAATATCCCGTACCAGTTCATCTACTTCTTCGTCTGTCGTGGACCAGCTTGTACAAAAGCGCACGACACTGCGTCCGTCCGGCAGCACTCCATCCAGCTCAAAAATATATTTCTGCGAAAGCTTTTCTTCCTGCTCCTTCGACAAAATCACAAACTGCTGATTCGTGTAGCTTCCCATGTATTCCGGGATCTCTTTTTTGTGAAAGGCTTCCTTAATCCGCATTGCCTGCTCATCTGCCCTTTTCGTAATCGTGAAATAGGTTCCGTCCTTCAAAAGCGTGTAGAACTGCAATCCAAGCAGCCAGCCTTTCGCAAGAACTGCGCCATTCTGTTTCATATAGGTCTTAAAGTGGCGCTTCAGCTCCTCATTCACCAGAATAACGGCTTCCCCAAACATCGCACCACACTTGGTTCCTCCAATATAAAACACATCCGTAAGCTCTGCCAGATCCTTTAAGGTTACATCATTCACCGATGCGCCCAGTCCGTATCCCATTCTCGCGCCATCCACGAACAGGTACATTCCATATTCCTTACATACCCGGTGAAGCTCCTGTAATTCTTTTAACGAATAAATCGTTCCATATTCCGTTGGAAATGAAATATATACCAATTTCGGTTCGGTCAGATATTCTGCCTCTCCGTGCTCAAAATAGGAAGAAGCACATTCCCGCACCTGCTGCGCCGTGATCTTACCTTCCGTTGACGGAAGTTCAATAATCTTATGTCCGGTGTTTTCAATGGAACCGGCTTCATGGCAGCTGATATGTCCTGTTTTCGGACAAACGACACTCTGGATCGGATTCAATGCTGCGGCACACACCACAAAATTCGCCTGTGTTGCTCCCGGGAAAAAATATACGGCCGGATCTTCCCTGCCAATCAGCTTTTTAATCTCTTCGGCAGCTTTCGTACACCATTCATCTGCTCCGTATCCCGGATAATTGTTCGCCTGATCGGCCTTCATTGCTTCATAAATACTCTCATGCGCGGCATGGTTGTAATCATTATTAAATCGTATCATCTCTTGTCTCCTCTCTGTTAATCAAGTGGGCTATGTTGCTTTCCTTTCACAATTTTGGTTTTAAAAATAATTAATTCATAATCCGTGGGGCTAGGACACCAGTTTTCCTAAATCATACAACTCATCCGGGCAAATATCCTGACCATCAGGCCATACGACCGTAAAACCATCCGTAGTAACCTTCTTAAAATATTCAAGTATCCGCAGCTTTCTATACCATTCTCCCTGAATATAAGGCTCTACATCAAAATATTTTTTTTCTCCATTATCAAATTCTACTAATATCTGATAAGCACATACTGCTTCCACTTTAACTGCCGTTGGACGTAACATAATTCCACCTCCTACCGTAAAGGTTCAATTTTGAAACAGCCATCTCCATGACTTAACAGTTGCCAGTTTGCATTCAATTCTTCCTCATGAATTGCCATCCACGCTAATAATAATTTCATTTGTTTATTCGGAAGTTTTCCTTCTAAAACTTCTCCATCTATTCCAACAACAACTTCCTCATTTCCATAAATTGCATGTATATGAGACTTGTTATGTCTTCCACCTTTTTCACTTTGCATTCTTACAATAATTCCAAAAACATAGATAAAGCTGGCATACCTTTCCCCTCCTTTATACATACCATACCACATAACCCCCACTAAAAAAATAGTAAAGTTTACCCTGTGCAGGACAACAAAATAAAGAGTTCGCTTGCGAACTCTCAGACTGTAGA
>FR902898.1:4542-23890 GCA_000438155.1 Firmicutes bacterium CAG:95
CTACAGTCTGGGCTCTGGGATGTAAATCCCAGAGCTGCTTTGTCTACAGTCTGAAGCCGGTTCCTAGGAACCGGCTTAATTACACTACATTAAATCATATCATAATCATAACTATCCAGAACCGCATTCGTAAAACCACTGCTAACGCAGCTTAGGTTTATCTCATGTGGTTACTTAGCCACCTTCGCATTCGGATAAATCTTCGCCATTTTCGCATCATCGTAATGCTCATCTGCCCACTGCTGCCAGGAGCTTTCTGCTGCGATGCCCTTACTGCGTTCATCATAACGGACAAGTGCCACACAGGAAACTGCCACATTGCAGCACATAAACACAATCAGTACCCATGTCAGAAGCCTGCCTGCTTTCATCGGGATCTTCTCGATCCACCTGGCGGCAAAGGGATAAATCTTCTTAAACCATACAACCGCAGCGATGCCCCAGAAAAAGCAATACAGCAGGTTGATTCGTCCTCCCAGGTTAAACGGAAGCTTACTGTAATCCCAGAACACCTTGCCAAATACCATCTCCGTAAATACACTGCACAGATATTCATAGCCACCGCCAAGCAGGGTTCCTACTCCAAACAAAAATCCATCACTGCGATCCTTATATCGATAAAGCATTGCTGTTCCAAGTGCAATGGCAAGTCCCCAGACAATGCTGAAGGGTCCCCAGACCACACTGCTCCGGCTCATCCAGACTCCGGCCGTGATCCGGCAGAAGATCGTTTCTGTAATATCTCCCAGGAAAGCACCCACGAAGAACAGCATCACTACCTTATAGAACCCGCAGCCTGCCGCAAACACCTTTTCTCCTGCTTCACTGGCAGCTTCCACACGGGTTGTTTTGACTGCTTTGGGGTAAGCCTTATTGATTCGGCGGTCAATGATTCCGGTAATCGCTTTACGCAGGCGGAAGCTTACCTTGTCAAGCTGTTCGTTGGCTGCCTCCCACTGTGCCAGATATTTTCCTCTTCCTTTCAACAGGATATAAGAGGCCAGTACATCCACTGCCAGCGCAATCATCAGCACCAGAAGCAGTATTTTCATAAGAAGAGACGGGAATAAGGAAATCAGCTGCAGCACCAGTCCATTGCCCCAGCGCACGGTCACAAATCCCAGAAAGCCCCAGCAAAGAGACATCGGTAAACAGATATAGCCATCCAGGTTCCACTTCATGTTGGAGTAATTCCACCAACGCTCCCTGAAGGCCCTTTCGATCAGATGACCGGCTACCCATTCCACAGCCGTTGCATATACGGTTGCAAAAAGGAACAGCCACGGTCCCGACATTTCCCGTAAGCCCACGGACATCAGCACCGCTGCAATACCGTAAATCACGCAGAACGGACCATTCACCAGTCCGCGGTTTGCAAATTTCCGCTGCTTGCAGGCTGCCAGTACCACTTCAAAAATCCATCCAAGAAACGAGTAAATGTAAAACAGCCACAAAAGTTCATAAACCGAATAATGTTCCATCTTATTTGTCTCCTTTTTCGTATGCTTTACCACTATACGAATGGCATAATTGAACAATTAGTAACTGTTCAGTACCTTCACAGTTACGATGCAAAATCCATTCCAAATCGGCTTCGCCGATGGGATTTTGCATTACTGAATCATTTTCTTACGGTCTCAGCAGTAAATGCTTCGACCTGTACTGAATAGTTACAACAATTACAGTAATTATTCACAGTTCACTTCCCGGAGCTGAGCCTTCGCCGCATTCACATATCGCTGTGCATTATTCCCCGTTTCCCTGATTTCCTCCGGAGTCAGGCTGCGGATCACCTTCGCCGGATTGCCAAAGGCAAGGCTTCCATCCGCAATGTGTGTATTCTGTGTCACAAGAGCTCCCGCACCAATGATGCAGTTGTCCCCAATCACTGCTCCGTTCAGAATAATAGCTCCCATTCCAATGAGTGTGTTGCTTCCAACCGTACAGCCATGAACAATCGCTCCATGGCCGATCGTCACATCATTTCCAATACTCACCAGATAGCCGGAGCTCACATGCACCACAGCATTGTCCTGTACATTCGTCCTGCTGCCAATGGCAATCTGATTGGAATCGCCACGAATCGTTGCATTGTACCAGATGCCCGAGTCTTCTCCAATTGTGATATTTCCTTTGATAACTGCACCCTCTGCCACATAGTAAGCCATGGTTTGTCCTCCTGATCCAATCTGATCTCTTTCTTATCGTATCACGGACTGGAACAGATCTCAATTCACATTGTTAATTTTCTATTGCCTGTTATCCATCCGCCAATTATCCTCAAAAAATTTCTTGTAAACCGATACGATTCTATGTCATAATAATTAAGTTGTCGTTTTAAAAAATTTACGAGGGAATAAAGGGAAAATGTCAGAAAAAATTGCAAGTATTAACAGTGTTGTAAACAGCTTCATCTGGGGTGTTCCCGCCATGATCTGCATCATCGGCGTCGGCATCCTTTTAACCGTCAGAACGAGATGTATTCAGGTGCGCAAGTTTGGCGTTGCCATGAAAAACACCATCGGAAAGATTTTTGACAAAACGCAAGCCAGGGATGGCTCCATGAGTCCCTTTCAGGCTGTATGTACGGCTCTTGCCGGAACCGTCGGAACCGGAAATATCGCAGGCGTTGCCGGTGCCATCGCACTTGGCGGACCGGGTGCCATCTTCTGGATGTGGTGTTCCGCATTCTTAGGCATGTGTACCAAGTTTTCTGAAGTAACTCTCGCCATCCATTTCCGTGAAAAAAATAAAAACGGCGAATACGTTGGCGGACCTATGTATTACATTAAAAACGGACTTTCTAAAAAATGGCATTTCCTGGCTGTCTTTTATGCGGTCTTCGGCGTACTGACCGTCTTCGGAACCGGTAATGCGACTCAGGTAAATACCATTGTTTCTTCTGTAAATACCGCACTTATGAATTTTAATATTTTAAAGGGCGAACCCAGCAGCAATGTTAACCTGATCTTCGGCATCTTTATCGCCGCACTGGTTGCCATGGTACTGCTTGGCGGAATCAAGCGAATCGGACAGGTATCTGAAAAGCTCGTCCCTTTTATGGCAGTTCTGTATGTCATCCTTGCCTTGGGCGTAATTATCCTGAACATCCAACGCGTACCCGGAGTCTTTGCCCGGATTGTGAGTGGTGCCTTTACTCCCAGAGCAGCAACCGGCGGTATCATCGGATCGATGTTCCTTAGTATGAAAAAGGGTGTTTCAAGAGGAATCTTCTCCAACGAAGCCGGCCTTGGTACCGGATCCATCGCCCATGCCTGTGCCGATACTGACAATGCAGTTCACCAGGGTATGTTTGGAATTTTTGAAGTTTTCATGGATACCATTGTAATCTGTACCCTGACCGGACTCGTCATTCTGCTTGCCGCTCCGAATATTTCCTATGGACAGGCAGCCGGTGCAGAATTAACCATCTCCGGCTTTACGGCAACCTATGGCGGCTGGGTATCCATCCTCACAGCGATTGCCATGTGCTGTTTTGCATTCAGTACCATTATCGGATGGGGCTTATACGGCTCCCGCTGCATCGAGTTCCTCGGCGGTGAAAAGTTCGTCCGCCCGTTCCTCGTGGTATATTCCTTCGTTTCCATCGTTGGTGCTACCATGAACTTAGGACTGCTTTGGGACATCTCCGATACCTTCAACGGACTTATGGCAGTCCCCAACCTGATTGCCCTGCTCATGCTCTCCGGCCATGTAAAGAAGCTTGCCATAGAAGTCGATCAGGCCGAAAAGGACGGCACAATTTAGGATCATAGGATCATCTTTTTGCAGGCAAAATCACATTTTCTCCACCGGCAGCTAACGTCTGGGTGCATTCGAACGCGAATGCATCCAGATGTTCAATATTCCTTTGTGATCTGATCCTGAATTCCATACTGCTTCTTAAATGTTTCAAGATCCTCAAAGCCTCGAATCAGCATCACTTCCCTGAATTCGCCTGTATGCAGATTCTTAAATCCTGCAACCTGCTCTCCATTACAGATACTTGCCTTAATCAGCGGCTTTTCATTTTCTTTATCATAGGTATGCATAATGAGTTTTTTCTTAAACAGTGCCATGGTCTTTCTTTCCTTCCCCAGCCTGCCGGTCATTGCCAACCATAAGGAACTGGTTTCCCTTTCTTATAACTGCCCCTACCCGGATATTAATAAGACCATTATCAATTGGAATGGTGCAGTCGGATGGGGGATTTGACGTCTGTTTGCTTCGATCCTGCCATAACACAAAATCAATCTTCTTAGCATCAGATATCTCTAGATCGGGGAATTTCTGATTAAATAAAGTCAGGATCATCTGTCCTTCATCAGAATGTAAATATTCGTAAAACCTCTTTTTGTACAAATCGTATCTCTGCACACATACACTTTCACGGTTTTTATATCCTGATGCCGGTATGCAAAGTCCAAAATGCTCCTTCGTAACCACACTGTCCCAAATCGGATTCTCTGGCTGCAGCATATGTAACATTTTACTCGAAAAAGACATTTCAAAGGTATTCTGTATCCCCAGTATCCGATCAAATATCTCCTGAAAAGTGACGTTATTTTGATCTGCTTTCAATTCCTCAAGCAGCTGAAAATAGCTCCTTGCAAATTCATCACTGTAAAATTTCCGCATCTGATAAAATTTTCTGAATACATCCTGATAATGTGCATCTTCTGCCACATTGGTAGAATACAGATTATTAAGCAAATAACAGTAATCATTGATTCCTGCCTGCAGGCCAGACTTGTCTAATATTTCAAGAATTGTTTGTTTTGTGAGCATAGTATATTTCTCCCTAATAGCCAGTATGACCTATTAATATCTCCATGTTCTATTGTTTACAATATCGCAATTCACCTGTTTGGTATAATTACCTTACTTTACCATCTGTCCCAATATATCCTATAAATTATTAGGAGATAAAAATTCACTCCATATTTTCCACCCTATCTTATTCACATCCAACGTTCCAGCCGGATTTCTCTTTCCCCACTGGCCTCCATTACTTCCACTTGTAGATGGTAATTGAACTCCTCTAAGCATTGGATAGTGTTTTATAAATGTAGCATATGCTCTTTTTCCCGGCAAACCTATTCTCTTGATGTTAGGATATCTTAATAATAATTCTTCAATATTGTTAAGTTCTTCAGATATAATGTCTACATCTCTACTCGTCTTCTTCATCCCCCTTCTATTCACACGAATTCCTGATGCATAAATATCCCATAAGGCAATCTGAGAATTCTTTAATAATTGTATTTTATCACTGTCAGATAAAGGAAAACTACATCCCATATATTGAGACAGGAACTGCCAAAAACAATTACCTCTATCTGCATAATAAAATTTAGTTTCTAATGATTTTTTACCAGGAAGTGTGCCCAATATTAAATACTTTGAGTCTTGAAAAATAATTGGATCAAATCCATATATTTTACTATCATCCATTCATTAATCCTCCATTTCAAAAATCGTATATTTTATACAACTCGTGCATCTTCATTTTAAATGCTTTATTTAACGCAGCAAAATTGCAGCTACTGCAATAATACACCCAAAGATACCTATGACATTGGAAGAAAATGCATATATCTTATTACTATCCGTTTCTTTATAAAATACTCTCCCTGCTTGAACTAAGGTTCCAGCTAGAAAACAAATAGGAATTGCCAATACAATTTCTTTCATAGAACCAATAATGTTAATTGCCCGAATAATCCGCAGCATACAACGTACAATTATATACATCCCTATTATCCATAAAATCAATCCCAAAGTTTCAACTACTGTAGAGATGATCGAGGAAAGAACATTCTCATAAAGTTTATCTGATACAGTATATTTTTTGCTGATCTTTATTGGAAAAAAAGCAATATTTAGAGCAAGCTTCCACCTCGGATAACTTTTTTCTTTTGTCTCAAATGTTACTATATTCGCTTTCTGTTTTTCTTCTTCAATTCTCTTCAAAGCTCTATAATATGCTTCTTCCTGAATATCAATGAGCCTATCTTCTGATAGATCAAGTAGTTTTACATTCCCTATATCTTCTTTATCTTTTTTCTTATGTGAATTTTTCCCCATAATTTCCCCCCTCTACACATATATTTTCAAACACTATACTCACTACTGCAATCTAACTTATATCTACATCTTTTATCTAATTTAATCCATTTCCTATCCATAGGAAGTTTTCCTTCGACCCAGCATCGTTTTATTTGAGAGAAATGAAAAGTATATAATTTGTTTTTCTCA
This sequence comes from Firmicutes bacterium CAG:95, assembly GCA_000438155.1. Classification (GTDB taxonomy): domain Bacteria; phylum Bacillota; class Clostridia; order Lachnospirales; family Lachnospiraceae; genus Suilimivivens. The sequence goes on from FR902898.1 coordinate 10,801, forward strand.
TCCCAATAACCCAATATTATCTCATCAAAGTTTTCCTTCCCTACCTCCATATTCCTTTCATGTAATAAAAACTCCATTTTAACTCGCTTTGAACAATTTGCATCAACTACGACAGTATAAGCTTCATCTGACCCCAAATGTACAACACGATTGTCATTCCCAGTTTTTTGGACCTGTGTAAATTCCTTTATTATCTGCCCATCATTACATGCATACAGATTCACATCACGAACTATTCTTGATATACCGCTTGTATTAATTATATCAAGCCATACTGGTATATGCATAAACAGTCCCTGGTCCTGCGGACTTTCATAGAAGCCCCATGGCCTGTTCATTGCACTTTCTGAATATACAACCCGTGCATACAATGAAATTTTCCCACTAGATTGCATCTTTTTATTTAACCAGATCCCTAATAATGTACCTAATACACCTATAATGGATCCAAACAATGCTGCTCCAGCGGAAATTAAAGTTGCTTGTAGATTTATATCCATTGTTTTATACCTCATCGCTCAATTTATCTATTTTGGACTCCTTGATAATACTAATCACTATTATGTAATAATCCTAACATAATTTTTTACAAATAAAAGTATCTTGTCAATTTTTCATTTATTTTTGTCACTTTTATGATTATAAACGCATTTTCTCCAGCACATGTAGCAAACACCTTTTCGTGTATATAAGACTCCTTTTTCTGCTACGTTTTTATCACATAAAAATCGTTACCCATGGTGTCTGTTGCCGATACCCCTTATCAGTCTCAAAAGTAGAGCCTCCGGAAGTAATATACTCCTGCGCTTCCTTCTAGCTTCTTAACCACTGTAGGCTTTGGCTTTCTTCCTGTCATCGGAATCCCCTCCTTCCACATTTTTTGCATAATAAAAGGACCATACATTTCTGCACAATCCCTTCTACAAATTACAATATTCCATTATAAAGCAAATCCATTTGCTCTACGAAACATCCCCATTCCGGGTTTATTCTTTTATCCCCGGCTGTCAAATAATACTGGTACTTATATAATATTCTCAAAGCCTTGTTATCATATCGACCTGTTTTGTATAAATAATATATCAATTCATACATCTGAACAATCTGCATGTCATCCAAACCAGTCAACAACTTAGCAGCATCCTTAATCAGCCTTACCGGCAACGCATCATTAGCCGCAAAATATAGAAACTGCTTAACAGCCATAAATGATAAAGACCTTACCTCGCCTCGATCCTTAGCATTATCTCTTGTAGGATTATATAACGAATGAACAGCAATTTTGTTAATATATGTATTTCGCAATGCCTCTTCCAAACCGCTTAATTCCGAATCATAATGAATCCTAAGCTTCGAAGGGATACAACTTGTCTGTTCATCTGCGTATTCTTTGACACTATCAGCGACTAACTCGTCATACACCGATTCATGTATTGCCAATCCAGTAAACTCACTTAACAACGGTATAAGCCAGCATTCCTTAAAGTCTGTAAATGAATACGCTCTTACCTTTGCTACCTCACTCCTGTCAGGAGGAATAAAGAAATTAGCATCCAAAAATACCTTCTGTCCAGGATTTTGTATTATGCCCTGAAAAGCCGGATTGACCTCTTTTGTATCTACCTTCATTAGTCATCCCCGCTTTCGAAAAAATCCTTCAGTTCATCATCAATCTCTGCGTCCATACATAATCCGTAATCTTCTGGTTTTTTGTCAAACATTGCTAATGTACGAACAAATTCATCATCATCAATTAATCCATCTTCATAATTGCTGATAATTGTTTCTATTACTCTATTGGACACCCCCACAGTTTTCGTTTTCTTATTCAACAATTCTGATATCTCAGAATCAATATTTTTCAAAAGTCTTCTATATATCCCGTCTTCGCCTCTACAATCAACCGCATACAATTTATCGTATTGATTTACATCTATATATCCCTCTTCGAACAATCTATTTATTATTGCCTGAAAAGGAAGCCACCAATCACATTGCATTCTTGCAATAAAACGCAACGCTCTATTATCAGAAACATCCCTCATATTTGAACTACCAAATGCATTCATCACAGCATCTTTCAGAGCCTCAGCCGGAAGTAATAGCTCAGCTGCAAATCTGTCAGCCTGTTTTTCCGTAACTTTATCCTCATAGTCAATCTCGGGAGTATATGCTTTTCCAGACTTCGTAGTATAATGATATATTTCATGGGCTATAGCAAATATTTGTTCATCATAAAAGCTTGAAGTATTCAAGCCAATAAATGTAATAGTGTCATTATCTGTCTTAAACCATGTAATATTTCCGTATGTGTGGGTTCCATTCGTATCTGGAAAAGGATATTCGCATAACAAAATATCCTTTTTATCCAGAAGGAGACGAATATCATTCCCAATAGGAACATCGGGATGTACTCCAAAAAATCGCCTTGTTTCAGCAACTAATTTTTTAAGTTCGTGAATTTGTTTGTCGGCCAACACAACCGAATTGCTCTTACTCATTAAGCATCGCCTTTCTCAAAAGAAGTTGTTGCTTAGAAGCCATCATCATCTCAAACATATGATCAACACCTGCTTTTTCTTCTTTAGACATACTTGAACTCCGATATGCAGTATATACTGTTGGTTTATTTTCTTCAAATAAATCAGGGACACTAAAACCCAATATTTCCGCGAGTTTCTCTAACTGAGGAATAGACGGCATATACTCACACTTTTCTAATCTACCAATCATCTGTCTATTAATTCCTGTTTCTACGCTTAATTGCTCTTGTGTTAATCCTTTTAATTTTCTCAAACTTTTTACGATATCTACCATTTTTTCTTGAGATAAACGCTTCATGATAATTTCTCCCTCCACGAAAAACAACTAAATCATATGATACTATAAATACCACGAAACATCAATTGCTTTATTGAATCATCCTATCATTCTTTCCATTTCGGTATTGGAAATACCATTTTTAATAATAGCCCCCACATTCAATTTCGCAACTGCACGCACAAGACCCACCCGCCGTTCTATAAAGGTTAGGTCTGTAGCGATTTGAATCCCCCTTTATTCGGAAAAATATTTTGTAAATATTACCGATATATTTTCTAAAAATCGTGTATGGTTTGATCGTTTTTCAGCATCTGAAATTGCTATAGAGATCTTTTTATTACTATCTTAATGCTTCCTTTATCTTCCCTACAATGGTAATATCTGCCGGCAACCACTCAACAGAATCCATCTTCTCTTTTGTCAGCCACTTAGCGGCCTCATGTTCTTTAAGTACCAAATCCCCTTTTATAATCTCACACCAAAAACAATCCATCGAGAGGTGAAACGTCGGATAATCATATTCAATGGTATCGATCAACTCCCCTACGGCTATTTCTGTATCCAATTCTTCCATAATCTCTCTCTGTAACGCAGCCTGTGAAGTTTCTCCTTCTTCGATTTTTCCTCCTGGAAATTCCCATCCGCCTTTTAGGTCTCCATATCCACGTTGTGTTGCAAAAATAATTTCTTCACCCTTCTCATTCATTGCTTTAATCACTGCTGCAACTACTCTTATTGTTTTCATCCTGCCTGTTCCTCCACTGTTTCTATATTACTCTGCAGATATCGTAGCAAATCATCTCTTACCGCATGATGCATCTTCAGCACAAATTTTGTAATATCACGTTCTTTACCATTATTATCATTTTTATGAGCCGGTTGAACATCCATAATCTCAAATTCCCCTAAATAATAGAAGTTTGTTTCTGCATCACTCTTTTTTACCAAAAGATGCTTATGTAATGCTGTTACTACCTCTTGAACATAAGAACTATGGATCCCTCTTCCTATCTGAGAATCCCATCTAAAAATCATATTATCTTCAAATGTATCTGCATAATCCGGCTTTCCGTCAACATAATTTTTATCTTCAGAGCTTTCTTTATGATAGGTAATAAAAATAAATACATCATCACCAATTCGCTTCATTCCATACATTGTTGACGATAAATCCTTTCCACAGTTCATCAAAAAGCTCACATCTCGTCGTGAATACTTCTCATACAGTACGAATGGCGTATTACATTCCCTCTGATCTGTATACTTATCCACATATCGCCTTAATCCTACATCAATAATATCTTCCATCTGTCTATAAAATTCTGAGTGATTCAATCGCTCCGCGAATTCTGACATACGTAATACATAAGACTTTTCTTTCGCATCTACAATATCTATATGGCAATACTTTTCATACTCTTCGGCTTTACTTACAAATTTACCTTGCAACACATCCACTGCACTTGCTAAAGATATATAATCTATTTCATGACCATACTTTTTCTGGATTTCAGTTGCAAATTCATCTATCTTAATGGACGGTTGCTGCAAGATCTTTTTTAACATTTCAAGCTCATAAGGTCTCGTTCCGTTTAAAATTGTTTTGGATAAATACTCCAATGTTATTAAATCCTGCTCAGAAATCCTTCCCACATAGCTATCTTTTTCCACAAGCTCTAAAAATTTCTGATATGTTTTGTACTCTCGAATAATTACAAGTGGATCTATCTCACCATTTTCATAAAAATCAAGTAAGTACGGTACTCGTCCAAGTCGATTTTTCAATGTAAGATAGCTTTCACGAATAATTGTCGGCATACCCTTTATTTTATCAATAGATGTGAAAATCTTTTCCTTGGCAATTTCATCAAAATGAATAGATGACGCTCCGGGAATGGTCGTATTTCCACTAATCACGTATCTACGAATATTATCCGGATTATAGGTTTGATCCCCGGATAGCGCAATTGGGATCATAAAATTATTATTATAGTTTCCAATAAAATCAAGAATTACCACATATTCCTTTCCCTCTGCTTTTCGTAATCCTCTTCCCAGTTGTTGAATAAACACAATCGGAGATTGTGTTGGACGAAGCATAATTACTTGATTCACCTCAACAATATCAACACCTTCATTCAAGATTTCAACGGAAAAGATATAGTCCAGCGGTTCCCTATCACTTGTACCATCCTCTTCATTCATTGCCAGGCGTTCAAATGCTTCCTGTCGCTGTTCATCCGAGGCATCACCATTCAATGCAATGGTTCTGAAATATTTTCCAGTGGCTGGATTTACTAATTGATTAAATTTTTCAGAAAGAATTTTAGACTCATCGATTCTACTGCAGAAAATTAATCCTTTAACTCGCTCACCACTGTAGCCATAGAATTCAGCTTTTTCAATAATATGTTGAACCCTCTGATCCCCTGTCAATTGATTAAAATCTCTTTCTGAGATCTTTTTTGTTTTGCTCAATCTATCATCAATCAGCGAAATATCACTAATTCCAAAATAGTGAAATGTACATAACAGATTCTCCTCCATAGCCTGTTGAAGTCGAATCTCATATGCAATTTGATAATGAAAAATTTCGTATATATTTTTTCCTATCTCTCCATCATCTCTCTTATCTGGTGTAGCGGTCATACCAAGCCACAGCTTCGGTTTAAAATACCCCATAATCTTCTGATAAGTATCCGCCGCTGAATGGTGAGCCTCATCTAAAATAATACAATCAAATTCATCCGGTGCGTACTCCATCAAATGCCGATCTCTATTCAATGTCTGAACAGTTGCAAAAACATAATCCTTGTCATATTCATAAGCTCCAGCACCTACTAGTCCCATTGAAACCGTATTTCCAAATACTCTCTCATAGGACTTCTTAGTCTGTCTGGCTAATTGCCCTCTATGTACTAAAAATAAAACTCTTTTATATCCAAGTTCTCTCATTGCAAATGCAGACGCATAAGTTTTACCGGTTCCTGTTGCAGAAATAAGCAACGCCCGGTCTTCACCGGATGCAATAATTTTTCTCAAATTAGTAATAAATCCAACCTGCATTTTATTGGGTTGTAAGCTGTATTTTTCAATAGATGGGATCTGTTCCTGACGTGCTATTTTCTGTTGCTGTTTAATGATTTTGTAACGTTCTGCATATTCTTCATAAAAATCATCAAACTCCATAGTATATTGGGAATTCCAAAGTTCCTGAAATTCTTCAAGAATTTCCTGTGCCATTTCTCCCTTGTCAGTAGATATGATTCTAATATTCCATTCTCGGTTACTTCCAAGTGCTGCTTTCGTGAAATTAGAACTTCCTATTATGATTCTATAAATTTCTGCATTCTCAAAAATATATCCTTTCGTATGAAAATTGTCATTCGCCGCATGAGAATCATACATTTTAAGCGTAATATTTTTAAAACCCTGCAACTTTTTTAACGCCCAGGGCTGACTAAAATCCTGGTAATTTGTTGTAAGAATCTCCCCTTTAATATTTCTTTTTTCAAGTTCACTTAATGTCTGCAATAAAGGAGTTATACCTCCCATTGTAATAAATGCCACGCTAATTTGAAAATGATCACATGCTAACAATTCATCCTCTATCGATGCCATCACTTTCTTTCCCATTTTATAATTATTTGAAACAAATTGGGGCTTATATGCCAAACTAGAAGGAAAATCCTTATTAATGTAAGCAGTCTGAAAACCATTATGTAGTTCTTTTAATGTATTTTGATCCATTTCTATCCTCTATGTATACCTGGCCAATGTCTATAATATCGAAAAATGATTGTTTATATAAATATATTACTATATTTTCATCTTTTTGTCTGTTGACTTGTCATATTTCCATAGATTTATAACAAAACTTCTGTTCTTTTGATGAACTCTTGGCTCCTCACAGCCCCTCCATATCCAGATCCACCATCAACTGTCCTATACTCTGTTCTTTGACAAGATACCACATATATATGGGAAGGTACGTTACCTTTCCATCCATCTCAATTAAGAAGTCCAGTTCACCTATATTCTTCTTTTATGGATATCAGCTTTAACTTTTTATCTTCACTGTCGTATTGGGAAAATCTTCTTTGTACTGCGTTACGATATCTCTTTGTATCTTATTAACTTTTGCCCCGTTTTTTCAATTTTTATTGTTATATTTTGCCCCGTTTTCACAAATTGGCATTTTCAACGGTAAATAGCGGTAAATAGCAAATTTAACTTCCGTTTTGCAAAAGGCAACCTCTGTTTGAATTATTTTTGCAGGATGAACTTCGAAATCAGCACCTTGAAAACAGAAAAAGAACCGTCCTCCACAGTCTCCTGCATCAGACGGTCCTGATTCATTCTTTAACTATTCCGAACTATTTTTATTCTTTTCTTTTTCGTAGCTTTTCAGTGCACGAAATTATGCTGTAAAATCCATTTAAAATCACCTTTGCTGACAGGATCTGCATTGATAATTGTACTTACCGCTCATTACATCAGCACACTGCTCCAGATCATAATTGCCGGGATGGAGCACAGGGTTGAAAATACCACAAGCTTTGTTGCAAATTCCGGATCACGGTCATACTTTGCAGCGAGCATACTGGTCGTTGCACCGGCAGGCATTGCTGCAAGAAGCACGCTGACTCCACAGACCAGTCTGCTGACAGGAAGAAGCCGGCATACCAGGTATACCATGATTGGAATGATGACGAGACGGTGGATCGTATAGCGGATCACGGTTTTGTCCAGGATTGTTTTTACATCAATATCGGCGAGGATCATGCCAATCACCATCATCGAAAGTGCTGTGTTGCATCTGCCGAGCGTCTGAACCGGACTCAGAATCACAGCCGGTAATTTAATCTGTCCAACCATCAGAATAAAACCAATAAAACAGGCAAGTACACATGGATGCGTCACTACCTTTTTCAGGGTTGCCTTCTTATCGGATACCCCGGAGAAAATAGCAATTCCTTCGGACCACATCATGATACGCTGCGGAATCAGATACACACTGGCAAGCATCAGACCGACCGGACCGAATACTCCCTCCGCAATCGGATTCCCAAGGAATCCGGCATTGGAGCAGATAATGGCATATTTCAGACATTTCAGCCGGTTCTCATTTTCTTTATGAAAAAAGAGATTACCATAAAACAGTGCTATAAGCTGTATGCCAATAGAAATCACCGCAATCCACGCACAGTCAGAAATGGTGTCCGTGCTGATTTCTGTCATAAAACTGGTAATGATGTTCGCCGGGAGAATCAGGTTAATGACCAGATCGGTAATCTCCTTTTGTCCCCTGGCTGAAATCAGTTTAATTTTCTTTAGCAAAAATCCTATTGCCATCACCGAAAAGATGGTGACCTGGAGCGTAAGCATTTCTCCCACGGCTTTTATCTCCTGTTTCAGAATGATTATTCATTAATACGATCCGGATTGTAAACGATATTTCCCCTGATCTGTCCATATTCATTCTGGGCACCTTGTTTAAAAGCAAGAAAAGCCTTCCTTCCCATAAACTCATAAGGGATATTATCTGTCTTCCCCTCTTTAATTGCTTCGCAGACTGCAATATTATCCTGAATCATGTTGGTAGACGGTATGCCACCTGCTTCATGGGATAAAAGCACATCATCATACTTCCCCTCCACCTTTGCCAACAGGCTTTTCAGGCTATTCTCATATGAGGAAACCCCAAGACTGGTAATGTCAAACAAAAACGTAAACGGATTACAGGAATCTCCCAAAAGAAGCATTCTGTCCTCTTCTATTAAAAATGCCATGGAGCCAGGTGTATGCCCAGGACAGGCATATGCCGTAATATGAAGTCCTCCGAGATCAAAACGCATGCCATCCTGCAGATCCTGAAATGCATCAGCACTATTTTCCGGGAGCAGATCTTCTCTTCTATATTTTCCGGCAAAGGAGGTGGTTTCTACATAGTCAATTCTCTGCTGGATCAGATCATGAGCTGCATAAATCCCACAATCTGCCAAATTCATGTATACCGTGTCAAACTGTACGGCTCCGGGTGCATGGTCGAGATGTCCGTGTGTAAGCAGAACCGTAATCGGCTTGCCGGTAAGTGTTGCTACATAGGCTTTGAGGTCACCTATACCACAGCCGGTGTCAATAAGAACCGACTTGTCCATTCCCTCCACAAGATATGCCTGAACATCCCCCGGAAGGTAAATCCTTGTAATATGATTCGTTATTTTCTGCGAACTGAAAAAATCCATAATATTCTTGTCTCCTTCTCAAATAGTCCTTCATTATGCCTTTTTACTCATTGCATTATAGCAAATACCGCACCGGATGAAAATATCCGATGCGGTATACACATTAATCAATCCAGATCACTTCATCCAGTTCCTTCACATCTGCAAAAGGTCCCGGAATCGTAGAAACGCCACGATGATTGCCCAGATAATCACTTTGGAATACAATATCGGATCCATCCCGTTCCTCAAACCGCTGTTCGGGTTCAAATGCCTTGCCCAGGACATCGCTGTTGATAATTCCTGTGGTAAATCCGTCCAGATAATCGTACAGATTGGTGGATAGCCTGTACTGTCCATCCTCTTCCAGCAGTTCGATCTGAACATCCGCATCATCTTTCACCAGATTATGCTTTTCCTTCTTCCATGCCTTTGCCCCGGCAAGATAAACATTGCCGTCTGCCCAGACCGGAAGATGGCTGAAGTGTGCCGGTTCGAGCTTGCCCATATCCGGCTTTTCTTCTTCCATGTCAAATTTCGCAATCCATTCTTTATAAGTCGGATATTCGTCCCATACATGCGTACCAACCTGCTGATAGAACGGAGATTCCTTCGGCTCCTCATTCGTAATGGGATGTCCCTGTACAAAAATGTTGTTATAAAAACGATTGTCCCCGTGCAGAATCGTCATCATGCCTGCAACCTCTGTCCTGTGCCGGATATGATAAGGCGTATATCTGCGCTGTTCTCTTCCGTCTACCCAGTTGTCCACACCGGAGCCGACCATGGTAAACGCTCCAAGAATCAGGTTATGTACCATGGCAACACCCTCGGTTGCCACACGAAGTCCATAGCGTGACAGCATAATATTGTTATCGATTAAGGTAGGCCCATGACCGACTTCCACGAAAATGTCCTGACTTTCCATGCCGCCTTCCAGCTTTGTCGAGCCTTCCGGAACATCGTTGTCATGGAGCAGATTCTGGGAAACCCGCGCTCCCTGTGCTTCCCAGTCCAGCCAGATTCCCATCGTACTGTGATGGATATGGTTTCTGCGAATCACAACATCAATTGCCGCATGCAGCTTAATTGCTGAGATCTCCGCGCCACCAAGCTCCATCATGTTATTGATGTGATGGATATGGTTGTCCTCAATGGTCGAAAAAACGCATCCCATTCTTCCCACAATACCGGTCTGCTGACAGTCATGAATGTTACATCTACGAATGATGTGGGAACCGACCTTTTCCTTTAACCACCCATGATACTGACCACGGCATACCGCGTCACGTTCCATCTGGGTCGCACTTTTTACATGTTTACGGGTAAAGTAATGATCATTTTCTGCATCATAATATTTGCCAAGAGAAATTCCACAGCATTTGCTGTTGACGATTTCACAGTCCTCAATGATCCAGCCATAGGCCCAGTGCGGACCCACCATGCCGTCCTGATAAGCTGCCGGAGGTGCCCAGGTCGTAGCTGCTTTTTCAATATAAAAGCCGGACAGGGTGATGAAATCCACGTGCTCTTCACTGGGCATAAAGCACTCCCTGCGGACATTGATCTCAACCTTTTCCTCACGCGGATCCTTTCCCTGGAAGTTCGCATAAATAACAGTTTCATCACGCTCGCACTCCGCATACCACTTGTATCTGGTCCACTCATGCTCCCAGGACGGTTCATAAACCGGAGCATGATCGCACTCTGTCAGAGTCAGCGCCTCATACATCGCTTTATCATTCAGATAGACGCATCCTGTGTGACGCTCGTCCTTCGCAAAATACCAGTCCCCATAAACCGGCGTATTGTAAGGATTGTAGTCATTGAATACTCCGTTCGGAATGTGCGTAACCCATATATCCTGGCAGAAATGCTTCCAGTTCTTCACTTCTTCCGCACCACTGATGATTGCTCCAAGCGGCTCCACGGACCGATATACAATCCTGTTTTCTGCCGTTCCGCTATGGATGGGATTCACATACTCCCGGTAAACACCGGGCAGAACCAGCACTTCATCCCCCGGCATCGCAATCTTCGCCGCATCATTGATTCTCTTAAACGGCCGCTCCTTTGATCCATCGCCATCACATCTGGCTTTTGCATTAACGTAAATTTGCATTTGGTAACCCTCCTTTTTAATATTACATATATAATGTCTTACCATTACTTTTACAGAAATTGTTGACTATTTTTTTACCTTCAACTTTTATAAAAAATTTATTGTTCTACCATGTCTTCCAACATCTTCTTCAACGTATCCGCAAACTCTTTGGGATTTTCCTGTGGAACAGCATGTCCCCAGCCTTCGATCAACTGCATTTCCTTCCCTGGTGCTGTAATGGCGTTATAATAATCCTCCGTGTATTTCACCGGCATAACCCAGTCACATGACCCGGAAATGAATCATAACAACGCTTTCTCCCATTCCGCTTCCTTGAAACCGGTCAGTATCATATTTCCATTCACGATAAGCGGACGTTTCACAAGCATTCCATTCGTTGCAAGAAGCTTCAACTGTTCTTCTTCACTCATTGTAGGAAGCTTATCCTTAAGCTGCATCTCTTTATACAACATACCGCTGGTATTAAAAAATTTCTTTAATGGAAGTCCACTCTCTGCATACCATTCCTTCAGTTCTTCATAGGAAGGATTCTCCTCTACAATGTGACGTTCTGTGAACTCCAGATGATTTGCCTCAAGCCATTTCCTGGCTTTCTGACAGGTTGAACATTTCGGATAACATATGAATTGCATGAACTTTGATCTCCTTTATCTTTATCCTATATCATTCTTATGATCAACCTTATTATACTCATATTTTTCTGCTTTCACAACCTTTTCCAACCGATAGTGATGTTCCTCATCGAGCTCCTTTTTTCCATTCTTGTAATCATACCCAAACTTTCTGTAAAATTCCACTGCTGTGATCGATGCAGGTATTTCCACACGACTTGCCCTTACATAAAATTCATCCTGTTCCAGCGTATTTATAATTTTCTCAAAAGATAGTCGACATTCTCCTCAACCGGAGCTGTTCCATCGATGCGGATCACCGGGCACGGTACACGTTCCAGCCACTCGGTGACGAAATTTTCAGGCCTGCTGTTCACTACCGAAAACCATGCATTCTCTGTATCGGCGAAGTCTCCTTGCTCCTGTATCCTGTCCCCGAATTTCCGGGCAGAACGCGTTTTTACCCGCTCCATTCTTGTCTCTTTGGGTACTTCAATCAAAACAACGTAATCCAATTTCGTAAGCAGCTTTTCTCCATAATCCCCTTTTACCGCTGCAAAAACAAACCGGTCGTCTTCCTCGATCTTTTCCTCCAGAAGATGTATAACTTCCTCCTTGCTCCTCGGATTTGAAAACAGATAGGAGGCATCCTCTTTAGGAAAATATAAGTCCTCATTATCAATGAACTGCCAGGACATGCGTTCTGCCAAGATTCTCCCGATCGTACTTTTCCCGGCCCCATTAAGGCCGCATAATAAAATTCCCATGAAAATCCCCCTGTTTTTCATCTTTTGCTTCTATTTCAACACAACTTTATCTTACCAGAAGAATATATGCCAGGCCATATATGTGCACCTCTTCCTGATCTTGAACGTTCTACCAGCGGATCAATTCCATTTAATACACAGATGACATATAAATCTTTATATTATCCATATCCTTTTTTAAATCCTCTAGTGAAAGCCAACAGAAATCCAAATGAATTCTTTCATTATCCAGCTCATCATATCCATGAAACACGCCCTCTAATGGAATATTATCATCCACCAGATGCATTTGATAAAGCAAATACCGAAAACCCGCATAAATACAGGCTTTCGGCATTTTAATCCGTTATTCAAGCTCGGCAAGCCGCTTCTTTAGCTTAAACTATTTTGTTTAAGTTTTATTTGGAATCCGCCAATATTTTACTTCATTTGCACATTTTATTTTGGCTTACTGATTTTCTGTTGCCAAAGTGTTGCCATTTCATTATAACGATTGCAAATACTGTATGCAACCGCTATTTTGAATAAACTGCATCG
>FR902899.1:0-425 GCA_000438155.1 Firmicutes bacterium CAG:95
TATCTGTTTAAATATGAAAATTCTACAGAAATCATACAGAAAAGATGAGGATAATATCTATGGCAGGATCAACTTTCGGAACTTTATTTTCGATTACTACCTTCGGGGAATCCCACGGTAAAGCGCTTGGCGTTGTCATTGACGGATGTCCCGCAGGATTAACCCTTACCCCTTTGGATATCCAGGCATTCTTAGACCGGCGTAAGCCCGGACAGAGTGCCATTTCCACTCCACGCAAGGAAGCAGATGCCGTTCAGATTCTCTCCGGCGTTTTTGAAGGAAAGACAACCGGCACACCGATTGCACTTCTCGTCCCCAATACGTCCCAGCGTTCTTCAGATTACAGTCAGATTGCCAACTGCTACCGCCCCGGGCATGCGGATTATACCTATGATACGAAGTATGGCTTCCGTGATTACCGCGGC
>FR902899.1:461-35785 GCA_000438155.1 Firmicutes bacterium CAG:95
TCTTCCGGACGCGAGGCTATCGGACGTGTAGCTGCGGGTGCAATTGCCTCCAAAATATTAAATGAGATGGGAATTCATATTCTTGCCTACACACGTTCCATTGGACCGGTTACCATTTCCATGGATCAATTCAACGAAGAGGCTGTCCGGAATACCGCGACCTGTATGCCGGATTATTCTGCCGATGAGCAGGCACTTACCTATTTACAGGAATGCATGCACCGTCAGGACTCTGCAGGAGGCGTCATCGAATGTCAGGTTACCGGAGTTCCCGCCGGAATCGGTGATCCTGTTTTTGAAAAGCTCGATGCAAATCTTTCCAAAGCAGTCATGTCAATCGGCGCTGTGAAAGCCGTAGAAATCGGGGATGGCATTGCTGTTTCGAAAAGCTGTGGTTCGGAAAACAACGACCACTTTGAAATCCGCGACGGCAGAATTGTTAAAAAAACAAATCACGCCGGCGGTATTCTCGGTGGAATCAGTGATGGCTCCACCATCGTACTGCGCGCCCACGTAAAGCCGACCCCTTCCATCTTTTCCGAGCAGGATACGGTAAATAATCAGAGGGAAGAAATAAAAATAGCAATCCGTGGACGCCACGATCCGGTAATTGTTCCCCGTGCGGTTGTCGTGGTCGAATCCATGATTGCCATCACCTTATTAGATGAAATGATGAAAAATATGAGCTCCCGTCTCAATGACCTGAAAACCTATTACGCCATTTTAAAAGACGAGAGCTGCTGATAGTTACTCTTATTTTAATTCATTCTGTTTATGAAATTCATATACTATTCCGGAAGCTTATAAAAAATGATGCAGTTCGGGCGGTCTACCTTAATCTCCTTCCCGTTCATAACCAGTGTCTTATCCTTTACATTCACAGTAAAGAACGTCATGGTATCCGATTCATGATTCAACGATACCAGATGCCGGTTATCCGGGAACAGGGCTGCATCCTTCGGATAATCCCCACTGACCGGCAGACAGAAAATCTTGGTCAGCATTCCTGTTTTATGATCAATTGAATAAAGAATGACGCTGTTGTCTCCTGCGTTGGAGCTTACCATATATTTAAAGTCTTCAGAAAGATTTAAACCGCTTGCTGCCGTTCCTCCTGCATGATATTCATTCACGGTTGAAATATTCTGGATCTTATCAAAAACCGGAAGATCATGTTCATCCAGATAGTAATGATAAACATCAATGTAATTCTTAAGTTCATGTACAATATAAAGGAATCTTCCGTCCTTGCTGAACTTCATATGTCTCGGTGCTGATTCCTGTTCACTGCGGATGATATCCACCTGACGAAGCTTTCCGGTATGGTGGTTCAGCTCATATACCACGATATGATCCAGTCCCAGATCTGCAGCACATAAGAACCGGTTATCCCTCGTCATCTTCACGCAGTTGATGTGGGGACGGAAATTGCGCTCCGCAATACTGCCAAGTCCCTTATGGAAAATCTCCTCGGTAATCTCTCCGATCGAACCATCCTCTTCTACACGGAGTACCGTAAGCTTCGCATCATGGTAACCTGCCACAAAAAGGAACCTGTCCTCATAATCGGTAGAAAGGTAACATCCCCTCATTCCGTTGATGGATGCACGGTTGATTGCCTTAAGGCTTCCATCCTTCTGAATCTCATAAGATTCTACTCCAAAATCTGTGATTGAATACAGATACTTCTGATTATGTGAAATCGTCACATAAGAAGAATTCGTAATCTCCACCTGATCCTTCTCGGTCATTCTGCCGTTTTCCATATCCACATCATAGATCCGGATACCGAAATTACTCTTATTTCCCCAGGTATAGCTGGAGACATATGCTACATATTTATCCTTGTCCATAATCTTCCCTTGCCTTGTCCGGTAACGAGTTCCTGATCCAAATTCATTACCTGTTATTTAATTGTACGTAACTATGTTTGATTCTACCATAAGTTATTTCTTTAAACAAGATAAGGAAAAGATATTGACATTAGAAATCTATCTTGTATAATAATCATCAGTGTTTAGTAACACTAAACTTTTTGTTTACTTTTTGTTTGATGATACAGAGGCGGATATTAATGAATAACACAACCAAAATCGGAACGAAAATCAAGGATCTCCGCATCCAGAAGGGACTCACCCAGGAGGAACTGGCAGACCGCTGTGAATTATCCAAGGGCTTCATCTCACAGCTGGAACGGGATTTAACCTCTCCCTCCATCGCAACCTTACTTGATATTCTCACCTGCCTTGGAACAGATCTGAAGGACTTCTTTAATGATTCCGAAGACAATCAGATTGCCTTTAAGGAAGCTGACTACTTTGAGAAAATTGATGAAGAACTTCATAACAAAATTGAATGGATTATCCCAAACGCACAGAAAAATATGATGGAGCCGATCCGTTTATCACTTTCCCCCGGCGGCTCGACCTACCCGGATAATCCCCATGAAGGTGAAGAATTCGGATATGTGCTGCTAGGAAGCATCACCCTTGTTTTAGGGAAACGCAGAATCAAGGTCAAAAAAGGGGAATCCTTTTATTTCAAGGCCGATTCCACCCATTATATACAGGCAGGTCAGAAAACCGGTGCTGTTCTCATCTGGGTCAGCACCCCGCCCAGCTTTTAACTGACAGAAAAGGAGCTTACCATGAACAAAGTATTAATTGACTTAAAAAACATCAGCAAAACCTTCGACGACCAGCTGGTTCTCGATGACCTGAATCTTTATATCCGGGAGAATGAATTTCTGACGCTCTTAGGCCCAAGTGGCTGTGGTAAGACAACCACTTTGCGTATTCTTGGCGGCTTTGAAACACCGGATACTGGCTGTGTCATCTTTGACGATAAGGATATCACCAAGCTTCCGCCCAACAAACGTCAGTTAAATACCGTATTCCAGAGATATGCCCTCTTTCCTCACATGACGATTGAAGAGAACATTGCTTTCGGCTTGAAAATCAAGGGCAAATCAAAAAGCTATATTGATGATAAAATCAAATATGCCTTAAAACTCGTAAATTTAGATGGCTACGGGCATCGTATGCCGGATTCCTTAAGTGGCGGACAGCAGCAGCGTATTGCCATAGCCCGTGCGATTGTAAATGAACCCAAGGTACTTCTGCTTGATGAGCCTTTAGGTGCGCTTGACTTAAAGCTTCGTCAGGATATGCAGTATGAACTGATCCGTCTGAAAAATGAACTGGGCATTACCTTTATTTATGTAACGCATGATCAGGAAGAGGCTCTTACCATGTCTGATACCATCGTCGTTATGAACCAGGGATATATCCAGCAGATCGGTTCGCCCGAAAAGATCTATAACGAACCGGAAAACGCTTTTGTTGCAGACTTTATCGGAGACAGCAACATCATCAGTTCCCTGATGGTTGAGGATAAGCTGGTAAATATTCTCGGAGTGAACTTTCCATGTGTGGATACCGGTTTTGGACATCATAAGCCGGTCGATGTTGTAATCCGCCCTGAAGATGTTGTACTTTCTACCGATCTTGAGAAAGGCCGCATCAAGGGTGTTGTCTCCCACCTGATCTTTAAAGGAGTTCATTACGAAATGGAGGTTATGGCAAATGGCTTTGAATGGCTGGTACATTCGACCGGAATGTTCCCTGTCGGATGCGAAGTCAGCATTGATGTGGATCCATTCAATATCCAGATTATGAACAAACCTGCATCCGAAGACGAGGAGGCTGTGAAATTAGATGAATAATGCACAACTCAAGAAGAAATTATTAGGTACGCCGTATTTTCTGTGGTCGCTTATTTTTATTCTCATTCCGCTTGGCATGGTGTTTTATTACGGATTGACCGACCGCTCCGGTGCATTTACCTTAAATAATATTATTTCAATTACTACTGCGGAACATGCAAAGGCATTGTGGCTTGCTCTCCTGCTCTCCCTGATTGCAACTGTTTTATGCCTCCTGCTTGCCTATCCGCTTGCCATGATTCTTTGCAATATGGGCGTGAACCAGCACAGCTTTATCGTATTAATTTTCATTCTTCCCATGTGGATGAATTTCCTGCTGCGTACCATGGCATGGCAGACACTTCTCGAAAAAACAGGTGTCATTAACAGTATCCTGAATTTTCTGCATCTGCCGGCTCTTAGAATTATTAACACTCCCTATGCCATTGTGTTAGGCATGGTGTATAACTTCCTTCCTTTCATGGTGCTGCCGATTTACAATGCTTTATCCAAAATTGACCGCAGCATCATTCATGCAGCGAAGGATCTCGGGGCCAATAACATACAGGTATTTTTCAAAATTACGCTTCCTTTAAGTGTTCCCGGTATTATCAGTGGAATTACCATGGTATTTATTCCGGCGCTTACCACCTTCGTAATCAGTAAGCTTTTAGGAGGCAGTAAGGTTCTTCTGATCGGCAATGTCATAGAAGAAGAATTTACACAGGCCAGCAACTGGCATTTAGGCAGCGGACTGTCTATTGTACTGATGCTGTTCATCATTGTCAACATGGTACTTTCTGCCATCTTTGACAAAGACGGGGAGGGATCCTTCTTATGATAAAGATGACCTTACAGCGGATTTATGTATCATTGATTTTTATTTTTCTTTATGCCCCCATTGTGACGTTGATTGTGCTTTCCTTTAATGCCAGCAAAACGAGGGCAAAATGGGGCGGCTTTACAACCAAATGGTATACTTCCTTATTTCAGAATGAAGCCATTATGAATGCACTGGCCAATACCCTGCTTATTGCGTTCGCTGCTTCCATTGTTTCAACGCTGATTGGTACGATTGCGTGTATCGCGATTATGAACTTAAAGAAGCGTTCACGCGCAATCGTCATGGGAATTACGAACATTCCCATGCTGAATGCAGAAATTGTCACCGGCATTTCCCTGATGCTGCTCTTTATCAGTATGGGATTAAAGTTCGGTCTTGGCACAATTTTACTTGCGCATATTACCTTCTGCATCCCTTACGTGATTTTAAGCATTATGCCGAGAATGAAGCAATTGAATCCTTATACCTATGAGGCTGCCTTAGACCTTGGTGCAAGCCCCGTTTATGGTTTTTATAAGGTTGTCCTTCCGGAAATCATGCCGGGAATCTTATCCGGATTCCTTATGGCCTTTACCATGTCTCTGGATGACTTTATTATTACACACTTTACTAAAGGTGCCGGAGTGGATACCCTGTCCACTAAAATATATACCGAAGTAAAAAAAGGAATCAAACCCGAAATGTATGCGTTATCCACGATTATTTTCGTAACGGTTCTGGTACTTCTGATTTTAGTAAACAAGGCTCCGACCGATAAGCAAATATCCAAAAAGAAAGTAAAATAAAACTACGGAGGAACATTATGAAAAAAACACCCATCTATGTCTTACTGCTCACTGCTTTTTTTGTTCTTGCCCTTACCGGATGCGGGAAAGGTGCAAGCGGCGAAAACGGCGAGGTCATCGTTTACAACTGGGGCGAATATATCGATCCCGACACGATTACCATGTTTGAAGAGGAAACCGGTATCAAGGTTGTTTATGATGAGTATGAAACAAACGAAATCATGTATCCCAAGGTAGAGGCCGGAGCTACTGCTTATGACGTTCTGTGCCCGTCCGATTACATGATCCAGAAGCTGATTGAAAACGATCTTCTTCAGGAAATCAATTTTGACAACATTCCCAATGTCAAGAATATCGGCCAGCAGTATTTTGACCAGTCACAGGAATTTGACCCGGAAAATAAATATTCTATCCCTTATTGTTTTGGTACCGTTGGTATTCTTTATAATAAGACCATGGTAGATGATCCGGTAGACAGCTGGTCCATTCTCTGGGATGAGAAATACGCCGACAACATTCTTATGCAGGATTCTGTCCGTGATGCATTCATGGTTGCACTGAAATTAAAGGGCTATTCCATGAATACCCTCGATGAAGGCGAATTAAATGAAGCAAAACAGATCTTAATTGATCAGAAGCCGCTTGTACAGGCTTATGTCATCGATCAGGTCCGTGACAAAATGATCGGTAATGAAGCTGCTATTGGTGTTATTTATTCCGGTGAAGCCATTTTTACCCAGCGTGAAAATGCAGATCTTGAATATGTAATTCCCAAGGAAGGAACCAACGTCTGGATTGATTCCTGGGTTATTCCGAAGAATGCACCGAATATGGAAAATGCAGAGAAGTTCATTGATTTTATGTGTCGTGAAGATGTCGCATTAAAGAACTTCGAATACATTACCTACTCTACTCCGAACGATGCAGCCAGAGCCTTAATCGAGGATGAAGATATTAAGAATTCCAAGATTGCATTCCCGGATCTTTCCCAGTATAACAATCTGGAAACCTTCCATTACTTAGGTGCTGATGGCGATGCCTTATATAATGAACTCTGGAAGGAAGTTAAGGCTGAGTAATCTTTCAATACCTGACCGTTTTATATGAATTTATTGTAACTGTTCCGTTACCAGATTTAAGAACCCCGCAGATGATTTCTGCGGGGTTCCTAATTTCCAAATATTATATTTCTATCTGCCTGGATCTTTCTGTTCTGTCAGGACAAACTCTTCTAAGAAACTCTGTTACAATTCTCCGATATTCCTCTGGTGCTTGATAAATGGATCTGGCATGTTCTGCCCCCTCAATATAATGAAGCTCTTTATAGGAAGATGCTGTCTCATACAACCTTTTTGCATGGGAAGGCAGGATAAAGTCATCTGCCGTTCCATGAATAAATAACAACGGAGTTACCATATTCTTCTGCAATGCCTTCCATGGCTTTATTTTTAACAAATCAAAATGATATTTACAGTGACATGCCCAATTTACCGGATACATCATCATTTTAGGAAGATGGAACCATTTGCCGGACAGATACGCCATCAGGTCTTTCAGATCTGCAAAGCCACAGTCTGAAACGCAGAAGGAAAATCCCTCATAAAGACGAAGTGCCAGAATACTGCTTGAGGCTCCAAGGCTTACGCCATGGAGTCCAATACGTATTTTTTCTCCAAAGCGTCTTCTCAGTTCTTCTGCTATGGTTAAGATATCCATATGCTCATAGCACCCCATGGAGCAAAAGCTTTCTTCGCCATCATCATTATCTCCATGATAACGCATATCATAAAGATAAACATGGTACCCGAGCTCATAATAGATATTTGCGTAAGCAAGTGATTCCCACCGGTTACCCGAATATCCATGCGTAAGGATCACGTAACGATCCGTTGGATTCTCCTGCTTCATCAGGAAACCATGCAGCTCATACCCATAGTCAGAATATACATTAAACACCTCACGCCGGCTTTTTAAAAAACATTCAAAAGAAACACCATCATCCTCAATCCGTTTCTTGAAATCTTCAAGTGACCACTTTTCAGGTCTTGTAATGAACTGAACCATTCCAAAGGAAAATATCAGGATCAGAATACACATGATTACTGCAATAATCAATAATGCAATTCCAATTTTCATTTGTTTGTCCCCGTTTTCTGTATTCTTACTTTCTGCTTAACCAGTCCCCTTCAAGAACATATTTATAGGAAGTCAGTTCTTTCAACCCCATTGGTCCTCTGGCATGAAGCTTTTGCGTACTGATTCCGATTTCTGCCCCCAGTCCGAACTCAAAACCATCGGTAAATCTTGTGGAAGCGTTCAGATAAACACAGGCAGCATCCACTTCATTTAAGAATTTCTCTGCGTTTTCTTTATTATTTGTGAGAATTGCTTCGGAATGTCTGGTATTGTATTTGTTAATATGAGTAA
This sequence comes from Firmicutes bacterium CAG:95, assembly GCA_000438155.1. GTDB lineage: Bacteria > Bacillota > Clostridia > Lachnospirales > Lachnospiraceae > Suilimivivens. Next base: position 8,221 of record FR902899.1, read on the forward strand.
TTGCCTCATCCACATTTGCTACCGTTTTCATGGAAATGATGAGATCCAGATATTCGGTTCCATAATCTGCTTCCGTTGCCGGCACACAGGAAATACAGGAACGGACCGCTTCGTCTCCGCGGATCTCCACATTCTTTTCATATAAGGCCTTGGCAAGCTCCGGCAACAGACGATCCTTGATCTTTTCGTGGATCACCAGGGATTCACAGGCATTACATACCCCGATCCGCTGGGTTTTCGCATTCAGGATAATCGGTATCGCCTTTTCCACATCGGCGCTTTCATCTACAAAAATATGACAGTTTCCTGTTCCTGTCTCAATGACCGGAATCAGACTGTTCTCTACCACATTGCGTATGAGTCCTGCGCCGCCTCTTGGGATGAGCAGGTCCACATACTGCTTCATCTTCATAAATTCATTGACTACACTGCGGTCTGTAGATTCAATGAGCTGGATCACATAAGGATCTACTCCCCTTCGGACCACTGCATCCTGAATAACTTTTGTAATCGCCATATTAGACCGGATTGCATCACTTCCCCCCTTCAGGATCACGGCACTGCCACTTTTAAAGCACAATCCGAACGCATCTGCTGTCACATTGGGTCTTGATTCATAAATGATTCCGATGACTCCCATGGGAACTCTCTTCTTTACAATATGAAGTCCGTTCTCCGCTTCATAATCGTCTAAGATTTCCCCCACCGGATCCGGCAGCTTTACAATCTGACGGATTCCTTCTGCCATACCGGCAATGCGTTCCTTCGTAAGCCGGAGCCGGTCAACCAGCCCGGGATTCATCTGATTTGCAATTCCACGCTCCAGATCCTTGTGATTTTCCAAAAGAAGATACTCCGTGTTTTGGATTAATGCCTCCGCAACCGCTTCAAGTACCTCGTTTTTCTTTTCTGTTGTCATGCGCTGCAGCTCATATTTTGCCTGCACGGCACGTTCTCCTAAAAGTGTCAGCTCTTCCATTCCCTTTCTCCATTCCAGTCTATTCTCTATCTGCATTTATGTAACATCATTCTGATCTTTTCATTCCAGATTCTATATCCTTTACTGCACTTTACTCCTTAAAGTAACAGCCGGATTCCGTAATCAGTGCATTCATCCGGTAATCATGTGCCTGTACAGGAAGCACAGGTGCTACCTGACAATCAAAGGATAATCCTGCTCCATATATCTGAGGATTCAGCTTCATAAACCGGTCATAAAAACCCTTTCCATATCCCATGCGGTTACATTTCCGGTCAAAGACAGATCCCGGAAGTACGATCAGACAATTCTTTGCATCCAGTTTCTGCGCAGAGAATTCTTCCATTCCTTCCTTTGGCTCCAGAATCCCCTGATATCCGCTTTTTACATCCTCTATCGAGGTGATTTCATAAAAACGGATATCCATTCCGCATACCTTCGGAACAAAGATCCTCTTCTCTCTCTTTTGAAGCAGCTCTTCCACAAAGGGAATGGTCTCTACTTCACTCCGGTAATTCAGGTAAATCAGCACCCCCTCCGCCTTTTGAAATTCCGGAAGCGTTTGCAGATTCTGTAATACCTGAATACTCTTTTCCTTCCGTTCCTGTACAGACAGGTCGTTTCTTCTTTGCAGATAACGGTTTCGCAATTCCTGCTTCGTCATAACAATGCTTTGGTTCATTGTGTTACACCTCCTCCTGAAGTGCTCTGGCCAGTTGTTCTGCTACAAAAATTCCATCCATAGCGGCGGATGTGATTCCGCCTGCATATCCGGCTCCCTCTCCGCAGGGGTATAGCCCCTCAACGGCAAGCGATTGTGCCGATTCCGTACGAAGAATCCGTACCGGAGAAGAGGTCCGGCTTTCGATTCCTTCCACTAAAACCTCATCTCCATTGAATCCATGGATCTTCTTTCCGAACGCTTCCATGCCTTCTACAAACGCATGGTTCAGGGCATCCGGCAAGATCTCATGTACCGGGGCTTCTGTCCATTGTCCCTTAATACAGGGCGTGATGGCTTCCAACCCCATTGATTCTGTTTCCTTGAGTTCTTCCTGTGTGGTTTCCGGTTTCTGATGTTTTGTTCCTAAAACAGCTCGTTTAAAGCTTCCGTAACGTTCTACCGGCACTTTTCCGTTCCCAATCTGATAGGCCTTTTCTTCGAGCTTACGTTGAAATGCAACACCACTTAGCGGATCCTTAGAATCCCCATAATCCTCCGGGGTAATTGTAATAATCACGGCACTGTTTGCATTGGTACTGTTTCTTCCACTGTAGCTCATGCCGTTTACCGCAAGCCGTCCCTCTTCCGAGGAAGCATTCACAACATATCCTCCCGGACACATACAGAAGGTATAGACTCCACGCTTCTCACTTGTCTCTGCCGTCAGCTTATAGATGGCATTTCCAAGTTCTCCTGCTTCTTTTTTACCATATTGTGACAAATTAATCAATTCCTGAGGATGTTCCACACGCATTCCTATGGCAAAAGGCTTAGGCTCCATCACGATCTTCTGCTTTAAAAGCATGGAAAATGTATCTCTTGCACTATGTCCTAAGGCAAGCACCACATGCTCTGCCAAAAGCTCTTCCTGCCCGTTTAAAACAAGTCCCTTTATCCTGCCATCTGCAATCAGCAGATCCGTCACCCTGGTTTCGAACCGAACATCCCCACCTGATGCAAGAATTTCTTCCCGCATGGAACGAACAATCTCTTTCAGAATATCTGTGCCGATATGTGGCTTATAATCATATAAAATTTCCCTTGGGGCGCCATGCTTTACAAAAATCCGTAAGACCTCTTTATTACGGCCATATTTGTCCTTAATAAGAGTGTTCAGCTTTCCATCCGAAAAGGTTCCGGCACCGCCCTCTCCAAACTGCACATTGGACTCTGTATTCAAGTGTCCCGTTTTCCAGAAGGCTTCCACATCCCGGCTTCTTTCCTCAACGCACTTTCCCCGTTCCAAAAGGATCGGTCGGAATCCGGCTTTGGCAAGCACATAGCCACAGAACAGTCCTGCAGGTCCCATTCCAACAATAACCGGGCGTTTCTGCCCCTCATAATGCTTTACCGGAAAGACATACTTCACCGGTTCGACCTTCTGAATCTGGCTGCTGCGGCATCGTTTTAAAAGTTTCCTCTCTTCCTTTTCCGGAATAGTCACATCCAACATATAAACATAAAAAAGCTGCGGCTTCTTCCGTGCATCCAGGGAACGCTTCACAATTTCCACATCCATTGATCCTTTATATTTCAAAAGTTCCTGTACCTTCTTATGGAGCGCTTCTGTCGTATGCTCCACAGGCAGCTTCACCTGATTGATCCGTATCATCTGTTTAACCTCTTATCGCTTTTCCTGCAATCGCACCTGTTGCAAACGCCCAATGCAGATTATAACCGCCACAGATCCCGTCCACATCCAGTAGCTCTCCTGTTACAAAAAGTCCTGGATACTTCTTCACCTGCATCTGCTCATCCACCTCGTCTACGTCCACACCGCCCGCACAGACCTGTGCATTTAAAAACGGATTTGTACCCGTAATATGTACTTCATAATTCTTATAAAGTCCTGCAAGCTGCTTGATTTCTTTCTTTTGCAGGGATTCTATCGTCCGGTTTCCGGCAATCTGGCATTTCTTAAGAAATACCAGATTAATCTTCTTATTTAAAAAACCCGTCAGCAGTTCGTCTACTGTCTGATCCTTCCGCAAATTCTGCTGTTCAAGCAGGTAAGTAACTATTTCATCGTAGGAATACTCCGGTGTGAAATCAATCTGCACCATCACTGACTTACGATTCCTCAAGGCATAGGCAGCCACACGGCTCAGCTGGAATACCGGAATCCCCGATATGCCATAATCGGTAAGCTGTAATTCGCCCTGCTCACTTCCCTGCTGTATTCCATCTGCGAAAAGCCGTAAGGATGCCTTACAACGGACACCGGACAATGCTTTCTGTTCTTTTCCATCTGTTCTTAACTGTACCAGCCCCGGTACCAGAGGATAAGTTTTTAATCCAAGCTTCTGCAGTATGTTATATCCATCCTTACCACCCTCTTTTAAGGAAGCCGGTCCACCGCATGCCAATATTACCCGGTCTGCCTCATAGCTTCTGCCATCCGGAGTTTTTAAAAGATAACCCCGCTTATTTATTAAAGGCGTACAATCTGTAATCTGTACTCCTGGCTTCACCTGAATGCTCCGACGTTCCAGTTCCATCCGAAGCACATCCAAAACCACGGAAGCCTGTTCTGCATAAGGATATAAATAACCATTCTTACTTCGCACCTTTAATCCAATAGAATCAAAAAATGAAACCGCAGACTCTGTATCGTATCTTTTAAGAACCTGTTCCACAAAGGAGCTATTTTTACTGTAGTAGCAATCCACACTTAAATTTTCATTTCCAAGATTACACTTCCCGTTTCCAGTTGCGAGAATTTTCTTTCCAACCCGGTCGTTTTTTTCAAGAAGGATTACCTCATTATCCTTCGTTTTGGCCTGGATGGCTGCCATCATACCTGAGGCTCCGCCTCCTACAATATATATTTTATCCATTACTTCTCCTTAACTGGAATAGGATTCCAGAAAATTGTATAATTCCTTTTCATTTTCCACATATTTAATATGCAGAATCTCATCCCTGAGTGTACCTGGAAGCTCATCCACCTTGATGTCCGTAGAAAGATACACATTCTGCAGATCCTTCTGATAAACCACTACACAGTGATTCTCATTTACAAGGAAGAACCCTTCCTCCTCTTCCTGTGCCGTATAGGTCTTCCGGATCACTACTCTCTTCGGTGAAAAGGAGTACAGCTCCATATACTGAAGTCCCTGTTCCAGATCCTTAAGTGGTGGATTCTGGTTCCAGGTACGGATTTCATTCGCTAAATCTTCTCTGGTCATTCCGATATATTTATCCGGTGCGCTTTTCGTTTCTTCTTCCAGAAGTCCTTTCGCTGTATCGAACTTCTGCACCACAAATTCGGTATTGGCACTGATGATCTTCTTATCCACGACAGCAACCGGCGCTGCAGCAATCGGTGCTTCGCTTTCCTGCGGAACCGGAATTACTGCTTCATAACCGTCTGTGGATTCTCCCGGATAAAAATATTCCATTACCATCATATTGGCGGCAAATCCGATGGCAAACATCGTCAGTGGATATAGTATAAAAAGACTGATACATTTCAAAAGCTTCATAGTTCCCCCATGCCGTATTTCTACGATTTCTTTATAGTATCAGTCAATTTTCATATTCTTATTCATTGCCGGTCAGACCGGTTCCACATTTAATAAAAATGGATCAGTCTTCCCACCTTTAACAAAAGCCTTCCGAAAAGGCTGCTGTTCAATTCTTCTTCCCTCATATTTCTTGCTGCAAGAAGCAGAATGACATATACCAGAATTCCAACAACTACACAGACAATCGTTCCAGACACCCTTCCTGCGGCAGGGGTAAGAAAACGGTTAATCAGCATCGTAACCACACCCATCACTGCTGCAAGTACAGTTGGAATGGCAGCTCCCCGGATCCAATCCTGCCTGTATTGCATTACGCGGCTCACAAGCACAAATCCGGCAGCCGTTAGCAACAGATAAAAAAACATCTGGGAAAGAGCCGGTGCAAGAGCACCTCCAACGCCTGCCGACGTCATAATCACCAGAAGAACCATCTGTAAAACCATGGCAGCGCCTGCACTTACCGCTGCAAGCATACTTTGCTTCAAACGCATTAAAAGCAAAATAAATACATAACCCAATGTACCAAATAAAATGCCGATACTTCCTGCCTGCATAGCACCGGAAGCTTCTGCTCCTGTATCACCAAGCAGCAGAATTGACAGATTTTCGGAAAGCACTACCGACAGAATTGCAAACGGCAATAAAACAACAAGCATGCGGTGAAGCAGCATACCAAGCTTTTCTCTTGCCATACGGAACTCTTCCCGTTCCTGATAATACCCAACACGCCGGATGGAAGAATAAAATACCATCAGAATAATCAGGATCATCGCCTTAAGAAGGGCATTGCAGCCTGCATAATACATCCCGAATGCCGAAGCTGACGCACTGTCTCCCTTATGAAGAAGGAAGAAAATAAATACACTGCCAAAGCTTGATAAAGCAAATGTAAGATAAAACAATGCATGAAATCCACCGGAGCCCAGTATTAAACGGATTCTTGAAAAGCTGCTTTCTCCGTTCTTTAAATATTCCCGTTCCCTGCTTCCATCCTTTTCAAGACTTCTGCGAAATACAAAATATAAAATAAGCAGATATAAAAGACTTAAGAGCGATGCAGCAACAAGTCCTGTCGAAACACCAATTGCTCCATATACATACTGGAATCGTCCATTATGGAGAAGATCCGAAACCTTCTGTCCATAAAGCATAAAACCTTCTGCGCTGATCAGACCAGCAACAAGAAACACTGCGGTAAATATAAAGTCAGCATGTACACCGGGAGCACGCATGTGAAAGCCCTGGAAATATCCCTGAAGGACACCTGCAAGAGCAAGAAACGGAATACCCAGAAGTGCTATCCGCACGGTCATCACTGCAAGAGGGAGCTGCAACACATTCTGCAGGACATACTGGCAGCCTGCTTCTAAAAGAACAGTAAGTATCATACCCAATATGAGCGCCAGAAACAGAGATTGTAAAAAAAGCCTGCGTACACCCTTAAACTGCTCTCTGCGCACGCGGTAACGGATAAGAGATGCAATTCCCTCTTTCATACTGTAAAACAATACCCCGCCCACAAGAAGAAAAATCTCCTGTGCCAGGGAAAAATAAGCCATTCCATCCTTCCCGATCATATGATAAACGGGGATTCTGCCAAGTAAAATGATTATATAAGAAATAAATACAAATAATACAAAATTATTTTTCTTAACGATTGCCATAGTCGTCCTCTTTCGTTATCTGGTAATACCTAATGCGTCAAGTGCCTCTCTCTGTCTGGCTTCCATCCGGACTGCATCTTCCGGCTCCATATGGTCATAGCCACACAGATGAAGCATACTGTGTGCAACAAGGAAACCAAACTCCCTCATCTCGGAATGATTATATTTCTCTGCCTGCTCCTTTACCTTCTGTGCACAGATCATAATATCCCCTAACAGAAGCTCTCCGCTTTCCGGATCAAAATAATCCGATTCCTGCTCCTCCACAATTGAAAAATCCGATTCCGAAGTAAATGGAATGGCCGGGAAAGAAAGCACGTCCGTAGGCTGATCCAGATTCCGGAACGCTTTGTTTATTTCCTGTATTCCATCAAGGTCTGTTACCAGAAGATTAATCTGTGCCTCATACGGACACTGTTCCATATCAAGTACCTGGTTTTCAATACGCAAAGCCAGTTCCTCTATATCAAAATCAAATGTGATACCACTTTCATTTTCAACGTAAGAAGTCATAATATAACCTTTCGTCCACTAAAATTTGTTTCATCTTCTGTAAGTCACCGAGGGAAATCTCACTGTGGTCGAGAATTCCGCTCTCCATCTTCCGTTTATAGATCGTCTGGATCAGCTTTTGGTAATCGAGCTGTACATTTTTATCCTTGGAAAACAGATAGTCAATCGAGGAAATCACGGTATCTGCAAATAACAGTACAATGACCTCACGATCCACAAGCTGCTCTGCCGGGCTTAAATATTGCTTTAACAGCTCCCTGACACGTAACGGGATCTGATTTCCGGCAAGAATCTGTTCTGCATTCTCCCAGTTGTTTTCTCCCTTTAACAGTCCGATCTTATGATAATATGCACATGCCTTTACCACTGCATCATCCAGCTTCAGCTGCAGGGCAATCCGGCTGCAAAGGTATGCCGTATGAATGGTATGGTAATACTCCGGCTTTGAAACATTCTTTAATTCCACAAGCAGCGGACACTCCGGATCATTAATGTCCATATAAATATCTCTTGTCTTATAAATAAATGTGAAGCTGAAAAACTTCAAAATAATCAAAAGTAAAATCAGGCAGACCACCGTGTTAACTGCCGGAACCAGAAGCATCGGCAGATAAAACGGAAGCTGCTGATACAGCACCTCCGGAATACAAAGACACACAAACTGGAGCAATAACGATAATAACACCGGAAGCCAGATGTGAAAGCTTTCATTAATCGTGGAAAATAATAAGATTCCGGCCATACCACCCACAAAGTATACGAAAAAGGTTACCGGCTCCGCCTCATTCTGCAACAGCAGTGAAATCATCAGAAGACTGCTTCCTGCTGCAAGTCCCGTCACCTCATTGCTAAAGAGCATTAATCCTACGAAAACAGCAAGATACGGCCATCCTGCCTTTGGAAGCAGTGGACAGAGCAGTGCTGCCAGAAGAAAAATGCAGTATAGCAGCGTAAAACGCCATAAATTCCGTTCATTATCATATAAAAACAACTGTAAAACCCGGCTCTTTTCGATGGAAAAAAGAATCATCCCTGCGCCACAGGCAGACAAGACAGCAGTTCCAATGAGCTCCATCCAGCTTCTGCCATAAAGATAGGCTGCCACCGTGGAAAGAAATACCGTAATCATAAATAACAGAATTTTCTGGAAAGCTTCGCCTCCCTTACTGCTGTCTTCGGCTTCCTCTGCCGCGATTATTTCGTTTTCCGCCGGACTGTTCTTTTGCTTCATAATTTTCGTATGCCTTTACAATCTTTTGTACAAGCGGATGTCTCACAACATCACGGCTTGTCAGTTTACAAAATTCAATTCCTTCGATTTTCTGTAAGACCTTTGATGCCACATCAAGTCCTGACACCGTACTTTGCGGCAGATCTTTCTGTGTAGAGTCCCCCGTCACGATAACCTTCGATCCGAAGCCGATACGGGTCAGGAACATCTTCATCTGCGCCGGTGTCGTATTCTGGGCTTCATCCAGAATGATATAGGCATTGTCCAATGTCCGCCCTCTCATGTACGCAAGGGGTGCTACTTCAATCAGTCCCTTTTCCATATTCTTAAGAAACGTCTCTGCGCCCATAATCTGATATAACGCATCATATAAAGGTCTTAAATACGGATCAACCTTACTTTGCAGATCTCCCGGAAGGAAGCCTAACTTCTCCCCGGCTTCAATGGCCGGACGCGTCAAAATGATCCGTTCTACTTCCTGCTTCTTAAAAGCAGTAATTGCCATTGCCATAGCAAGATAGGTCTTACCGGTACCGGCAGGACCTAAGCCAAACACAATCATATTGTTGCGGATAGCATCCACATAAGCCTTCTGCCCCAGTGTTTTAGGCTTGATCGGCTTACCGGAAATAGTATGGCAGATGCATTCCTTATCCATTTCCAGAATGGCGCCGTCCGCCTCCTCTTCCTGACTCATTGTTATCGCATAATCGACGTTCTGCTCTTCGATTTCATTTCCACGCATTGCTAATTCCGACAGATTCCGTAAGACTGATGTGGCTTTCTTCACGCTCCGTTCATCTCCGGTAATCCGTACTTCTCCATTTCTGTCTGTAATTACAACCTGAAATTCCCGTTCCAGCTTTTTTAAATAAGAATCAAACTGTCCGAAAACATTTCGCTGCGCACTCAAGGGGATTTCCAGTCTCTGTTCAAATTCTCCCACGCTGTTTACTCCGTAACCTCTACGCCCTGTTCTTCTGCGTTTTGGTCTTCAATCTGGCAGATTCCGGTTTTCTGTAATACTCCCGCCGGTTCAATCAGAAGAAACTCTGCCTCCATTTTCCATTTTTTTTCGTTCTTTTTCATTGTAACATTTTTTTCGGTAATTTGTACCCCTTTTTCCTCTAAAGTTTGTATAATTTTTAGAATTTTATGTGCAAATATTTCTTTTATCTCATCTTTTGTATATTTTTTCTCATGTCCTGTGTATTCCCGTATTTTTTCACTCCCGTAATATATGGGAAGATGAAAAGTATGAAATAAAATGACTTCCTTTTTCTGCTCCAGCCGGTCATATTTCTCATAAGGGATTCCCAAAATATCAAACCGGAACCTGTGTGCTCCGATTTCCAGAAAGCTCCGTTTCTTTTCCCTCCCCGAATAATTCTTTTCCCTGTAAAATAATGGTACCTCCTCTACATAGGTTTTGTGGCATTCCAGCATAATATCCGCATCTGCTTCGCAGAACTCATACCTGCGTACCGTTCCATCCTCTGACAGAATCGGAATTGCTCCCTGTACCAGCGTATCTCCTTTTTTAACCTCCTGTCCCTCCTGTACCAGAGGGACACCGCTTCTTGTCACAATTGAAACAATCGTTCCATCCGTCTGTGCAACCAGATCAAAGCCCTTCCCATTCTCCTTCACCTGTTCCTCTGTCTGATCTTTTTCCTTAAGGAGTTCATTCTCCTTAATCTGGATAAATAATTTACTTCCATCCACCTTTACCGATGTCCAGGTTACAATCGGAAATCTATTCCGGATCGCCTTTTCCAGCTCCTCCACCGGAACCTTACTCTTCTTCATCCCATGCACAATCCCGTTTTCTGTCAAAAAATCCATGAAGACATCTTCGGTAATATAAAAATTCCCCGTAAGCTGGATCGTCCAGATATGGGCAGACATCATCAGCCAGAATCCCAGACTGATCACAATACCAATGAGGAACACCTTTCTTTTTTTCATCCCTACAGAAAGAAAAGGTAGTCCGAAACGTTCCGTAACGACTACCCTGGTTCCTGTTTTCCTTGTAAAGCCTTTGATTCTGTAAAAATCGGAAAGTCCGATTTTCATGGTGTAATACGTTTCATGGATCTGAATATCCCATAAGAAGATCTGATGATTACTGCACAGATTAATAAAGCGCTCCGGAGCATTTCCACATACCCGGATCAGCAGATATCCCTTCAAGAAACGGATGAGCTGCAACATGACCGATTCCTCCCATACCTTTGCGTCAATTTCCCATATACCGGACGTTCTCAATCCATCCGCTGATCTTCATATCCTCATTGGTATAGTACAGAATGTTCAGCCGCTTTCCACAGATTTCTATCTTACAGTTTTTGCCCTGCAGTATGATTCTGCAATCTGTGTATTCAATAATTCCCTTATAATTTTCAACAAACACATCCCGTTTTCCCGTAATGGTGACAATAGATGCGCCCAATACGGAATCCTTTGGCAGTTTTAAGGATTCTGCCATGCGTTCACGTTTTGATCTGATTTGCGTTTCTTCCAGTTTCTTTCTCATGTCATACTATATGACAAAACCGGAAATGCTATGACTATTTCACCACATCTAAAATGACATTCTGTTCCTTTGCTTCATCCGGTCCGATATGATATGCCTGTTGTAATCTCGTCATTGCTTCTTCTAACTTCTGACAGTCATTCGCAAACACTTCCGCTAAGACATCGCCCTTATGCACATATTTTCCAACCTTCTGAATAAGACGGATTCCTACGGATAAATCAATCTGACTTTCCTTCGTCTCCCGTCCTCCACCCAAAATCAGGGAACAGATTCCTACTTCATCACAGACAATCTTCTGTATATAACCATCAACCGGTGCCAGAAGTTCCTTCCGTATCTTTGCACAGGGAAGTTTCTCCGGCTCATACACATAGCTTTCATCTCCACCCTGGGCTTTCACGAATTCCGCAAGCTTTCGAAGCGCACTTCCGTCTTCAACCACCTGTCTAAGCATCCTTCTTGCCGTTTCTTCCTTATCAGCCTTTCCTCCGGCAAGCAGCATATAGCTTCCAAGGGTCATTACAAGCTCCGTAAAGTCCCTGGGACCATTTCCATTTAAGGTATCAATGGCTTCCCGTACCTCAAGCGCATTTCCAACCGTATTGCCAAGCGGCTGATCCATATTGGAAACAACAGCAATCGTCTTTCTTCCGGCATTCTTTCCGAGCTGCACCATTTCTTTAGCAAGGGCAAGGGCATCCTCCCTTGTCTTCATAAAGGCACCGCTCCCTGTTTTGACATCCAGTACAATTGCATCGGCTCCTGCCGCAAGCTTCTTACTCATAATGGAAGAAGCAATCAGCGACATCTGATCCACGGTTGCCGTTACATCACGAAGTGCATAGAGCTTTTTATCTGCAGGGGCTAAGTCCTTCGTCTGCCCCATAATGGAAATTCCAATGGTATTCACATGATCAATAAATTCCTCTGTGGAAATTCCGGTTGAAAACCCGGGGAAGCTTTCTAACTTGTCAATCGTTCCTCCGGTATGTCCAAGTCCCCGTCCACTCATTTTAGCAATTTTCACGCCACAGGCAGCCACCATCGGGGTCAGGGCAAGGGACGTCTTATCGCCAACGCCACCGGTACTGTGCTTATCTACCTTCACGCCCTGTATTCCTGATAAGTCGAGCATTTCTCCGCTTTCTGCCATCGCCATGGTCAGATACAGGGTTTCTTCTTCGCTCATTCCCTGGAAATAGATTGCCATCATCATGGCAGACATCTGATAATCCGGAATGCGGTCGGCCGTGTATTCCGTAATCATATACCTGATTTCTTTCTCAGACAGCTCATGCCCGTTTCTCTTCTTCATAATCAGATCATACATTCTCATGCTGTTACCCTGCCCTACTCGTTCTCATTAAGTGTCCATGTATCGTTCGTACTAAATTCGAACTTCGCTATTGCTCGTTCTCATTAAGTACTCTACTTATGGTACGGCTCTCCGTTGATAATACGATATCCCCGGTATATCTGCTCAAGCAGAATCACTCTCATCAATTGATGAGGAAAGGTCATCCTCGAAAAGCTCAGTTTCCAGCCGGATACCTTCGAGACCTTCTCATGAAGTCCTAAGGATCCGCCAATCACAAACTGAATATGGCTTACTCCTTCGACACCCATCTGCTCGATTTTCTGTGCAAAGGCAACCGAATCCATCTGCTTGCCTTCGATTTCCAGTGTCACTACCGGATCGTCCAACCGGAGATTTTTCAAAATACGTTCTGCTTCCTTCTCGCGTATCTGGTCTTCGACAACTGTACTCGCACCATCCGGGGTCTTTTCATCCGCCACTTCAATCACTTGCAGCTTACAATAACGACTGAGCCGTTTTTCATACTCTGCAATCGCATCACGCAGATATTTTTCTTTTACTTTTCCCACACAAACAATAGTGATTTTCATTCCTTATCCTGCTTTTCAAAAAGTTCGGGATACATTTCATCCACGAGGCGTTCCACATAAGCCTCATCCAGATTCAGAAACTTCTTCTGTATTGCTTTTTTTACAATTTCAAATCGCTGGAAATACTTTAATTCCTCAGAAATGGAAGCGTCAAAACATAACGATTGATCGATTGTTTCTTTATGCAGGTTTTGAAGACACCATTTACGGATTTCGGCAGTCAGATTGTTTTCTTTTGCAGCACGTTTCTTGAACAGCTTAAAATTACGCAAGGAAACAATGCCCATTATAAGGAACAATATAAACATCACTCCCATAACGCCGCTAATCATGTATTTACTGAAAACTGCCATATGAATCGGAATAATTCCAAAGAAAAATAACACAACAGCAATCAGACCTGCTGTTCCGACAGATAGTAAGGTGTAGGCCGCGGTGCGGTTTTCTTCTGCCCGTTCCTCGTTGTTCACATATACTCCATGAACAACCGGTTTCATGTCTTCTTCGTCAAATTCAAACGGTGGGATCTCTCCCTCCATCACTGCCAGCTGTGCTGCCGCAATCTCCTCTTCCGGACTTTCCGGGAGAGATTCTGTAAATCTCTCCTCCGGTTCATCCGTAAGATGCTCTACCAGCTCACAGCCACAATCGGCGCACCGGTCAACACCTTCTACATACTCACACTTACATTTGGGACACCATGCCATACCCATTCACCCCCATGAATAGTATTTTAGTTCTCACCTCGGATGTAGCATTTCACACCCCAGTTCTGATTCTCTTTGTCCGACAACCAGATGAAATTCTGTTCATCTTCTGTATCTACCAGAGCCGGTCTGCACCCCTGCTTGTCCTTCTCCCGGGAAAGATATACAAAGCTTCCCATCTTCGCAGTTGCATTCCATTCTTCAAAATTATTCTTCCGGTCAATCGTTGTAATATAAAATGATCCGTCTAAAAGTCCCTGCTTATAGGTTCCAATAAAATTGGAATAATAACGGGTGTCCTTCTGCAGACGCTCGGTTACGAAATCATAATGCTCGGAACCGCTTCCATCCGGAAGATCATTCTTAAAGCTTCCGGAATACTGGTGAAACAGATAAACATCCTTGGAATTTGCAGATGAATGAATATGATAATGCATAAAGCGGCCTTCTCCCTCGCGGACACCATTCTTCCATGCACCATAATAGTACTGATTGTCTGCATAAACTGCAATTCCTGTACCGTTTGGCTTCCCATCTGCGTTCGTTTCACCGGCATAATAGAACTTGTTCGTTCCCTTTAACTGATACGACATGGCACGGAAACGATCGAGGTACGCAAGATCATCCAGCGCTTTCTGGTTGCCCTGCTCCCAGTAAGACATCATTTCCTTTAACTGTGCCTGGGTATCAAACTTCACTTTACTAAAATCCAGTGTTTCCTCTTCCAAATCCGGCGTTGCCGTTGCGGCAGCTTCCGGCGTAGGCTTCAAAGAAGCCGTTGCCTTAGAAGCAGCCACATCAGGAGACGGGTCTGCTTCTGTCTCCTGAACTGCGGACGGTGACGAAGAAGGTACGATGATCTCCGTGGAAACCACATCCTGCGGTGTCTCATCCGGCTTTTGGTTCTTATTTTTGTTCACGACAAAAGTAATCAGCAGAATCACGATAATCAACAGAATCGGAACGATTTTGATGATTATCTGGATCTTGTCCTCTTTTGTCAGTTTATCCTCCTGAGAATCCTCAGAATCATTAAAGAAATTTTTCATAGTTTACTCTCTATTTATTGCTCAGGTACTCGTCAATTCCCTTTGCTGCGGTCTTTCCTGCTCCCATGGCAAGAATAACAGTAGCAGCTCCGGTTACGGCATCACCACCGGCATATACGCCTTCCTTCGTGGTCTTTCCACAGTCTTCCTCAGCAATAATACATTTGCGCTTGTTGATCTCAAGTCCCTTTGTAGTAGAGGAAATGAGCGGGTTCGGAGAAGTTCCGAGGGACATGATCACGGTATCTACGTCAATCACGAATTCGGATCCCGGTACTTCCACAGGTCTTCTTCTTCCGGATTCATCGGGTTCACCAAGCTCCATCTTAATACACCTGATGCCATTTACCCATCCTTTTTCATCCTCAAGAATTTCTACCGGATTAGTCAGAAGATCAAAAATAATTCCTTCTTCCTTAGCATGATGAACTTCTTCCACACGGGCAGGAAGCTCTTCTTCGCTACGACGATATACGATATGTACCTCTGCACCAAGACGAAGTGCTGTTCTGGCTGCATCCATGGCTACGTTACCGCCGCCGACAACGGCTACCTTTTTACCATGCATAATCGGTGTATTGGAATCCTCACAAAAGGCCTTCATCAGGTTGCTTCTGGTTAAGTATTCATTTGCAGAAAATACACCGTTTGCCTGTTCTCCCGGAATACCCATGAACTTCGGAAGTCCGGCTCCAGAGCCGATAAATACTGCATCATATCCTTCTTCCTCTAACAGCTCATCAATGGTAACAGACTTACCGACAACAACGTTTGTCTCAATCTTAACACCAAGAGATTTTACATTCTCAATTTCCTTAGCAACAACCTTGGTCTTTGGAAGACGGAATTCCGGAATACCATAAACCAGTACACCGCCCGGCTCATGTAATGCTTCAAAAATCGTTACTTCATATCCCATCCTGGCAAGATCTCCGGCACAGGTAAGTCCTGCAGGACCGGAACCAATCACAGCAACCTTCTTGCCGTTTTTCTTTTCTGCACCCTGAGGCTTGATTCCGGCTTCTCTTGCAGAATCTGCAACGAAACGTTCCAGCTTGCCGATGGAAACCGGCTCACCCTTGATGCCACGGATACACTTTCCTTCACACTGGCTCTCCTGCGGGCAGACACGTCCACATACGGCAGGAAGTGCAGAGGATTCGCTGATAACCTGGTAAGCGCCTTCCACATCACCATTCTTTACCTTTTCTATAAAGCCGGGGATATTGATGGATACCGGGCATCCCTTGATACACTGGGCGTTCTTGCAGTTGATACATCTGGAAGCCTCTTCCATGGCCTCTTCCCTGTTATATCCTAAACATACTTCTTCAAAATTGGTAGCCCTGACCTTTGGATCCTGCTCCCGAACCGGTGTCTTCTTTAATACATCCATTATTTGTCACCTCCGCAATTTCCACATCCGCCGTGATGTGTATCTCCTTCTTTTGCCTTAAGATAAGCTCTGCCCTCTGCTGTTTTATAGATCTGTTGTCTCTGCATTGCTTCATCGAAGTTTACCAGATGTCCATCAAATTCAGGACCATCCACACAGGCAAATTTCACTTCATCACCAATAGTAACACGGCAGGCACCACACATACCGGTACCGTCTACCATAATCGGATTTAAACTGACAACAGTAGGAAGATTTAACTCCTTAGTCAGTTTGCAGACAAACTTCATCATAATCATCGGACCGATTGCCACGCAGACATCGTAATGCTTTCCTTCATTAATAAGATCCGTAATCGTCTGGGTAACCATACCGCTTCTTCCGTAGGAGCCATCGTCTGTTGTTACATAAAGATTGCCTGCAACAGCCTTCATTTCATCTTCCAGAATTAAGATATCCTTTGTCTTTGCACCTACAATAACATCTGCTGCAACGCCATGCTCATGGAGCCATTTCACCTGCGGATAGACCGGGGCTGTTCCTACACCGCCTGCCACAAACAGAATACTCTTCTTCTTAAGTTCTTCTATGTTTTCTTTCACAAATTCAGATGGACATCCAAGCGGTCCTACAAAATCGTGAAAAGCATCTCCTGCCTTCAAGGATGACATGTACTGTGTTCCTGCTCCGACGATCTGGAACACAATAGTAACCGTTCCCTTCTCCCTGTCATAATCACAGATCGTCAGGGGGATTCTTTCTGCATCCGCATCGGTTCTTACGATCACAAACTGACCGGGTTCACAGGACTTTGCTACTCTTTCTGCTTCAACAACCATGGAAAAAATGTTTGCTGTAAGCTCTTTTGCTTCTAAAATCTTGTACATATTTAGCCTCCACTTTATTTATTCAAAGGGATAATCCCCATTTGACCATTTTCATCGTAAACCAGACGGTTAGGTGTTCCACTGTAAACCTCTACCGCATACAGTCTTCCGGTCTGTGTCCGTTTTCCCGCCGAATCGACAATTGATTCGCTTAATTTATAATAATATCCTAAATTTGGGATTTCGACAAGAGTCTCATACTCATAAACGTATCTTCCTTCGATTTCAAAGGAATTCCCCTGCATATCCTTTAGAATATGCTGATCCATAAGCGCTTTTTTCACACGATCAATCGCTGCCTTTACGGTAACCTGTGTCTGTAGCTCGAAATCATAACTCCGGTACACCACTTCACTCATTACCCCTTCTTCGGAAATCACCGCAAATCGGTAATTTGTCCGTCCAAGCGGCATATCAATCGGTTCTGTATATAATAAACTATTTTCATCCGGTTCGGAACCATCTGTTGTATAGTAAATATTTCCTTCTTCCGCCGTAATTACCTCAATTAAGGTAGGAAGCTGATAATCCCCGCTGCTCGGTGTAACCTCCGGTTTCTCCGGAATGGCAACATCAATGAGATAATAATTCTCTACCGTTTCGCTGCGGATCCCATAATCATTCACGAAAACAGCCTTAATCCGGTGTTCTCCCGGTTCCAGCTGAATCGGCGCCGTATATACCAGACTGTGCTCCTGCGGCTCACTGCCATCGGTCGTATAATAAATGGTTCCCGTGGTATTCGCAGTAATTTTAAGAGAGATCACCTTTTCATAATTTCCGGTAGAATAACCAAATTCCGGTTTCATTGCCATATAATGCTGGAACTGCGTCTGTACTGCAGTATCCCCACTTTCCATCAGCAATTCATTAATCCTCTCATAATTCTGCTGTCCGGCAAGAATCGTAATGATAAAATCAAAATACTGTATCTTCCGTTCCTCGTCCATCGACCGTTTAAAGACAACATTTTCGAGGATTTCTGCCGCCCGGTCTGCTTCCCCCAGTTCATAATAGCACTGTGCCTGCATATAAGGAATCCCGGTATCCTCCGGCTGCAGCTTTTCTGCCTTTACAAGACAGGTAAGTGCATTCTCGTACTGTGCTTTCTCCATGCGTTCTTCTGCTTCCCGGATCTGATAGTTCACCGAATAATTCTGATAAATAAGGCCGGCAAGAAGAATAATAACAAGTGTCATCAGGATGGAGGCAAGCGTGGTAATTAAAATACGCTTCCTCGAAGTAATCCCGCGGAAAACATTTCCTTCCTTAAGAAAATCCTCCTCTTGCGGTTTCTTTTTTAAATCTGAGGAATTTTCAGACAGGTCCGGATTGATTTCCCATGCAACGGTCGACAGGGTTTCTTCAATACTGTTCTGAATTTCAGGCTCAAAATCCGGAACAATCTGGATCTCTGCTCCACATCGTTCACAGTAAAGATGTTCTTCCTTCATTTCATATCCGCATCGTGGACAAATCATTTCCGCACCTCCTTCCCTGATCAGATATCAGGCTGCCTGCTTCTGAACAGTTACCTGAATATTATAGTTACCAAACAGAGCTCACGCAGTTATGCAGCAGCATCGCAATTGTCATCGGTCCTACTCCACCCGGTACCGGTGTAATGGCTTCACAGACGGGAAATACGGAATCATAATCCACATCCCCGCAAAGTTTGTTGTTCTCATCCCGGTTAATACCAACGTCAATGACAACCGCACCCTCTTTTACATAATCTGCGTTTACCATCTTCGGCTTACCGATGGCAACAATCAGAATATCGGCCCGTTTGCAGATCTCCTTCAGATTCTTTGTTCTCGAATGTGCGATCGTAACGGTTGCATTCTCACGAAGCATTAATAATGCCATAGGCTTTCCAACAATATTACTTCTTCCTAAAATCACACATTCCTTACCTTCGATTTCGATATTGCTTCTCTTTAAAAGTTCAATAATTCCGGCAGGGGTGCAGGAAATAAAGCCCTTTTGTCCGATACAGAGTGCACCAACGCTTTGGGGATGAAAGCCGTCTACATCCTTTAATGGAGAAATAGCCTGAATCACCCGGTTTTCATCAATGTGGGAAGGTAATGGAAGCTGCACTAAAATACCGTTTACATCCTTCCGCTCATTCAGTTCTGCGATCAGTTCAAGCAGTTCCTGCTGCGTGGTCTCCTCCGGAAGCTCATAGGATAACGACCGGATTCCAATGTATTCACAGCCCTTTTTCTTATTTCTTACATAAACGGTGGACGCCGGATTATCACCGACCTGCACAACAGCAAGGGTAATCCCGATTCCCTGCTCCTTTAACTGCGCCACCTTTTCCTTCAGCTCATCCTTTAACTGTGTGGATATTTCTTTTCCATTAATGATCTTTGCCATATTCATACTCCTTTAGAATAATCCTGTGATCTTTCCGTCTTGGTTCACATCAATGTCAAATGCTGCCGGATGCTTTGGAAGTCCCGGCATCGTCATAACCGCTCCTGTCAGAACAACAACAAAGCCTGCACCTGCCGAAACATAAGCCTCTCTTACCTGTAAGGTAAATCCCTCCGGTCTTCCTAAGAGTTCCGGGTCATCCGACAGGGAATACTGCGTTTTCGCCATACATACCGGCAGGTTCCCAAATCCCATGTCTTCTATTTTCTTTAACTGCTTTAATGCTGCGGGTGCATAGCTTACACCGTCCGCACCATAAATTTCCCTGGCAACGGTTTCAATTTTTTCCTTTAAGGAAGCTTCATCATCATACAATGGTTTAAAATGGCTTTCCTTGGTTTCTATGGATTGGATAACCTTTTGGGCAAGCTCGATACCGCCTTCCCCTCCATCGGTAAAGACTTTTGAGATTGCAAACTCACAGTTCCTCTCTTCACAGAACTGCTTTACCCATGCTGTTTCTGCTTCCGTATCGGTATAAAAGCTGTTTAAGGTAACCACGACAGGCACTCCATATCTCTGAAGATTCTCAATATGCTTTTCAAGGTTCACGATTCCCTTTTTTAGAGCATCCAGATTCTCATTTACAAGGTCTGCTTTTACAACGCCCCCATTGTATTTGAGTGCACGGATTGTTGCAACAAGAACCACAACATCCGGCTTTAAGCCTGCCATACGGCACTTGATATCAAAGAACTTCTCTGCCCCGAGATCGGCACCGAAGCCTGCTTCGGTGATACAATAGTCTGCCATTTTTAAAGCAGCCTTCGTAGCCCTTACAGAATTACAGCCATGTGCAATGTTTGCAAAAGGACCGCCATGGATCAGTACCGGATTGTGCTCTAAGGTCTGCACGAGATTCGGCTTCATCGCATCCTTAAGAAGGGCAGCCATTGCGCCTACTGCCTGCAGATCACTTGCCGTAACCGGCTCTCCCTGATAGTTATAGGCAACCACGATACGGGAAAGACGTTCCTTTAAATCCTGCATATCATCTGCCAGACAAAGAATTGCCATGATTTCAGAAGCAACCGTAATCACAAAATGGTCCTCCCTTACTGTTCCATCTGCCTTTGCCCCAAGTCCGACAACGACATTACGCAGCACACGGTCATTCATATCAAGGCATCGTTTCCAGGTCACCTGTCTTGGATCAATCTGTAACTGGTTACCCTGTTGGATATGATTATCCAGCAATGCGGCAAGCAGATTGTTCGCTGAAGTGATCGCATGAAAATCTCCGGTAAAATGCAGGTTGATCTCTTCCATTGGGATGACCTGTGCATAGCCACCGCCGGCTGCACCGCCCTTAATTCCAAAGCATGGACCAAGAGAGGGCTCCCGTAACGCAATAACTGCCTTCTTTCCCATCCGTCCAAAGGCCTGTCCAAGTCCAACGCTGGTTGTTGTCTTTCCTTCTCCTGCCGGTGTCGGATTAATGGCTGTAACGAGGATCAGTTTTCCGTCCGGACGTCCTTTTAGTTTTTCAAGATATTCCTCGGAAAGCTTGGCCTTATACTTACCATATAATTCCAGTTCGTCTGTTGTAATTCCAAGTGTTTCTGCAACTGATATGATCGGTTCCATTTTTGCTTCCTGTGCAATTTCAATATCTGTTTTCATCCCTCATAAACCCTTTCTTTCAAGCTGTAAGTATTCTGAACTGTTCAGCAGCTTTACAGCTACAGACATTCCTCTATGTATTGTTCAAACTGCTCCTGACTCATTAGTACCTTACGAGGCTTCGTACCCTCTTCTTCTCCAACGACACCGGCTTCGCACAGCTGATCCATAATCCGGGCTGCCCGGTTAAAACCAATCTTAAAGACACGCTGCAGCATGCCGATGGATGCTTTATCCTTTTCAATGATGAACTGTGCCGCATCCACAAAGTACTGATCCCGTTCATTACCGCCACCTTGGCTGCCGGCCCCGTCTCCCGAAGCAGCCCCCATGCTTTCCATCTTTTGCTGAATATCGGAATCATAAATATTACCAAGCTGCTGATTCTTCAGGAATTCCACAACATCCGAAACTTCCTTATCTGAAACAAATGCACCCTGTACCCGAATGGGCTTTGTATAGCCCTGTGGATAAAACAGCATATCCCCTTTACCTAAAAGCTTCTCTGCTCCGTTCATATCAAGGATGGTTCGTGAATCGACACCACTGGATACGCTGAATGCAATACGGCTTGGCATATTTGCCTTAATCAAGCCTGTAATAACATCTACAGAAGGACGCTGGGTTGCAATAATCAAATGGATTCCTGCAGCTCTTGCAAGCTGTGCCAGACGACAGATGGATTCCTCTACCTCGCCCGGGGATACCATCATCAGATCAGCAAGCTCATCCACAATAATCACGATCTGCGGCATCTTCTTCGGAGCCTGTGGATCACCCCTTACAACCATATCTTCGACTTTCTTGTTATATCCTTTGAGATCACGGACATTAAAGTCTGCAAACCTCTGATAACGATCCGTCATCTCGGCAACGCCCCACTGCAGGGCAGCAGATGCTTTCTTAGGATCAGTCACAACCGGAATCATCAGATGTGGAATTCCATTATAAACACTTAATTCCACTACCTTCGGGTCTACCATAATCAGCTTCACATCCGAAGGATCTGCCTTATAGAGAATACTCATAATCAGGGTATTAATACATACCGACTTACCGGAGCCTGTTGCACCGGCAATCAGCATATGCGGCATCTTCGCAATATCACTGACCACAACCCGTCCCGCAATATCCTTTCCAACCGCAAACGCGATATTGGAAGGGAATTTCTTAAATTCATCGGTTTCAAGCAGTTCACGCAATCCGACCGCAGTGTTTTCTTTATTCGGAACCTCAATACCAATTGCTGCCTTGCCGGGAATCGGCGCTTCAATACGGATGTCCGTGGCCGCAAGATTTAACTTGATATCATCCGCAAGACCGACAATCTTGCTTACCTTGACTCCCTGCTCCGGCTGCAGTTCATAACGTGTTACGGCAGGTCCCTGGCTGATATCTGTAATCGTTACCCGTACTCCGAAGGTCTGCAGGGTCTGCTGCAGACGCTGTGCGGTTTCACGAAGCTCGTTTCCTGCATTCTTATTCTCTTTGCCCATGCTCTTCGTCAAGAGGCTGATCGGTGGGAACTGATATTCCCTGGGGCGTACCGGCTGGTTTCCGGGACTTCCCTGTGTCATTCCCTGTGATGTCTGTCCGGAAGCACGATTCTGTGCGGAAACCGTCTGTGCCTGTGATAAACGATCTGCTCCGGCCGATGACACACCGGATGTCATGCCGGATGCCGGACTCCTGGCCGGTTCCGGCTGTGGATCTGTCGTAAGTGGAATACCGAACGGATCCTCCTTCGGAAGCTTCGCCACCGGACGTGATTTTACGGATGTTGGCATCTCCTCTTCTGCATAAGGGCTTACAATCTCTGAAATATCATCACTCTGCTGTTCCCCGATTGCTCCGTTAATCCGGATCTTACTGAAATCAAAACCGCCAGACGGTTCTTCATGGGTAATCACCGGCTGGGCTGCTGCTGACTGAGCAACTACCGGCCTGGCTGCCACTGGCTTCTGGTATGTATCTTCCGGTACCGCTTCCTCATCGATATGAATATGAGGTCTTTCCATCTGTTCCTCAAAGTCGGACAGGTTAATCTCATGGATATCATCCCGTTCACGCACCACCGGCTCTTCATGGTGTTCTGCGGTAAGTGAAGTATCCATCATGACACCGGTTATCTTTTTATCCATACGAAGAATCTTCTGATCCTCCTTTTGTTCTTCCTGCAGACGTCGTTCTTCTTCTCTACGCTTCCGAAGCTCTTCTGCCTCTTCTCTACGCTTCTGTGCACGCTCCCTGCGGTAAGCGGCATCCTCTCTGGAGCGCTCATAAACCTTCCTGCTTCCACTCTTAACGCCCTTCATAAAGGACTTGTCGGTAATCACAATCAATGCTATAATGGCGATCACTAAAAGACTCAATATGGTTCCGATCAATCCTAAAAAATGATAGGCCAGATAGGCAAAGGAACCACCTAAAATTCCCCCACCGTTCCGGTTCGTGCTGCAAGCTTCATAAATTCCCTTAAAATCATAAGAAACAGCCTCCTGTGGTGCTTTCGTAAACAATTCACACATCATGCTGATGATCAGGTATAAGCATACCGCAGCAATAATCTTCCTTGTGGCAATAACATTTCCACTGTTAATCATGGCAAATGCAATGACCATAAACAGAAAAACCGGGATCAGATACGCAGTAAGTCCAAAAATTCCGAACATTACGCCACTGATCGCATTCCCCATCACACCAATCATTCCAAAATTACATAAAAACAGAAAAACACACAACGCAAACAAGGCAATCAAAATCACTTCGCTTTTGATTGCCACATCCATCGGCTCACTCTGACGCTGGCTCTGATTCCTGCTCCGGCTTCTGTCTGACGTGTTTGTTTTTCTGGTGCTATTTTTTTTTCTAGTGTTGCTTTTCTTACTCTGTGCCATACTACATCCCCTTCAGCACTAGATCTTGTGCTTACATAATCCTAATTAGTATAGCATTTTTTCTTTTTGCTATCAATGAGAGAATGTAGTTTTTTCATAGCATCCCCGATCCCACCGGTATCATTAATGATTCCCTCTTCAACCGCTTCCTTACCTACAAGGATCGTCCCGACATCCTTCGTCAACATCTCCGTTTCCATCATCAGTTCTTCAAAGCGCGCCCGCGTGATGTTGCAGTGATGACAGACGAATCCGGTAATCCTGTCCTGAATCTGTTTAAAATAATCAAAAGTCTGCGGAACACCGATCACCATACCGTTCATACGCACAGGATGAATGACCATTGTTCCCGTCGGCACAATATAAGAATAATCGGTACTGACCGCAATCGGGACACCGATCGAATGACTTCCTCCAAGCACCAGGGAAACGGTCGGCTTACTTAATGAAGCAATCATTTCCGCAATGGCAAGTCCCGCTTCCACATCTCCTCCGACCGTATTTAAGAGAATCAATACCCCATCAATATTTTCACTGTCTTCAATTGCGGCAAGCTGCGGCAGAATATGTTCATACTTTGTGGTCTTGGAATTGCTTCCCAGATTATCGTGTCCTTCAATTTCACCGATTACTGAGATCAGATGAATTGTATTTTCCTTATCATTTTTATTTAAGGTTGCCTGTCCGGTTTCTTCAATTCTCCGGTCACGGTTCTTTTCTTCCTCTACTCTTTTATTCTGTTCGTTTTCCAAGCAGTCTTCCCTCCCAAAACATAATAAATGCACCGGAAATCTCCTTTCCGATGCGTTTATTATGTCCTTAATAAGGATTCTTATTCGTATGTAACCGCCTCTAACCTTTCCGTTCCCTTTCTTCCATTTCATCAAGCTTCCGGTCAAATGCAAGCATATCATCCATATTGACTTCAACATCAAAATCAAGCTGTCTGGAAACATGCTTTTTCGGTCCCGGCAGAGGATTCTCCAGATATTTCACCTTTCTTCCATCCGGAGCCGTGAAGAAATCCGGATTCTCCGGCCGCTTTTCTTCCCCTGGCAATTCATCCGGGAAGCGCCAGTCATCCAAATCATCGTCCGGATCGTACCGCCACTCTTCAGGTGTGGCAGCTGATTCTTCTGACTCATGATCCGGTATTTCCTGTCCGTGAGCTTTCACTTCCACGCCTTGCTTCTTATAACACGTCTGACCAGCATTACACAGAAGGCCAAGCAGAATGACTCCTGCAACATAAATTACATATTTCAGTTCCAATCCCTGACAGGTTCCCGGCAGATCCTTAAGCAGTCCGATCCACCATCTGACCTGACCGGATATTGTTTCTCCAGATATTCCGGTATACTTCATCAGCATTGCAAATGTTCCAAGGAGCATTCCAAGAATTACGAGGAGAGTCTGTAAAAATGTAGGCATAACCTGATTCTGATCTTCCCAAAGCTCCTGATCCTGTTTCCGGATGAGCTTCTTAGTTGAAGCATGCGTCCTTATCAGTACTCCCACAAGCAGAATTATCAGAAAGAAGCCTGCATAGTTCCAGACGCAGACCACTCCAAGATATCCCCCCATCAGGATCAGATATAAACCACAGATACAGCTTCTTTGCCACCCCTTTTCTTTTGAAAGGATATAAAAGCAGCCAATCATAAGAAAAACCAATCCAAAATGGAAAAGATAAAAGCTGACCGGCTCAGCATTTCCGACAGCAATCAGTATAGACGGAATTGCTGCAAGAATCGTTGCTGAAAAAAAAGCTGCTGTTTCTCCATACAGGCAACACATGGCACGCAGAAAGAAATACAGTGCTGCCACCTGTAAAACTCCCTGTAGTACCAACACGGCTTCCGGGTGATTTCCACATAATGCCAGCAGCTTCGATAATATATCCGTGTAGGCTAAGGCCAATCCGGAAGAAAGTACAGGCATGCTCTCTTCCGCCCTGATCATGGCGTGTTCATAATATCCATAATAGTCAGTAACCATATTCCAGTGGAGAAATACATATAATGCACGAACTCCCGCCACCAATATGGTCCATATAATGATTGACGCTCTCCGTTTCTTACTTTTCACATTATCCCCCCACATGCCTTTAAACATGCCATATTACTGCAATGAAATATAAAAGCTAAACACAGTTC
Source organism: Firmicutes bacterium CAG:95 (assembly GCA_000438155.1). GTDB lineage: Bacteria > Bacillota > Clostridia > Lachnospirales > Lachnospiraceae > Suilimivivens. Next base: position 34,466 of record FR902899.1, read on the forward strand.
AATGCATACTCAAGATCTGCAATAATATCCTTTACATTCTCAATTCCAACGGAAAAACGAATCAGATCCGGTGCCACTCCGGCTTCCTTTAACTGTTCATCTGTCATTTGACGATGCGTGTGGCTTGCCGGATGAAGAACGCAGGTTCTGGCATCTGCAACATGCGTCACAATAGCTGCCAGCTTCAGGTGCGCCATCATTTCTTCCGCAGCTGCTCTTCCACCCTTTAAGCCAAAAGAAACAACCCCGCAGGTTCCCTTGGGCATATATTTCTTCGCAAGTTCATAATACCTGTTGGATTTAAGTCCCGGATAGTTTACCCAGGCTACCTTTTCATGGCTTTCTAAGAATTCAGCCACCTTCTGTGCATTATAGCAATGACGTTCCATGCGCAGCGGCAGGGTTTCCAGACCAATATTCAAAAGGAAGGCATCATGCGGTGACTGCACAGAGCCAAGGTCACGCATCAGCTGTACCGTTGCCTTCGTTATGTATGCGGCTTTTCCGAATTTTTCCACATAGGTTACCCCATGATAGGAATCATCCGGCTTACAAAGTCCCGGGAATTTCTCCGGATATCTGGAGAAATCGAAGTTACCGGAATCTACAATTGCCCCGCCAATCGTCATTGCATGACCGTCCATATACTTGGTAGTGGAATGAGTTACGATATCCACACCAAACTGAAACGGATTACAGTTAATAGGTGTTGCAAAGGTATTATCTACAATAAGCGGCACCTCATGGTCATGCGCTGCTTTTGCAAACTTCTCAAAATCCAGAACAACCAGTGCCGGATTGGCAATGGATTCTGCCATCACACATTTGGTATTCGGACGGAATGCCTTGTTAATCTCTTCAATCGGCCAGTCCGGGTCCACAACCGTGCACTCAATTCCCATCTTCTTCATAGTTACAACAAGCAGATTAAAGGTTCCCCCATAAACCATGGAGGACATCACCACATGGTCTCCGGCCTCACAGATATTAAATACGGCATAATAATTAGCCGCCTGACCGGATGAAGTAAGCATGGCTGCCACACCACCCTCTAATTCACAGATCTTCTCTGCAACATAATCATTCGTCGGATTCTGGAGTCTGGAATAAAAATATCCGGACTCTTCCAGGTCAAACAGCTTCCCCATCTGTTCAGAAGTTTCATATTTGAAAGTGGTACTCTGATAAATCGGAAGAATTCTCGGTTCCCCGTTCTTCGGCTGCCAGCCAGCCTGTACGCAGATCGTTTCTTTTTCGTAATTCCTGTTCATTTCTGCCCCCATATTTTGATTTTATGGTAACTGTTCAGTACCTTCACAG
>FR902900.1 GCA_000438155.1 Firmicutes bacterium CAG:95
CATGGCAGAAACCTCCGGAAGCATCTTCTTACGGAACGGTGAATGCTTCTCTACTTCGGTTACAAAAGCGGAGAGGCGTGCAATCGGTGTTCCCTTGGACGGTGCACTGGCGTGTCCTCCATTACTTTTTGCAGTAAACTTCACGTCGGCCTTGCCCTTCTCAAAGACACCCACCATTGCAAAGTTTCCATGAATTCCTCCAACGGGTTCCGTAATGATGGCTCCACCCTCGTCACACAGAAGGAACAGCCGGATTCCTCTTCGCTGCAGTTCCTTTACAAGCTTCGGTGCTCCGTCTCCTGCCCATTCTTCAGTACAGGAGGATGCCAGATACACATCCGTCGGCGGCACAAAGCCTTCCGCAAGCAGTTCTTCCACTGCCTCCAGAAAAGCCATTACCGTACACTTCGTATCCGCCGTACCTCGTCCCCATACCTTACCATCTGCAATATCTCCGGAAAAAGGAGCGTGAATCCACTCTCCCTCTGCCGGAACGACATCCTGATGACTCATCAGAAGGATCGGCTTTTCGGACGATTTTCCCTTCCAGTAATATAACAGGTTTCCATCTATTTCGGTTTTCTGAAGCTCTTTATGTACCAAGGGGAAGAGCTCCTCTAAAATTTTATGAAATCCAAGATATTTCTCTACTTCCGCCTCTCCGGCATGGGAGGTCGTGTCACACTGTACCATCCTGGAAAGCTTTTCGGCAAGCCGGAGTGCCTCTTTTTCATCTGCTTCCGGCTGATAATCGGAAGTTTTGTCCGGCATCAGAAGTGCCCGGATTACTGCAATCAGTAACAATAAAATGATGATCAGAAGTATTCCGAGTAAAACCAATCCTACATATTTCATAATTCTCTTTCCTTCTTTCTTCGTAACCGTTTCTTTTTATTGCAGTTACCTTTCCTGTTTTATCAATAAATGAGTGTAGCTATTCAAAATTCTCAACCTGAATCCGATCAGAATAACATCCTTACTCTGTCTGGTCTTTCTTTCCCTTCTTAAAGGAAATCCACGCTGCCAGAATAGCAACTGCACCGGACGGAATAATCATAAAGCTGGTCGATCCGATCAGTCCCGGCACAAAAATGAATAACGCACTCATCAGCACAAGCGGGAATACGGCTATATGCATATTCTTACGGTAATATTTATAGGCCATCGCTCCAAATAACGCCGGAACCACGTTTTCAAACGCCGGCTGCAATACTTCACTCTGTAAAACCGGCTGCAGCGGAACCATTAACAGGACGCCGGCTGCCAGAACCAGAATCGTAACAAGAGATGAGGTTGCGATGGAAATCGTAGAAATGATTTCATTTTCCGGTGTTCCGGAAGGACACCGACTGCCAAAACCAGAATCGTAACAAGGGATGAGGTTGCAATGGAAATCGTAGAAATGATTTCATTTTCCGGTGTTCCGGTCTTCGCACCCACCATGTCACGTGCATTGACTGCACACGGAATCTTCATATTAATCAGATTACCGGTAATAAATGCAAGGTATCCACCACCGGACCCCAGCATCGGTGTATAAATCAAAAACTCTGCCACACTGCTTACAAGCCATACCAGCCCTACGGATAAAAAGGCCCTTGCCACCGCTCCAAGATCCGGATAAGCTCCTAAAATTTGCCACCGGAACCCAGCATCGGTGTGTAGATCAAAAACTCTGCCACACTGCTCACCAGCCATACCAGTCCTACGGACAAAAAAGCTCTTGCCACCGCTCCAAGATCCGGATAAGCTCCTAAAATTTTCCCCATCAAAAACGGTGCCCCTACCAGCATAACCAGTGTCACGGCACTTACTACTCTTCCGATTACATGCGTGCGTTTCCGGTATTCTTCCCACGTACTTGTTTTATTTTCTTCCATAATTTTCGTGTCCCTTCTTAAAATTACTACTCACTTCTATGTATCTGCTGTTATGGATATATCTATTGTAACTGTTCAGTACCTTCACAGTTA
>FR902901.1 GCA_000438155.1 Firmicutes bacterium CAG:95
GCTCAGAAGAAGATCTCGAACCGGAGGAGACAGAAACCTTAGAAATCGCGCAGATGGCTAACCAAATCAAAAAAGATGCGGAAGTGACGGTGAAGTATATGAAACAATGGGAAAAGTTACAGAAGGTTTACCATGATGGACAGCGGGAACGCAGCATTGAAGATATTATGGAATTGTTAGAGGATTATGGAGTTATCCCGGAAGAACTTCACAAAAAGATCCTAAGTGAGCAGGATCCGGATACCTTAAAGAAATGGCTCATGATGGACAGCGAGAAGGAAAATTTTCGACAAAGTCTGAGGATATTATGGAACTACTAGAGGATTATGGAGATATTCCGGAAGAACTTCACAAAAAAATCCTAAGTGAGCAGGATCCGGATACCTTAAAGAAATGGCTGAAACTTGCTGCGAAGGTTTCGAGTATGGATGAATTTGCTGCGAAAATGTAATGAGATGGCAAATAAAGAATAGACAGAATGGGAAAAGACGGTCAGGTATTTTTGCCTGACCGCCTTTACTTACAACTCAATTATGCAATTTTACTCATACAGTGTTGTTTATAGAAATTACTGTAATAAGGAAAGTACACCCTGGTTGGACTGGTTAGCCTGAGCCAACATAGCCTGACCTGCCTGAGCCAAGATATTGTTGTTGGAGTACTTAACCATCTCTGTAGCCATATCAGTATCGCGGATCTGGCTTTCTGCACTTGTGGTGTTCTCAACTACGTTGTCTAAGTTGCTGATTGTGTGCTCAAGTCTGTTCTGTACTGCACCGAGAGCAGAACGCTGGGTGGATACCTTCTGAATGGATGCCTTGATGGTATCAATAGCGCTCAACGCATTCTTATCATCGGCTCCGTCCACCTTAATTCCCTTAATGCCAAGTGTAGTCGCATCCATAGCCGCAACATTCAGTCCGATCTGATTATTAGAGGTTGCATCAGCACCAACATGGAGTTTCAAACTCAGTGCACCCATGCCTGTTTCTGACTTACCAATGAATTTGCTGAGATCAGCATCCTCCTGCAGCGTATTTCCTTTTGTACCAACTACATCTCCGTTGGAATCATATAAGCCACCCTTATATACGACCTTACCATCTGCGTTAGTCTCAAAATAGCTCTCCAGACCGTTGGCTGCGATTGCATTGCCATCCTTATCGTACAGGTTCGGCTCCGTAATCTTAAAATCAGTTCCTTCTACAGCTTCTGTTCCTAACACAACAGCTGTATAGTACTTTGTCACATTAGTCTTCTGATCAGCTGTCATTTCTGCATCTTTCTTAAAGGCTAAGGTGCCATCTGCATTATATAAATCTTTAGTTGCAACATTAATTGCTTCTTTAGCTGTTACATCATTTGCAGTATTTCCCGCTGCATTTTTTCCTGCGTTATCAGTAAATAGTTTAGATGTATCATCACCTACTTTTAAGATATCTCCACTTTTATATACCTCATGACCGTTTGCATCATATAAAGATGCAGTTAATCTTACGTGGGTATTATCTACAGAATCACCGGCTGTTGCTGCTGTATGAGTACCTTGCGTACTATATAACTTCTCACCTTTTTCAATCATAGACTTTGCAACTGATGCGGATATCGCACTGCCACATACATCATATAAATTAGCCAATGGAGCTCCGTCCATTTGGGTGATGGTAGCCTTAGTACCACTGTAGCTATATACAGACGAAGTCTTGGTATTGTCTCCCTTTAACAGATAAGTCTCGTTGAACTTGGTCGTCTCAGCTACACGGTCAATCTCTGTTACCAGCTGATCAATTTCATTCTGAATATAAGTTCTGTCTGTTTCGGAGTTCGTTCCGTTGGAAGACTTAACAGCCAGCTCGTTCATTCTCTGAAGCATATCCTGAACTTCATTTAATGCACCTTCTGCAGTCTGTACTGCGGAAATACCATCCTGTGCATTCAGGGAAGCCTGTGTTAAGCCTCTGATCTGCTTTCTCATCTTCTCACTGATGGAAAGACCTGCTGCATCATCTGCTGCGCGGTTGATCTTATAACCGGAAGATAACTTCTCGGTGGACTTAGCCTGTGTCTTTGTGGTTAAGCCTAACATTCTGTTAGAGTTCATTGCTGTTAAATTGTGTTGTACTACCATAATATTACCTCCTTGTAATACTGGCACAAATCCATTTGTGTCAGTTGCTTTGTAAATAGTTTCTTTTTGTTGCTTTATAGTAACCGGAAACCCGAACTTCAAAGACGGGCCCTGACTTGTGATATTCAAAGCTTCCGGCTATTACCGATGTTATTGTTCCAGATTGCCGCGAGCAATTACGACGTTAGACTTTTTCTTCTTTAAATACCTGGGATCCGTTTCGGGTTCTGCATAGTATTTAGGAAGAGCTGCCTTTTCTTCCGGATCGGTGATCTGCTTCTCCAACATGGAGCTTCGTACAATGTTGACATCCTTTGGAGCATCCACCATGATCCGCAGATGATTCTTCGTTCCTCCGAGGAATACAACCTTGATGTTGTCACCAATCATCAGATATTCTTCCGTACTTACCGTTAGTCTTAACATAGAAACCTCCTGTCTCCTTCGAGCCTCCTGGCTGTTGTTATTCCTAATGCAACACTTTGTAATAAAGTGTTGCATTCCTGAACCATGCAAAAAGAGAACTTCAACCAGCCGATGGGAGCTGGCTCACATGAGGCTGGTTGAAGTTCTCTTTTTATAGGGCGAAGCCCTCAATGAAATAAGCTGCCGGCCAAATATCAACCGTATAGGTATGAAGTGGCAAACGGCAGCTTATGAATTGCCATGGTTCAGGAATTGTGCAGCACTACAAGAAATCTCTAACAATGATTTCAGAATTTTATTGCCCGATATTTTCCTGTTTTGGACTTTTCCTGACTTGATTTGTCCATTTATGTCCAAAAATCCAGCTGCTTTCAGGAGTTCACTGCCTGACAGCTTCCTGTTTTGGACTTTTCCTGGCTTAATTATCCATTTATGTCCAAAAAGCCAGCTGCTTTCAGGAGTTCACTGCCTGATCGCTTCCTATTTTGGACTTTTCCAGGCTTAATTATCCATTTATATCCAAAAAACCAGTTACTTTCCGTGGTTCACTGCCTGACAGCTTCCTATTTTGGACTTTTCCTGGCTTAATCGTCCATTTATGTCCAAAAAGCCGGCGTATAATGTACGGAGAGAACAGGAGAAGGGAGTCCATATGAGCAAAACACAGCCTATCAGGTCAACAACACAATTGAATCAGTTTAAAAAGTATTATCAGGAAATTATTCCGGAGAAACGTAATTATGCGCTGATTATTCTGGGATTAAATACGGCACTTCGTATTTCAGATATTCTGCAGCTGCGGGTATCCGATGTCTGGGATTGGCAAAAGCAAAGCTTCAAGAGGCATCTTGAAGTAATGGAAAGCAAGACCGGCAAACAGACATCCATCTACATAAATAAAGAGGTAAGGCAGGCTTTACTCCAGTGCCTGCTGAATCAAAGAGCTGCAGACGAGTTTATTTTTGCAAGCTATAAATATAAAAATATGCCATTGAGCCGGTACCAGGCGTACCGGATTGTAAAGCAGGCTGCCGTTTATGCAGGGATGCCGGAGCATATCAGCTGTCACTCCCTGCGAAAAACATTTGGTTATCATGCATGGAAGCAAAGTGTACCTCCGGCAATGCTGATGGATATTTACAATCATTCCTCCTACCAGATCACCAGACGGTATCTTGGAATTGATCAGGATGATAAGGATCAAGTATTTGAAAAAATCAGGCTATAGCAGGAAGAATTTGCCGTTAACAGTTCAGCCATGCAGAAATGATTGTGCAAGATGACCGTGGGAGCTTGCTCACTAAGGGCAGCTTATATAATCATTTCTATAGGGCGGACGCCCGACATGAAATAAGTTGCCGGAAAACACGTATATTTGTTAGCCAATATGTATAATCCGGCAACTTATGAATGGCCATGGCTGAATTGTTACATTTGCCGAAGCAACTTCAGCTTTTGGGATAGAATTCACGGAATTTACTTTGACAATTGAGAAAGTCACTTCAGCCTTGAGGATAGAATTTCCGGAATTTACTTTGGCAATTGAGTGTGGCGAAAAAAAATTAAAAAAGTTTATTTAAAAAATTTTATTTCATGGGTTAAGTAATTTCTGAGTATGTCGATAATATAAGTGTACAGAAAAATGCAACACTTTATTACAAAATGTTGCATTTTTCTTATAATTACACCTGCGTCCAACAGTATATTTAATATTTTAATGTCATAATGTCTTAATGTCTTATTGCTTCAAATTCTCTATCTTTACAATCATGCCAAGTCCATATGGATCCTTTCCTATGAGCTTAATGCTTCCTGTATTATATATTCTGTATTAGGCTTCCTATATTATGTTCTCTGTATTATCTTTTCTGTATTATCTCTTCCATTTATTTCCCTACTATTGAACCGCACGTATAATACTTTATAGGTATTGTATCAATGTCATTATATGTATTTCACATTATAGGTCACATATGTTAAAGTAAAATCATCAAAAGGAAGTCAGGCCGGACCACTTAAAAGGCTTTTCCGCCAAACAGGAAAAGTACCCGGGTAAGTTGTAACAGAATTGTTTGCAGAAAGGTTAAGGTGACTGTTATGAAGAAAATTTTAGATAGAATCAATGAGTTTTGCAGAGAATATTACATGAGCTTTGCAGAAAGAATTTAGTTTCGTTTTCTAAATTACGCGAATTCATATTTACTTAATATAAGGGCTGCAGCATGAATGATCCCATGCTGCAGCCCTTCTCCCATTCTTATTTCATTCCTGAACAGCTTTAGATTTTCCTGTCATTCCATCCGTTCCTTTTACCGTAAAGGCAGGACAACAAATTTCTGATCCTCTGTGCCGTTCTCCAATCCCTGTGACAGCCAGTCCTGAATCTCCTTATTGTAGTCACCTGCGGAAAGCATTTCCTCAGCAAATGTTCTGCGGATACATAAATATTCGGATCCATAATAGGTTTTCATTACGCTCTCTTTACTGTCCTGTGGGGTTATGGTTCCATCTACTACATCCGGACGGTACCAGGAAGACCGGTAGTCAATATCATTAAAGATAATTACGGATTTCTGTGGAATCTCTGCGTAAGCCTGTTCCCATTGTTCGGTAACTGCCTCATAATACGGCTGCTGAACTGTCAATTCCTCTCTGTCAAAGACAGACCATATCGACAGAATCACACAGACCGTCACTGTCCCTCCAAGAACATAAGCCTTCCCACCATTCTTTATATCGGGCAGGATCAGTCCAATCACTCCGATGCACAACAAAAAAGTTGCCGGTTCAAAAAATCGGAAATAAAAGGTGTCCATGGACGATACATAACGAATGGCAATGAACACCATATAATAGGTTACCGCCATGGTAATCATTACCGACTGCAATGAAAAATGCCTGCACCTCTTCATAATCAGAATCATCAGCAGAATGACGATGAAAAGAACCGCAAAGACCTTAATTCTATATGGGAAATTCTCCATATACTCCGGTATCTGTAATGAAAATATATTAAAGAATTCTGTCAGCAGGCTTTGGATCAGATCATCTGTCAGTGTTTGGAAATCATCCCACCACATTGTTCTGCTTACTCCGGAAGCCATTCCATTCATGATCTTATTCATCATCAGATATCCAATACTCAGGATACCAGAAACGACTGCTGTTATTCCAAGACAGACTGCCTTGTGAAAATCGGTTTTTTCCCTCTTCTTATAATATTTCCATAATAATGCACAAATGTATACCCCGGTAACAATCCATACATAAATTCCGAAATATCTGGTCAGGAAGCTGCATATCCCCATAATGCCCAGCAGAACATACCACTTCGCCCCGGGATGGTCCTCCTTCAGAATCCGTGCAAGCACAAGACCGAAGCCAGACAAAAAAAGAATAAAGGGAACTTCACTCCACGTATAATAGCACAGATCAAGAAAGCCGATATTCGTAAGACACAGTGCATAAATCCACGCATCCCTCCGAAAACACACACGCATCAGAATAAGCAGAAGACCCACAATCAACATGGCCAGTATTTTGGAAGCCAGATACGCATTTACCTTCGTGACAAGCATTACCGCCGCAATACATGCCGGGTAAAGAACCGGCCAGTTGGCAAACCAGGAACGATATCCGGCAAGCCCGTCATATTGAAAGCCATTGCCCTGCACGAGGTTTTCCGCTTCTTCCAGATAGCCTGTGGAATCAGCGGATATGTAAATTCCATTCAGATATGCTTTTGAATAGATCAATATACAAACCATTCCGAATACCAGAATCAGGAAAACATCACTTCCGTATTTTCCAATCCATTCCCTGAGAGGAATTCTTCGGACAAATCCAAGCAACCGTTCCTTTCCAATCCATATCAGCAATAAATATACAATCAACAGCAGAATACTCGCAGGAATGGAATAGTAGAAAATGTCTCCGTAAGTTACCCGCACAGGCCCCACCTTCTCTATTCCGACAGAGATTCCACAGGAAAGAGCCTCTCCATTCTCCCATACCGTTTCTTCAAAAGGAAGCTTTTCTCCCCAGCCATCCGGCACCTGCATGAAATAGGGATCACTTGCATCCGCCTCGATGACAATCCGGTACTCCTCTCCTTCCTGAAACGAAAGCTCCGCAGGAAAAACCGTCCACTTACCCGGCTCAATTTCATTTACGGCAAGCGAATCATTAAATATGAGCTCTTTCTCGGAATTCCAGATTTGCATACGGAAAATTCCCTGACTTTCCGAAGAAACATTAACCAGAAGAAGATCAAAGCCACTGACGGAAAAATCCTCTTTAACCTTCCAGGTAATCTCCCTTTCCTCTCCCGCCGAACATTCCACATAGACAGGATCCGGGTTAATCGTCGGAAGAATCTGCGTTGTAGCAACACTATTCTGTGCAGTATGGGTAAGTACAAGCATGACCGCTGCAAAAACAAACAGTCCGAATACACTTCCTATGATTCTTTTCAACCAAATTTTATTATTCATGACAAATCTTCTCCGAAAGTTTCATTGCTAAGTCAACAACCACATCTGAATTATAATGACAGTGTTCTCCCCATCTTCCCAGGCCGTAAACCTGTCTTTCAGAAGTAAATGCAAGCAGCTGTTGCATAATCTGAGGCTTGTTGATGGTATTTAACGGGTATGCATACTCGTTCATATATGTAAATACTGCCTGCTCCTGATACATGGGAACCCGTTCTTTCCTTGTTTCCAGCCAGTATCCCCTGCTTCCCTGACAGAAATTATGCCGGACAAGAATACGATGAAAAGGTTTTTGCTCATCCGGAATATAGAGCCACTGGGCATCCGTCTGCAGATATCCACTGATATATCTGGTTTCAATCGAGCTATGCTTCAGCATTTTTACCCCGTTTTGTAAATCCTCCGGTAATCCGCCAATATGCCGGAAACTGCTCCACGGAATTGTTGTTACGATCTTTTCTGCTTCACAATACTCTCCATCCGACATTCTGATTCTGCTGTGATTAAGATCAAGCTCAATGACATCCGTTCCATACTTTACATGACCTTCAATTTCTTGTGCCATACGAAGCCACAGCTCTCCATAACCATACTTTTTCGGATAATAAAAGGAGGCATGTCCCGGCTGCTGCCCGTAAGCCTTATGAGTAAGACAGGAACGCAGCGTATCCTCAAAGCTTACATCAGGAAGCTTATCAAGCCAGTATATTCCAAGCTCATCCAGTTCATCCGCAAACATCTTACGATTGTAGGGGAGCATATACATCCCGGCTATCTGATCTCCCAGTTTCCATGTGATCCATTCACGAAACTTTTCCGGCTTCGGCTTGTCACTATTGCATCCGGCTCTGGCAATCGAAGAAAGCACCTGAACCTGAACCTCCGGTTCCATCTGCCATATATTCGCCTCCAGCGGATGACTGATTTCTCTTTCTCCTATTACAATCCGGCTGTCACGGTCAAACCTCTCCCATTCTTCCTCCGGCATAAAACGGAACAGATATTCGTTCACTTTTGGCCGTCTGACATCGAGAAAATGACCTCCGCCAATATCAAAAGGACTTCCATCCACCTGACAGGATCTGCAAAGTCCTCCTGCTTCTGTTTCCTTTTCCACTACCAGAAAAGAATCTTCACCTGACTGTTTTAATCTGTTTGCAAAGGTCAATCCCGCAGGTCCCGCTCCCAGAATCAAATACTTTACTTTTTCCATATATTTCTTTCATTCTTCTTTAGTTTAAATAATATTTTCAGAGCCTCCACAACAGAGCTTCCCTTCAGGCTGGATGCTGTTCCCACATAATGAATGGGAACTTCAACAGTCCTGCAGTTTCTGCAATAATATCTCATTTCTGTCTGATACATATGTCCGGTAGAAAGGAATTTTTCAAAATTCATCTTTTCCAGAATCTCCCTTTGAAAAGCCTCAAATCCACTGGTCATATCCTTAAGCCGCGTTCCCAGTACCAGATTGGAAAGCAGCGTTCCACCTCCGCTTAAAATTCTCCGGTACAGAGGCTGTTCCCTCATGGAACCGCCTTTCATAAAACGTGATCCCCAGACACATTCATACCCTTCCTCCAGCTTTTCCAGAAATTGCGGAATTTCAGAGGGTAAATGGCTTAAGCCCCCATCCATTTCAAGTATCTGTTCCGCGCCATCTGCAAGAGCTCTCCGGAAGCCTTCCAGATAACAACTGATCACACCGGTTGATTCTTTGTAATAGATACATTTTACCTTATCGCTGTGCTTCTCCCTCTCACGTATAATCGCTTCCGTACGATCCTTTGAATAATCGTCAATAACAGGATATATGTATAAACGGTCATAGGGCAGCTCCAGAATTTCATCCAGAATCTGCCCCATCGTACTTTCTTCATTCGCAACAGGCATTACAATTATTGTTTTTTTCATCATTTATTCCATTCATTCTTTTGTCTGTTTTCTTCTGAAGCATATATAAACACTATTGTAACTATTTTAATTTCCAGATATCGCGATTGTACTCAGCAATGGTTCTGTCCGATGAGAAGAAGCCTGCCTTTGCAATATTTACCAGCATCATCTTCTTCCATTTGGTACGGTCTTCGTAATCTGCAAATGCTTTATCCTTTTCTTTGATATATGCCTCCAGATCAAGCAGTGTCATAAACCAGTCTTTATTCAGAAGCTCCTTATAGAGACGTTCCAGATTCTCTTTATGTCCTGCTGCCAGTGCCTGCTTTCCAACGATAAAGTCCACGGCTTCCTTAATCACCGGACTCCTTTCATAATAATCCTTTGAAACATAGTCAGCTTTGGCATAATGCTCAATAACCTCTTCGGATTTCGCACCAAAGATATAAATGTTATCATCTCCAACCAGCTCATTAATCTCAACGTTCGCACCATCGGAGGTTCCCAGCGTCACGGCACCGTTCAGCATGAACTTCATGTTGCCGGTTCCGGATGCTTCCTTGGATGCAAGAGAAATCTGCTCGGAAATATCACATGCCGGGATCAGCTTCTCTGCATAGGTTACATTGTAGTTTTCCACCATCAGAACGGTCATGTACCGGTTCACATCCGGATCGTTATTCACGATTTCCTGTAATACCAGAAGTAAATGGATGATGTCCTGTGCAATGATATAGGCCGGTGCTGCCTTGGCTCCGAAAATAAAGGTGATGGGACGAACCGGCTTTTTACCTGCTTTAATCTCCAGATATTTATGGATAATGTATAAGGCATTCATCTGCTGACGCTTATACTCGTGAAGCCGCTTAATCTGAATGTCAAAAATGGAATCCGGATTTAAAGTAACGCCTTCGTTTTCCTTCACATATGCAACCAGCTCCTGCTTGCGGTTCATTTTGATCTGCGCAATCTGATCCAGAACCTCCGGATTATCCTTAAATTCCAGAAGCTTTTCTAATTTATCGGCATCCTTCTTAAAGCCATCCCCGATGGTCTGTGCAAGATAGGTTGACAGCTCACGGTTACAACTCATCAGCCAGCGGCGGAAGGTAATACCGTTCGTCTTATTATTGAATTTCTCGGGATACAGCCTGTAAAACGCATTCAGTTCCGTATTCTTCAAAATCTCTGTATGAATTGCAGCCACACCGTTTACAGAAAATCCATAGTGAATGTCGATGTGTGCCATGTGCACTCTGCCATCCTTATCAATAATCTGCACCTTCGGATCCTTGTATTTCGCAGCTACTCTCTTATCCAACTCCTTAATATAAGGAACAAGCTGGGGAACGACCTTCTCCAGGTATTTTAAAGGCCACTTCTCCAAAGCCTCTGCCAGAATCGTATGATTGGTATAGGCACAGCATTTACTTACCACTTCAATCGCTTCATCCATGGTAAATGCCTTGTCTTCCACAAGAATACGGATCAGCTCCGGAATAATCATGGTTGGATGCGTGTCATTGATCTGGATGACTGCATGCTCATACATCTTACGAAGATCATACTTCTTCTCCTTCATCTCATGAAGAATCATCTGTGCCGCATTACATACCATGAAATACTGCTGATAAATACGGAGCAGATTGCCCGCCTCATCCGAATCATCCGGATAAAGGAATAAGGTAAGGTTTTTCTCAATGGCTTCCTTATCAAAGTCGATGCCCTTTTTAACAAGACTCTCATCTATACTTTCAATATCAAAGAGACGAAGCTTATTGACACCACTGTCATATCCCGGAACATCAATGTCATATAGCCGGGAAACGACCTTTTTCCTGCCAAAAAAAACATCGAAGGAAATATCTGTTCTGGTAAGCCAGGATTCCTTCTCCATCCATTCATTCTTCTCTGCACACTGCAGTTTATCACGGAACACCTGTTTAAACAGACCGAAATGATAATTTAATCCGATTCCCTCACCGGGTAATCCCAGCGTTGCAATGGAATCCATAAAGCAGGCAGCAAGTCTTCCAAGACCGCCATTTCCCAAAGAAGGCTCCGGTTCAACCTCCTCGATCACAGAAAGCTTCTTTCCATATTTATCAAGGATCTCCACCATCTTGTCATATACGCCAAGATTAATCAGATTGTTGGAAAGCAGCTTACCTATGAGAAACTCTGCGGAGATATAGAACACCTTCTTCTCGCCTTCATTCTCATCCGAGACCTTCATGAGGCGCTTCGTTAATACAAGCACCACATAATACAGCTCCTGATCTGTAAGCTCTGCAATCTCCTTATCAAACATGTTCTGTGCAATTTCCAAAAGCTGATGTTCCATATTCAGTACCAGCACATCCTTCTGTAAGTTCGTCTGTCCTGCCATAATCTCCTCCATAAATATCCTGAAATGATATCCGTTCCTGTTACCAGATGTTCCTGCACAAATGACACTCATATCATTATATTTCTGTCCCGTCAGAACATACTGAATAATTACGTATTTCTTAAAAACTATAACGCTTTTACGCTTAAAATGCAAGTCAAAAGCGCTTACAGTTCCTCTACATAAACAACTCCCTCAATGTCACGGATTACCTGTATCGTCGAGTCGTGCATATGGGGACCGGCAAGTTCAATACTGGTCATCACCGCAGTATCATCTCCCCTGATCATAGTCTCCATAGTTTCAAATCCTGCTATCCGCAGATCCATCTTACGGAGCTGCTTACGCAGTTCCACAATGCTCTTCGCACTGTCCACCTCGATATAGAGCTCCAGCACACGGGAATGCATATAGACATACCGGTCAAGCCTTGCAAGCCCCACAAAGGTAACCAGAACGAGTACCAGCATAACAAATGCCCCTTCATAAAACCCGATTCCCAACGCAAGTCCGATACAGGCACAAGCCCAGAGCCCCGCCGCCGTAGTGAGTCCTCTTACCTGATTCCGGCCCGTTACAATGATCGTACCGACTCCCAAAAAGCCGACTCCGCTGATTACCTGCGCTCCAAGACGTGCAACCTCCTGTCTGGTGCCAAAATAATCCACAATATACTGTCCGGTCATCATAACAAGTGTCGCCCCAAGACAGACCAGTACATGCGTTTTAATTCCGGCGCCACGACGCTTCATTCCACGGTCAATTCCGATCAGGGTTCCTGAAAGAAGAGCAAGCAGAAGCCGGATCGTTACTGACAGCATATTCAATTCCCGTAATTCTCTGAGCCACACCGGAATCTGACTAAATTCTGATAGTTCCATCTGCTTTCTGCTCCCTTTTTGCTAAAAAGGAAAGATCTTATGGATCTTTCCTTTTGTTTCCTGTGAAAAATCAATCCAGAATCTGTGCAATAATACGCTCCACCTCATCACTTTCATAAGGCTTCGTGATAAATTCGGATGCCCCGTATTTTACTGCCTGAATCATCTTCTCCTTCTGTCCTGCTGCTGTAATCATTACTGCCTCTGCATTCTCGTTATACTTCTTAATCAGCATCAGGGCTTCAATACCATCCATCTTCGGCATGGTAATATCCAGAGTTACAAGATCCGGATTGAGTTCCTTATACATGACATAGCCTTCCTCACCGTTCGTGGCCTCCCCGGCAATTTCATGTCCCATGCCCTCCAAAATCTCTCTCAACATCTTACGGGATGTTCTGGAGTCATCTACGATCAGTATCTTTCCCATTTCTTATTTCTCCTCCTGTTTTCTCTATCGCATTTCAAGGCTGTCGCCTATGGTAATAAGCACCCGTATAGTCTCTCCACATACTTCAAGTGGAAGCACCAGCATCTTTCCGCTGTAAAATCCACTGATGGAATCGGAAAATTCCGGAGGACATAATTCCATTTCAATTCTCTGCTGGCTCATATCCGATGCATACAGACCATTTATGCAGTTAATCAGCTCTGCCACAGCATCCAGAGCGTCCTCATCCACCTTTTCAAACGCTTCATGTCCGAAACAGGAGGCAATCGGTAAAAGTGCCTGACCGTTTCCCGCGAAAGCACAGGTAACCGGCCTCTCGCCCTCTACAAGCTGCATTGCACCGTTATCTGCAAGGTACTGTTTATCAAAATATGCCTTCATTGGCATGACATTATTATCAACACAACGCATCATCGTACGGAGTACCACCCCTGCCATATCCAGATACTCTGCTGCATCTGTCGGCAAAAACAGCGGTAATACGCGATCCACATCATCACTCTTTAAGTCCTCCATACTGGAGTTCGTAAATTCATTCTCTGCCTGATATTCTCTCATAATATCGTCAAGCTCTGTGATCTTCATCAGGTTCAGATTCTCAAGAGCCTGTGCAAATGCAAGATACGGGTTTCCCTGAAGTCTCAGCAGCTCGTCCACCTGCTTCTGTGTCAGATACCCCTTAATAACCGCAATATCACCAAAACGCCTGTCCATCACTGCCTGCAGACGATTGATCTTATCTGCCTGTTCCTGCGTAATCATCCCTTCTGCTACTGCAATCAGCCCTAACTTCACACGAACCCTGGTAATTTCTTCTATTACATCGTCTAACTGCTCCGATGTAATCTTCCCCTTACTGATAAGATAATTCCCCAAAATTTTTGAAATCATACCTATACCTCCCAATTGTTATTGGTAGTGTCAAATTTACTAC